>DATBSS010000216.1:0-33919 GCA_036559665.1 Myxococcaceae bacterium
CCGGCCCGGAGGAGGGCGTGGGCGCGGTCCAGTCCTGGGACGGGGAGACCACCGGCGAGGGGACGATGAAGATCCTCCGCGCCGATCCGACCCGCGGCGTCGACTACGAGGTGGTGCTGATGCACGGCAGCTACCGGCTCGACTCCAGCTTCACCTGCGAGCCGAAGGGGCAGACCACCACCGTCACCTGGACGTGCGACATGGAGTTGGGCAACAATCCCATCAACCGGTACTTCGGCGCCATCATGGGCGACTCCGGCCTGGGCACGCCGATGCAGCAGGGCCTGGACACCCTCGGCAAGCGCGCCGAGGCCGCCGCCGTGGCGACGGCGACGCAGTAGTCCCAAGGTCCAGTTGCTTCCACCGGTAGCGTCCCCATCTTCGTCGCCCAATGATGGGATCGTGGTTGGGGTCTTTGTTGTGGGCGGGACTGTCCGCGGTCCCGGTCGCTGGGACCGGCGGCGGGAACGCGTTGACGCTCCCGGCCCAGCGTCACCTGGCGCGGGTGGTGCACGAGGACGGCAGCGCCAGCCTCTACCTGGCGCTCCAGCAGGGCTGGGCGGGCTCGCGCGGGCTGGGATGGTTCCGCAGCAACGACGGCGGACTGCACTGGTCCCGGTACGACGCCATCCAGGGCGACGCGTCGCACCCGGACACCGCGGACGTCATCCAGCTCGGGCAGGACCTGGCGCTGGTGTACTCGTACGAGGGCCCGTCGCTGTCCGGTTCCGAGTGGCACGACGTGTTCTTCCAGCGCTGGCGGTACGACCCCGAGACGGAGGACCTCCAGGCGGACCCGCCGGTCCGGGTGTTCGACTCCACCTCCGACGACACCGCGTACTACCGCGCGGAGATCGCCGCCGACTCGGCCGGCCGGCTGTGGGTGCAGGCCTTCCGGCTCGACGCGGGCGGGACGCACGCCGCGGCGATCGCGGTCAGCCAGGACGGGGGCGGGACGTTCCACGAACAGCCCGACCTGGCCGTGCTCTCGCAGCGCGGCGGCGGGCGGCTGCTGAGCCTGGGCCACCGCCTGATCTTCCTCTTCCACGGGCACGGCCTCTCCGGACCGGCGCAGTTCCGGATGCGGGGGGACTCGGAGCCGCTGGGCGACTGGGGGCCGGTGCAGGCCGCCTTCAGCGACGGCATCTACCACGGCGCGGCGCTCACCGCGGTGGCCACCCCGAGCGGGGGGATGCACCTGGTCTACAAGGGCGGCAACGATCAGATGCTCTGGTACCGGTTCTTCGACGGCGAAGGCTTCGGGCCGCGGCAGCTGATCGACGACGCGTCGTGGTGGGCGACCCAGGCCGCCGCCACCCTCGTGGGCGACGACCTCCACGTCTTCTACAACCACGTCGTCAACGCCGAGACCAGCTACCAGGTCCGCTTCCGGAAGGTGACCGGCGGGGTGGTTGGCCCTGCGGTGGTGATCGACCGCAGCCAGACGTTCAAGGGCTACCCGGCCGCGCTGGAGCAGGTGCCCGAGGAAGAGGAGGCGCCGGTGGTCCCGTGCGCCTTCGGCTTCACGGAGGACGCCGGTTCGCCCGGCATGGTGGAGCTGGTGTTCGCGCCGGAGCGCGGAGGTGGCCCACCGCCGCCCCCGCCGCCGCCGGGAGCGCTGCTCTTCTCGGACGACTTCACGCGCGGCGGGAATGACCTGGGCCCCGAGTGGGTGCAGGACAGCGGGCTGTGGCTCACCACCGGTGAGGTGGCCGCTTCGGACCTGGACGGGGAGGACCTGGCGTATGTGCCGTCGGTGAGCTGCCGCGACTGTTCGGTGGAGGCGGCCGTGGTGGGCTTCGGCGTGCCGGAGGCGGCGCTGGTCCTCCGGGTCCAGGGAGAGCACCCGGCCGACCGGTACGAGGTGGTGGTCTTGTCGTCAGGACAGGTGCAGATCCGCCGGCGGCTCGGGGGAGCGATCGCGGTGCTCGGGCAGGCCCCCGGCGACGTGCCGCCCTGGGACTGGTCGACGCTGCGCCTGACCGCGGTGGGGTCGAACCCGGTGGTGCTGAAGGCGTCCGTGAACGGCGAGGTCCTGCTCTCGGTGGTGGACGAAGCGCCCGGGGCGCTCTCCGGGGCCGGGAACGCAGGCCTGTCGACCGCCCGCGCGGGCGTCGCCTGGGACCGCTTCCGCATCCGGTCCGAGTAGCGCTCACCGCGGGGGGAGGGCGTCCAGGGCGCGCCGCGCCGCCTTCGCCAGCGCGATCTCCCCGGGGTCCGCCACTGCCAGCGCGCGCTGGAACGCGTCGCGCGCGGCGTCCGGCCGACCCAGGCGCGCCTCGCACTCCGCCAGCCCGGCCAGCGGCCTCGCCAGCAGCGGGCTCCGGTCACCTCCATGCGACCGCAGGAGCTCGAGGGCGCGGGCGTGCTCGGCACGGGCTGCGGGCCAGTCCGACCGAGCCCGCAGCGCCGCTCCCAGCGCGTCCCGCGCGCGCCCCACGTCCGGGTGTGACGCGCCCTCCGCCCGCTCCAGCGCGGAGATGGCCCGCCGCATCGCCTCCGGATCCCCCTTCGCCCCTGCCAGCCGCGCGTCGGCCAGCGCCACCAGCGGGTCGCCCGGCGGCAGCCCGCGCCGCGCCAGCTCCGCCGCCTTCTCCAGCACCGGCCGCACCTCGTCGAACCGCCGCAGCCCCTCCAGCGCCTCGGCCAGCACCCACAGCTCGGGCACCAGCGCGGGGTCCCGGTCTCCCTGGGCGGCGCGCAGCGACCCCGCCAGCCGGATGAGCTGGAAGCACTCCGCCGCCTCGCCCCGCGCGCACTGCGCCTCGGCGGCGATCTCCAGCGGCAGCGACAGCAGCGGGTGGCCGGCGCCGGACTCGCGCTCGATCAGCTCCACCGCCCGGCGCGCGTGGACCTCCGCTTCCTGCGTGCGCCCCAGCTCGCGCAGGGCCTCCGCCACCCGGGTGTGCCGCGGACCGGCTCCGGCCGCCTCCTCCCCGGCCAGCGCCAGCGCGCGCTCCTGCTGCGCCAGCGCCTCGGCCGCCCGCCCCTGGTAGAGCAGCGCCATCCCCAGCGCCCCGCGCAGCTCCGCCTCCAGCGCGCGGTCGCTCCCGGCGCGGGCGATGGCGGCCTCCGCCGCCTCCTGCAGCGCCAGCGCCCTGGGCAGGTCGCGCTCCACCACGCCCACCACCGTCACCAGCGCCACCCACGCCTCGGCGGCGATGCGGTCGAACCGCCCCTCGGCGGCGGCGCGGATCGCCTGGTGCAGCTCCGCCTCCGCCGCCCTGGCGTCCCCACGCACCAGCAGGCCGCGCGCGTGCACCAGCAACGCCTCCGCCAGCAGCGGCGCGTAGCCCAGCGCGCGCGCCGCCTTGAGGGCCTCCCCGGCCAGCGCCAGCGCCCGGTCCGAGCGCCCCGCGGCCCGCAGCGCCTTCACCTCCGCGAGCTGGTCGAAGGTGGCGTCGATGGCGGCGCGCGCCGGCGCGGGCGGGGTGGGGAGGAGCAGCAGGCCCTCCAGGTGGCGGCACTCCTCCAGGTCGGGCAGGGCGGCGGTGGAGGTGGAGGCGTGCTCCACCACGTCGGCGTCCCCGGCCAGAAGCTCCCGCGCCAGGGTGCGGGCGCCGGTGCGGGCGCGCTCCAGGCAGAGCAGTCGCGCCGCCATCACCTGCTCGGATTGCTCGCCGCGCAGGCGCGTCTCCCGGCAGGATTCGGTGAACAGGTCCGCCCAGCGGGCCAGGTACCCGGTGAGCGCGTGGTCCACCGCCGCGAAGCTGGGCCCGGCGCGGCGCTGCCCGGAAGCGGCGAAGGCGCGGCGGACGTCCTCGCGCCGCGCGTCCCCCCACACCTCCTCGACCTTCGCCGCCGCCCCCGTGCAGAGGCTGGCGCGCTGGCGGTACAGGTCGTAGGCGCGCGCCGCCGGGATGGCCGACAGGAGCAACAGACCCGCCGCCCAGAGCCGCACCCGCTGGCGCCGCTCGCGGGGCGCCACGGAGATCTCCCGGAGGAGCGCGTCCATGGACGCGTGACGCGCGGCCGGGTCCTTCTCGAGGCCGCGCTGCACGGCGCGCTTCAGCCAGCCCGGCACCGCGGGCGCCGCCGGGGGCTCCCGCACCTCGCCTGCCCGCACCGCGCGGATCAGCGCCGCCGCGCCCTCGCCCTCCGCCCGGAAGGGGTGCTGTCCGAACAGCGCCTCGTAGAGCGCTACGCAGAAGGCGAACTGGTCGGCCCGGGCGCCGCCCGGGTCTCCGCCGTGCTGCTCCGGCGCCATGTACGCCGGCGTGCCCACCACCATGCCCGCCGAGGTGAGGGTGAGGTCCAGCAGCGCCTCCGGACGGGCGGCGATGTCCGGCCTGGCCGCCGCAGCCGCGGTCGCGCTTCGTTCCAGCCTCGCCAGGCCGAAGTCGGTGACGGACACGCGCCCGTCCCGGCCGATGAGCACGTTGGCCGGCTTGAAATCGCGGTGGACGAGGCTGGCGGCGTGGGCGGCGGCCAGGCCCGCGCCCGCCTGGACGAAGACGTCCGCCACTTCGCGCCAGGAGCGGGGGCCCTCCAGGAGCCACTGGCGGAGGTCGCGGCCCTCGATGAATTCCATGGCGATGCAGATCCGGTCCTCCAGCGCCGCCACGTCGAAGACCTGGGTGACGTTGGGGTGGGAGAGCCGGGCCATGGCCTGCGCCTCGCGGAGGAGCCGGTCCTGTTCGGAGGAGCCGGCCCGCAGGAGCTTGAGGGCGATCATCCGGTCCAGCTTGGGGTCGTAGGCGGCGTAGACCTCCCCGAAGCCCCCGGCGCCCACCGGGCGGAGGATGACGTAGCGGCCCACCGCGGTCCCGTTGGAGAGGAACGCGGGCGCCGCCGGGGACGCGGGAGGCGGGGATGGCGGCGCGGGTCGTTCGGCCTCCGGGTCGGCGCAGAGCGCGGCCAGGTCTTCCAGCAGCGCCCGGCACTCCGCGCACTCGCGCAGGTGGCGCTCGGCCGGGTCGCGCGCAGCGCCCGCCAGCTCCCGCCGGGCGTACGCGGAGAGCTCATTCTCGTCCAGGTGAACCAAGGTCCGGCCGGCGATGCTACGCGACCGCGGCGGCCCACCGGAGATGAGCGCGCGGACGTCCGGTGGCCGCGCAGGGAGCCACGAGCGCGCATTGTTCCCGAGCGCCCACTCACCCCAGTCCGTGAACTGACGCCGTGCGCCCTGGGGCGCGTAAGGCATGATGCGCCTTTCACCATGAACGCCCCCCCGGAGCTTCTGGAGCGTGCGCGGGCCCGCGCGCAGGCGGCGCTCGCCGCGCTGGGGGACGCGGGGATGAAGGTAGAGCCGGTGGCGCAGGCGCTGGCCCAGCGCGCGCTCACCCAGGAGGATCCGGCGGCCGCGCTGGACCGCCTCTTCGCCGAGGACCTGGCGCTGGCCTTCGCCTGCGGCCAGGGCTCGCGAGCGGCGATGGACCGCTTCGAGCGCGAGTACGGCGCCGAGGTGGACCGCGCCTTCCGGCGGATGAACGCCGGGACCCTCCAGCTCGCCGACGTGCGGCAGCAGGTCCTGGAGAAGCTCTTCGTGGGCGAACGCCCGAAGATCCTGGACTACTCCGGCCAGGGGCCGCTGCGCGTCTGGCTCCGGGTGGCGGCGCTGCGGCTGCTCACCAACCTCGTCACCCGCGCCCCGCGCGAGACGCCGCTGGAGGACGAGCTGCTGGCGGCCGAGCCGCTGGCCACCGCCGACCCGGAGCTGGAGCACATGCGGCGCCTGTACCGCGCCGAGTTCAAGCAGGCCTTCGCCGCCGCGGTGGCTGCGCTGGACGTGGACGACCGCGTCCTGCTCCACCAGCGCTTCGCCTCCCGCCTCTCCATGGAGGAGCTGGCCGCGGCGCACGACGTCCACGTGAACACCATCAGCCGCTGGCTGCAGCGCGCCCGCGCCGCGCTGGAGCGCGCCGTGCGGGACGACCTCCAGCGGAGGCTCCGGGTCTCGGAGGACCAGCTGCAGAGCATCCTGCGGCTGGTGCAGAGCCAACTCGACGTCACCTTGGGGAGACTCCTGGAATGACTCCACCGCCGCCGCCGCCCAGGCCGCTGCATGGCCTGCGGGTGCTGGACCTGTCGCGCGTCCTGGCCGGCCCGTTCTGCACCATGAACCTGGGCGACCTGGGCGCGGAGGTGATCAAGGTCGAAGAGCCCGGCCAGGGCGACGACACCCGCGCCTTCGGGCCTCCCTTCCAGAACGGCGTCTCCACCTACTTCCTCTCCATCAACCGCAACAAGAAGTCGCTGGCGGTCAACCTCAAGGACCCGCGCGGGCTGGAGATCGTCAAGCGCCTGGCGCGGATCTCCGACGTGGTGGTGGAGAACTTCCGGCCCGGCGTGGCGGCGCGCCTCAAGCTCTCCTACGGCGACCTGAAGGCGGAGAACCCGCGGCTGATCTACTGCTCCATCTCCGGCTTCGGGCACCGCGGCCTGCCGGAGCACTCCAGGCTCCCGGGCTACGACGTGGTGGTGCAGGGGATGTCCGGCCTGCAGCACCTCACCGGCGACCCGGACGGCCCGCCCACCCGCGTGGGCGTGCCGATCGCCGACATCCTCACCGGGATGACCGCCTTCCAGGCCATCTCGGTGGCGCTCTTCGTGCGCGAGCGCGAGGGCCGCGGCCAGCACCTGGACATCTCCATGCTGGACTCCACGGTGCAGGTCCTGACCTTCCAGGCGGCCGCGCACCTCACCGCCGGCAAGCAGCCGTCGCGCCTGGGCAACCGGCACCCGTCCATCGCCCCCTACGAGACGTTCCGCGCCCAGGACGGCTACTTCAACCTCGCGGTCGGCAACGACGGGCAGTTCCGCAAGCTGTGCGAGCTGATCGGCCAGCCCGCCTGGCCGGCCGACCCGCGCTTCGCCACCAACCCGCTCCGGGTGGAGCACCGCCCCGCGCTGGCGGCGCTGCTGGAGCCCATCTTCGGCGCCCAGACGGTCCGCCACTGGCTCCAGCGCCTCGCCGAGGCCGGCATCCCCGCCGGGCCGATCAGCGATCTCAAGGAGGCCCTCTCCCACCCGCAGCTGATCGCCCGCGGCGGCATCGCCGAGCTCCAGCACCCGCAGGCCGGCCCGGTACGCGTGGTGGCCAACCCGCTCCCGCTGGAGGGCGTCACGCCGCCCCCGCCGCCATCCCCGCCGCCCGCCCTTGGAGCAAATACGCGAGAAATCCTCTCGACTTTGCTGAGTTACCCGGATGTCGACATCGACGCCCTCGCACGAGAGCGGGTGGTGTCATTGATGGAATCTTGAGTCGCCTGGGTCTGTTGACAGGCGATACTCGATTTACTAATATTTACAAATTTTCCGGGTAGTCAACTCTAGGTAGGGAGCGCCGGATCCCTGCGAGGAGAAGACGTCATGGTCGCGGGCAGCCCCATCGCGCCGGACCGGGTCCCCGCCCTGTTGGAGGCGCTGGGAGAAGCCATCTACGAGATGGCGCCGGACGGGCGTTACCTGGGTTGTTACGGACCCCCGGGTGGCGCGAGAGCGCACGCGCAAGAATTGCGTGGCCGGGACGTGCGCGAGGGACTGGCGCCCGTCATCGGCCAGCGGGCGGTGGAGGCGGTGGCGCAGGTGTGCCGCGACGGCGTGGCACGCACCCTGGACCACGCGCTGGGGCCCATGGGCGACGGCCGGCACTACGAGACGCGCCTGGTGCGGCTGGACAACGGCAACGCGCTGGCGGTGGTGCGCGACGTCCACGAGCGCTGGCTCCAGGAGGAGGCGATCCGCGAGAACGAGGCGCGCTTCCGGCTGATGGCAGACCACTCGCCGGTGATGCTCTGGCGCTCCGACCAGACGTCGGAGTGCGACTGGTTCAACCAGGTGTGGCTGGCCTTCCGGGGGCGACCGCTGGAGCGGGAGCTGGGCAAGGGCTGGTCGGAGGGCGTGCACCCGGAGGACCTGAAGCGGTGCATGAAGACCTTTCTGGACGCGTTCCAGGGGCGGCGTGGCTTCCGGATGGAGTATCGGCTCCGGCGCGGGGATGGCGAGTACCGGTGGGTCCTCGACACCGGCGCCCCGCGCTTCTCGCTCCGCGGCGAGTTCGAAGGCTTCATCGGCTCCTGCATCGACATCACCGACCTGCGGGAGGCGCAGGAGCACGCGCGGCGGCTGAACGCCGAGCTGGAGGGGCGGCTGCGCGAGCGCGAGGTGCTGCTGCGCGAGGTGCACCACCGGGTGAAGAACAACCTCCAGCTCATCTCCAGCCTGATCAACCTCCAGATGGGCGCGAGCGGGGACCCCGCGGCGCTGGCGGAGGAGGGGCGGATCCGCATCCGCTCCATGGCGCTGGTGCACGAGAAGCTCTACGAATCCCGGTCCCTGGAGTTCGTGGACTTTTCCTCCTACGTGCGGGACCTGGTGCGGATGGTGGAGGCGGCCATCGGCCGGCCGGGACAGGTGGAGGTGCGGGTGGAGGCGGATCCGGTCTCGCTGGGCGTGGACCAGGCCATCCCCTGCGGGCTGCTGCTCAACGAGCTGCTCACCAACGCGCTCAAGCACGCCTTCCCTGGCGGGAGGCGCGGCCGGGTGGACGTGAAGGTGAGCCGGTTGGGGGACCGGTCCGCGATGGTGGAGGTGTGCGACGACGGCGTGGGGCTGCCGGCGTCGCTGGACCTGAAGGCCCCCGCCACCCTGGGGCTGGCGATGGTGCAGAAGCTGTCCCAGCAGTTGAGAGCGGAGCTGTCCGTCGACCGCGGGCCGGGTGCGCGCATCCGGTTCGCATTCCGGGTGAAGCCATGAATGGAACGCCGGCCAAGCAGGAGGCGGAGCGCCCCACGTCGGTGCTGATCGTGGAGGACGAGTGGATGGTGGCCTGGGACCTGGAGCGGAGCCTGAAGGAGATGGGCTACCAGGTGATCGCCACCGTGGACTCCAGCGCGGAGGCCCTGCGGGTGGCGGCCGAGCAGCGGCCGGACGTGGCGCTGATGGACATCCGGATCAACGGCGACGTGGACGGCATCACCACCGCCATCGCCCTCTCCGAGCGGCACGGCGTGCCGGTGGTCTACCTCACCGCCTACACTGACGACCTCACGCTGGCGCGGGCCGTTCGCACCCGGGCCTACGGCTACGTGGTGAAGCCCTTCACCAGCCGCGAGGTGCGGAGCGCCATCGAGGTGGCCCGCCACAAGCACGCCGCCGACATGAAGGTGGCGCGGAGCGAGCGGTGGCTGTCCACCACGCTCCGCTCCATCGGCGACGCGGTGGTGGCCTGCGACCCCGATCACCGGGTGCAGTTCATGAACCGGGTGGCGGAGGCGCTCACCGGCTGGAAGGAGGCGGACGCGCGCGGCCGCCTGGTGGACGACGTGGTGCAGATCCGCGCCGGCGACGCGGCCCGCAGCCCGCTCCGGGAGGCGTTGGCGGAACGGGCGCCGCGGAACCTGCCCCCGGGCGCCCGGCTGGTCCCGCGCGGCGGCCAGGGCTTCCGGGAGATCGACGATTCGGCCGCCCCCATCGAGCACCAGGGCGAGGTGCTGGGCGCGGTCTTGTGCTTCCGCGACGTCACCGAACAACGGCGGCTGCAGCGGCAGGCGGAGGCCGCCGACCGGCTGGCTTCCCTGGGGCTGATGGCCGCCACCGTGGGCCACGAGATCAACAACCCGCTGGCTATCATGCAGTCCAACATGGTCTTCCTCTCCGCCGGCCTGGACCGGGTGGACGCCGCCGTCTACCAGGGCGAGCTGGACCCGGAGCTCGCCTCGCACGTGGAGGAGATGGTGGAGCTGGTGGACGAGGTGCGGGTGGGGACGGAGCGGATCCGGCAGGTGGTCACCGACCTCAACGTCTTCGGCCGGCCGGCGTCCGAACAGCGCACGCTGGTGGACCCGCGCGAGGTGCTCCAGTGGGCGCTGCGGGTGACCGCCAACCAGGTGCGGCAGCGGGGGCGGATCGACGCCGACCTCCAGCCCACCGGCCTGGTGGTCGGTTCGGAGGTCTGGCTGGGGCAGGTGTTCGTCAACCTCCTGGTCAACGCGGTGCACGCCCTGCCTGCGGGCTCGGAGGTCCGGAACGAGATCCGGGTGTGGTGCGGGACCGCGGCGGACGGGCGGGCGCTCGTCTCGGTGAGCGACAACGGCCGCGGGCTGGCCCCCGAGGAGCAGGCGAGGGTGTTCACGCCGTCCTTCGCGGCCCGGGGACGGGGCCCGGGCTCCGGGCTGGGGCTCCCCATCAGCCACACCCTGGTGACCGCGCTGGGCGGGGAGATCCGGGTGAAGAGCGCTCCGGACCAGGGCACCACCTTCGAGGTGCTCCTCCCGGTGGCGCCGCCGGAGGCCGACCCGCTCGATGCTGCCGGGCCGCTCGGGCCGCCGAACGGTCCCTGAAGCAAGCGGCCGAGGGGCGGACCGACCGCCCCCCGGCTCACTCGTCAATCAGCCTGTGGAGGTGGACGGGATCGAACCGACGACCTTCGCATTGCGAACGCGACGCTCTCCCAACTGAGCTACACCCCCGACGGGGAACCGCACCCGCGTCGATACCCGGGCGAAAATCCCCTGTCAAGCTAGCCTCCAGGCTTCGACTCTGCATTTGACTGGGTGGAGAGCGGGTGCCATAAAAAATCCTTTCTCTGCCTGACGAATGCCCCCGACGCCCTCGAAGACGTTGAGCCCGGCTGAGCTCGCGAAGTTGGAGCATGCGTTCGCGACGGAGCCCGCCTCCGGAGCCTACAAGCCGCTCGCCGAGGCCTACCTCGGCATGGGCCGCTTCATGGAAGCGATGGTGGTCTGCAAGAAGGGCGTCAAAGCCCACCCCAACGCGGCCGATCCCCGCGTCCTCCTGGCGCGCGTCTACGCGGAGCAGGGGAAGGACAAGAAGGCGCTGGAGGAGCTGGCGGGAGCGATGCAGGTCGCGCCGGCGGACAAGAACGTCCTGCGGATGACCGGCGCCCTGCAGCTCAAGGGCGGCGAGGCGGACGCCGGGAAGGCCAACCTCCTCAAGGCGTGGGAGGTGGACCCGGAGGACAAGGACACCGAGGCCGCGCTCAAGCAGTTCAAGATCGAGCCGCCCAGGCCCGCCCCGCCGGAGCCGGAGCCGCCGCCGGAGGAGCCGATTCCCGAGGACCTGCCCACGGAGCAGGTGAGCGTCGAGGCGGACCCGCCGGTCATCCCGCCGGAGCCGAAGAGCGGAGTGCGCCGGCCGTCCACCGCCCCGGCCGGACCGCCGCCCCCGCTGGGCCGCGAGCCGACCAGCGGCGCCCGCCGGCCGCCCAACGGCGCCCCCACGCGCGCGCCGCAGGTCCCCGCGCGCCCGCCATCCCCGCAGGCGCAGCAGGCTCGCGGGCCGGCCCGCCCCCCTGCGCGCCCCGCGTCGCCGCCGCAGGTCACCTACCGCCCGCCGGACGAGGACGACGCGGCGGACGACGAGGAGTCCGGGTCGAGGGCGCGGCCCCAGGCCTCCGAGAAGGAGAAGAAGAAGAGCACCCGGGCCACCTTCATCGCGCTGATGGCGCTGCTGCCGCTCACCCTGGGCGGCTACTACTTCGTCGGGCAGTACCGGGCCCGCAACAACCGCGAGCGCAACCGCCACCTGGCCGCGGCGGCCGAACAGCTCAAGCACGACAGCTACGACTCGTACCAGAAGGCCATCAAGGAAGCGGACGCGGCGCTGGGGTTCGACGCCAGCTCGGGCGCGGCCCACGCCTACCTCGCCTACGCCAACGCCATCCGCTGGGGCGAGCACGGCGGCGGCGACGCGGCCCGCACCCAGGCGGAGGAGAACCTGGGGGAGGCCAAGAAGTCGGGCGAGGTCTCCGCGTACCTCTACTCTGCGGAGGCGCTGATCAAGACGTATGGCGGGAAGGGGGCCGCCGCGCTGGCGGAGCTGGAAGAGCGGGTGAAGGCCTTCGACGCCAAGGGCAGCCGCAGCCCGCTGATGTACCTCACGCTGGGCCTGATCCAGATGAACGCTGGCGACCTGGAGCACGCCCGCGAAAACCTCGAGATCGCGCAGGGCCAGTCGCCGGACGACCCGCGCATCTACGCCGCACTGGGGCGGTTGCAGCGGCAACGCGGCGAGGACAGCGCCGCCTGGAAGAGCTTCGACTTCGCGCTGCGCTACGAGCGCGACCACCACGAGTCGCTGCTGGGGAAGGCGCTGTTGATGCTGGACCAGGACAACCCCAACTACGAGACCGCGGCGAAGATGCTGAAGAAGCTCACCACCGCGGACCCGCGGCCCTCGACGCGCCAGCTGGCCGCCGCGCAGCTGGGCCAGGCGCTCTTGATCTCCCGCGTGACCAAGGTGATGCCCAACCTGGCGCCGGACGTGCAGAAGCAGCTCTCCGATGCCACCGGCGTGTCGATGGACGCGGAGAAGGCCAAGGCGGAGATACTGAAGGTGGAGAAGGAGGGCCTGGACTTCGCCCGCATCGACCCGGAGCTGCACCTGATTCGCGCGCGGCGGCTGCGCAGCGAGGGGCAGCTGGACCAGGCGATCAACGAGGTCCGGGAGGCGATCAAGGCCGACTCGTCGCGGGCCCACTTCCACATCGAGCTGGCCAAGGTGCTGATGGAGAAGCCGGGCGGCGAGAGGGACGCGCAGACCGCGCTGCTCACCGCCATCAAGACCATGGGCGAATCACCCAAGATCCTGGTCATGCTGGGGGACGCCTACCGCCGCCAGGGGAAGACGGACGACGCCATCGCCCAGTACTCGCGCGCGCTGTCGGACCCCAAGGCCAAGAACCCGGAGGCGCGCATGGCGCTGGGCGGGCTGTACCGGGAGAAGAAGGACTGGGCGCGGGCCGAGTCGGAGCTCTCCAGGGCGGCGCAGGACTACGTCGGACAGACGTACAAGCTGGCGTCCGCGAGCGTGGAGCTGGGGCGGCTCTGGGAGGACAAGGGCGACCGGACCAAGGCCGAGGAGACCTTCAAGAAGGCGATCGAGGCGGACTCGGAGTTCGCGCCGGGGTACTTCTTCCTGGGCAAGTTCTACGCCTCCGACCGGAAGACGTTCATCGCCGGGCGGACCTCCCTGCAGAAGTACCTCCAGATGGACCCGCGCGGCGCATACGCCGACGAAGCGCGCCGCATTTTGCAGTAGCGACCGCCGGTGGGGATCATCGTCATCGGCATCGGGTCCCTGGTGATCGGCTTCCTGCTGATCATGCTGATCTCCATCTTCGCCCCTCGCCCGGAGGACGACCCGGCCAACCAGCCCCAGTTGGGCGACAAGGCGCCCCACGCCTGGATCGCCCAGCTCGACGCGGAGGAGATGGGGAAGCTGCTGACCATGCTCTTCGCGGAGCTGAAGTTCGAGGTGGAGGACGCCCGCGTCTCGTCCAACGTGGTGGACCTGTTCGCGGTGAACCCCACGCCCATCACCGGGGGGCGGATCTACATCCGGGGGGTCTGCCACCCGCCCCTGGGGCTGGTGGACGAGGAGGAGGTCCGCTCGGCGCTGGAGACGGCGCGCGCGGAGATGGCGGGCAAGGCGCTGGTGGCCACCGGCGGCGGCTTCTCCCCGGAGGCGCGGGCGGCGGCCGAAGGCGCGCCCCTCGAGCTCCTGGACGGGGCGTCGATCCTTTCGCTCGTGAAGAAACACTTACCTCCGGTAGCAGTGGCACGGCACGTGTGAGGCATTGACGCCGCACCAGGCGGAACCTAAAGAGCCCGCCGCGGCTTCGAATAACCGGCGCGACGCCGCGTCGGGATCCGCAAAAGGAGCAACGAACATGAAGAAGCTGAACCTGGTGATCGGCCTGGCCGCCGCCCTCGGCGCCGGCGCCGCGCTCGCCAATGGATCCGTGAAGGGCACCATCGGCTACACCGGCGCGCCGGTGAAGGCGGAGATGCTCAAGCGCAAGGGCGACGCCTTCTGCGCCAAGAAGGACTTCCCGGACGAGACCGTGCTGCTGTCCAAGGACGGCAAGGCGCTCGCCAACGTGCTGGTGAGGATCAAGAACGGCCCCGCCGCCACCGCCCCGGCCACGCCGGTGGTGGTGGACCAGCAGGACTGCATGTACCGGCCGCGCGTGCAGGGCGCGGTGGAGGGCCAGAAGATCCAGTTCAAGAACTCTGACGCCACCATGCACAACGTGCACGCCTTCGCGGGCACCAAGACCCTGTTCAACGCGCCCCAGCAGCCCAAGGCGCAGCCGATGGAGAAGGAGGCCAAGACGGCCGACGTTGTGAAGCTCCAGTGCGACGTGCACCCCTGGATGAAGGGCTACGTGGTCTACGGCAAGAGCACGCTCTTCGCGGTGTCCGGGGCGGACGGCGCGTTCGAGATCAAGGACGTCCCGGCCGGCAAGTACACCATCGAGGCCTGGCACGAGAAGCTGGGCACCCAGACCGCCGAGGTGACGGTGGAGGACGCCAAGCCGGCGGACCCGAAGCTCTCCTTCAAGTAGGCCGAAGGACGAATCGCAGGCGGTAGGACGGGGCGATCCGGCGACGGGTCGCCTCGTTCGTTTTTGTGGTATCCCCGCCGGCCACCGATGGGCGTCCACCGCTTTGCCGTCGCCACCGCGCTCGCGACCTTTTGCCTGTTCGTTGTCGGAGGGCTGGTGAGCACCACCGAGTCCGGCCTGGCCTGCCCCGATTGGCCGCTCTGCAACGGCCAGTTCATCCCCGAGATGCGGGACGGGAAGCAGTTCGAGCACACCCACCGCCTGGTCGCCTCCTTCGTGGGCGCGATGACGGTCGGCCTGTGCGCGCTGATCTGGAAGCACCGCCGCGAGGACCGGCTGCTGAGGCGGCTGGGCACGGCCGCGGTGCCGCTGGTGGTGGCCCAGGCGCTACTGGGCGCGCTCACGGTGAAGATGAAGCTGCCGGTGTGGGTGTCGTCGAGCCACCTGGCGATCGCGATGGCGTTCTTCTCGCTGGTGGTCTCGCTGGCGTTCATCACCCGGCAGCGGCTGGAGGCGCCCGCCGCTTCGGCGCCCGCGCTGTTCCGGCCGGCGGTGGCGGTGGCGGTGATGGCCTGGGCGCAGATCGTCCTCGGCGCGGTGATGCGGCACACCCGGAGCGGGCTGGTGTGCGGCTTCGAATTTCCCTGGTGCCTGGGGACGGTGTGGCCGCTGAGCGCCGGGTTGGGGGTGCAGATCCACATGCTGCACCGGGTGTTCGGCGTGGCGGTGGGGCTGGGCATCTTCTGGCTTTCGTGGCGGGTGTTCCGCGGCGGGGGGACGGCGTGGATGAAGCGGCTGGCGGCGCTGGCTTCGGTGGGGGTGGTGGCGCAGGTGGCGCTGGGGTTCCTCACCATCACCAGCTTCCGGGACCTGGCCCTCATGACGGTGCACTCGTCGCTGGGGGCGGCGCTGCTGGCGTCCCTGTGGTCGGTGGCGTGGCTGGCGCGCCCGGTGCCGGTGGCCGGGCTTCCGCGGGCGGCCGGGGGCGAGCGCGCGGCGGGGCCGGCGAAGGTGGGGCTGGCGTGAGCGAGCGCGCGGTGGTGGCCAGCGGGGCGGCCGCGGATCTCCTGTCGCTCACCAAGCCGCGGCTCTCCGCGCTGGTGCTGGCGACGGCGGCGGGCGGGATGTGGCTGGCGCCCGGGCACCTCTCGGTGGCGCGGGCGCTGCTCACGCTGCTGGCGACGGCGGGGACGGTGGGCGCGGCGAACGCGCTCAACTGCTGGTGGGAGCGGGACTCGGACCGCTTCATGGCGCGCACGCGCCGGCGGCCGCTGCCGGCGGGCCGGATGGAGCCGGCGGTGGCGCTGTGGTTCGGCATCGGGCTGGCGGCGATCTGCCTACCGGCGCTGGCGCTGTCCGCGAACCTCCTGACCGGGGCGCTGGGGCTGCTGGCGTTCGCCTCCTACGTGTTCGTGTACACGCCGATGAAGGCGCGCAGCTCGGCGGCGATGCTGGTGGGCGCGGTGCCGGGCGCGCTCCCGCCGCTGATGGGGTGGACGGCGGTCAGCGGGGCGATCGAGCTGGGCGGGCTGGCGCTGTTCGCGCTGCTGTTCGTGTGGCAGCTGCCGCACACCGTAGCGATCGGGATCTTCCGCCGGGAGGAGTACGAGGCGGCGGGGCTGAAGTCGCTCCCCATCGAGCGGGGCGAGGCGGTCTCGCGGGCGCACATCCTGGTCTACCTCACCGTGCTCTGGCCGGTGGCGGTGGCGCCGTACTTCCTGGGCGTGGCCGGGCGGCTCTACCTGGTGGCGGCGGTCGCGCTGGGCGCGGCCCTGTTCGGCCTGGGCGCCTGGGGCGTGGTGAAGAGGTTGGGCCGGCCCTGGGCGCGGCAACTCTTCCTGGCGTCGCTTTTGTACCTGTCGGCGATCTTCCTGGTGCTGATGGTGGACGGCGGCATCCGGCGGGCGTGAGCCGGCTGGGGCTGGCGGTGGCTGTGGTGGTGCTGCTCGGGACGGCGAGGTGTCCGCTCGGGTGCCGGGCGCGCTCACGCTCGAGATGACCGTGGCCGACCTCCTCCGCGACTTCCACTCCTGAGCACCAGGTCCGCGATCTCCCGCACCGCTCCCGGCCAAGAAGCAGCGCTGATGCGGTTATTTGCGCCCAGGCCAAGGTCTGGGTACACGCAAGGCATGTCCTCTCCCCGCTCCCGTTCGCTCGCCTTCGCCACGGCCGCGCTCGCCGTGCTGTCCCTGGCGCTCGTCTTCAGCAACTGCAGCAAGAAGGAGGAGACTCCACCGCCTCCGAAGGCAGAGCAGGCCGCTCCCGCCAAGACGGAAGGAGGGGCCACCGCCGGAGCCCCAGCCGACGGCGCTCCGGCTCCAGCTCCGGCCGGCGGCGGCGCGCCCGCCGCGGAACCGCCCGGCAAGATGGTCGCGATGGCCGACAAGACCGACAAGAAGGCCACCCCGGAGATGCCCGGCTCTCCCGAGATGAGGAAAGGCTCCTCCACCCTCAAGGGCGAGGTGAAGCTCACCGGCACGCCTCCCGAGATGCAGCCGCTCAAGCGCGGCGTCGACCCGGTCTGCGCCAAGAAGCCGATGAACGACGAGCAGGTGCTGTCGAAGGACGGCAGGTTGCAGAACGTGGTGGTCTGGGTCTCCAAGGGGGTCCCCCCGGGACCTGTCCCGGAGAAGCAGGCCAAGCTCCACCAGGAGGACTGCATGTACCGCCCGCGCGTGCAGGCGGTGCAGGACGGTCAGACGCTGTCGGTCCACAACGGCGACGGCACGCTCCACAACGTCCGCGCCGTCCGCGACGGCAAGACCCTCTTCAACAAGGCCCAGATCCCGAAGGGACCGGACATCGCCCAGGCCATCTCGGCCGGCAACGCCCTTCAGTTCAAGTGCGACGTGCACCCGTGGATGCGGGCGTACGCGGTCGTCGTCCCCAATGAGGCGTACGCCGACGTCACCGGCCCCGAAGGCAAGTTCTCCATCGACGGGCTGGCCCCCGGCGACTACACGGTGACCGCCTGGCACGAGCTGTACGGGACCAAGACGATCCCGATCACCATCGAGTCCGGCAAGGCGACGCCCATCCTTCTCGTGTTCGACGTGCAAGACCGCGAATAGCCAAGTCTAATTTGTAAACAGACATCGCAGAACCCGCGGGGACGCGCGGCGCACCCAGCCGAGAACCTTGAGGTAGGTCTACCAACTACCTGCAAGGCACGCCACCGATGGACGTCAAGCCCGCCGCCGCTCCCGCGGCCCCGCCTCCGAATCCGGAGCAGATCGGCGCCACGCCCGCCCCCGTCGCCGTCCCGCAGCAGCAGGCGCTGCGCCCCGACTTCGACCCGCCGACCGCGCGCGACGGCGTCCTGCCGTCCCGCGCATGGGCGATGCCGCTTCTGGACCTCTCCGGCTTCTCGGGCAAAGGTCCCGCCGCGGGCCCGCTGCCGGGCTCCGGCGACCCGTTCGCCGGCGCGGTCCAGGAGTCCTCCGGCCCGCAGCCGTCCGTCTACCGCGCCGCCCGCGGCGACACCTGGGGCTCGGTGGCGAAGAAGCTGAGCGTCCCGCTCCAGGACCTCCACGACGCGAACCCGGGCGTGAAGAAGGTCCGCCCCGGGCAGCTCCTGCACGTCCCCGCGCCCGCCCCGTCCGTGCCTCCGCCGTCGCCGGAAATCCAGCGGCACATCCAGGAGCGGCTGGCCTCCTGGCCCGAGGGCGCCCCCGAGCGCGCGGAGCTCCAGCGCGCCTTCGCCTCGCCCGCCTTCGCCGCGCTGAACGCGGGCGAGCAGAAGAAGCTGGTGAGCTACGCCTCCGGGCAGAACCCCATCTCCACCTCCGGGCGCGCCGAGCTGTCGCGGCTGCTCTCCCAGCCCGGCGCGGCCGCGGACCAGCTCCGCAACCTGCTCTCCTCGGAGCCGGGCGCCCCCTCCGTGGTGGCCGGGCTCCCGTCCATCGCCGAGCCGAACCGCCTGCCGTACGTCATCCACGGGCCGACTGTGGTCGACAACGCCTTCCCCTCCGGCGCCGCGCCGGCCAACCGCTACGACGTGGAGATCGCCGGGCAGACCATCCCGGTCTTCCTCTCCCAGGCGGTGGAGCCGAAGGACGGCGTGATGCACTCGCTGGACGAGGTGGTGAAGGGCCTGGCCGCGCTGCCGGACTCGTCCCGCCGGCTCATCCAGCAGGTGAACATGGACGGCAAGCGCAACCCGTCCGACGCCTACTGGGAGCAGGTCTACAACTCCCCCGGGTTCCGCTCGTACATGACGGCGGGCGCCAGCGGCGTGGTGGACATCTACCCCACGGTCTACCAGCAGACCCAGCACGCCTGCGACGCCTCGCTCATCCACGAGACCGGCCACATCCTCTCGGGCCGCACCTGGGGCAACTGGCAGAGCGACCCGCGCTGGCAGGGCTGGGACGCCGCCTCCCAGAAGGACGGCCTTTCGCCCTCCCAGTACGCGCGCTCCAGCCGCACCGAGGACTTCTCGGAGGCGCTGACGCTCTACCAGCTCAGCAGGGGCACGCCCTACGAGGCGGAATACCGGGCCATGTTCCCGGAACGGTTCGCGGTCCTGGATGGGGTGCTCGCCGCGCCCACGCCCACGCAGTAAGATCAAGTGCGGCCGATGACCGCGACGCCCCCCCATCCCGGAACCATCGTCTTCGTCGACGAGAACACGGGGCAGGAGCATCTGCGCCCGGTGTCCCAGGTACCGGAACCGCTGCGCTTCGCGCCCGACCACAGCGGGCAGCTGCAACCGGTGGTGAAGGTGGTGGCGCGCGTGGTGGGCGAGCAGCGGACCATCCGCGAGTACGGCGCCAGCGGGGAGATGCTCCGCTCCACCGTCCAGTTCCGCGCGAGGAACATGCCGTGAGCGCGCCCTCCGCCAGGGGAAGGGGACGCGCCGGATGAGGGCCGCGCGCGCCCCGGCCGTCGCGCTTGCCTTCGCCGCCTCCCTGGCGGTCGGGGCCGAGCCGCCGCCGGAGCCGCCGGAGTCGGATGCGGACGCGGAGGATGCGCCGGAGCCGCTCGCGCCCGGTGCCTCCGCCGCCATGGAGCCCTGGACCGTCGTCTCCTCCCGCCCCATCCTGCTCCGGACGCGCGCCCGCAAGGAGTCCCGCGTCCGCGAGGTGTGGGCCAGCGCGGTGTTCTCCGTGCCCGGCGAATTCGTCCAGGAGGCGCTGCTGGACGGCGAGCGCTTCCCGCGCTTCATGCCCTACGTGCAGGAGGTGCGGATGCTGAAGGTCCCCACGCCCGACGGAAGCTGGCTCACCTACCAGCGCGTGGCGCCGCCGCTGGTGGCCCCGCGGGACGTGGTGTTCCAGGTGTGGATGGACTCCTCGCTGGAGGACGAGGGCAGCCTCCGCTTCCACAACCACTGGGAGGCGGTGCCGGGCATGGTCCCCTCCGCTCCGGGCGCGGTGCGCACGCCCATCTCCTCCGGGAGCTGGGACGTGAAGCGGATGCCCGCCGGCCAGTGCCGCGCCACCTACCGCTTCATCGTGGACCCGGGCGGGAACATCCCCACCTGGCTGGCGGACCTCGGCAACCGCACCGGCATCCCGGAGCTGTTCAAGGCGCTGGAGAAGGAGGCGAAGCGGCGCGCGGCCGAGCCCCACGCCCCGCGGCCGAAGGCACCGGCTCCGCCGCCCGAGCCCACCGCCAAGGCGGCGGGGGGCGCGGAGGTGGCTAGTCCTGCATCGCCTTGAGGATGTCCTGCTTGCGGCCCGCCTTGGTCAGCCGGTCGTGCTTGAAGGCGTCGCGGAGCGCCATGTACGTGAAGAAGGTGAACGCGACGATCATGATCAGGATCGGCACGTTGTCCGGCTTGGTCAGGATGAGGCCCAGGTTCTCCAGGCCGGAGTTGGGCTCCACATCCGAGGTCACCTGACCACCGCCGGACGCCAGGATCAGGGGCAGCAACATCTTCATGCCGCCGGTCTGTAATGGACCCTGGCGCCCAGCGTCAAGTCGGAAGCGGCGCCGCCGGGCGTCAAGCCTGTGATTCCCCATCAGATTCGCTCGCATCGCTCCCTCGGTCGCCGTGGACACACCCCCCCCGCCTTGCTAATACGCGACCCGCTTTCGGTCCCCTCGCTATCCGAGGCAAGCACCCTCATGGCAGAACCTCTGCAGGAAGGCGGAAGCGGCGAGCACATCTGGTCCCGGCGCAACGTGCTGGGGCTGGGCGGCTGGCTGGGCATCATCGGCGCGCTGCACGCGGGCGCGGGCGCCCTGGTGGCGATGCTCTTCCCCCGCGTCCTCTTCGAGCCGCCCACGGCGTTCAAGGTCGGCCCGCCGTCCACCTTCAACGTGGGCGAGGTCTCCGAGCGCTTCATGAAGGACTACCGGGTGTGGATCATCCGCGAGGAGAGCGGCTTCTACGCGCTCTCCGGCATCTGCACGCACCTGGGCTGCACGCCGCGCTGGCTGGGCCCGGAGAACAAGTTCAAGTGCCTCTGCCACGGCTCCGGCTTCCGCCGGGACGGCATCAACTTCGAGGGCCCGGCGCCCCGCCCGCTGGAGCGCGTGAAGATCGTCCGCGCCGACGACGGGCAGATCTTGATCGACAAGGCGGTGAAGTTCCGCAGCGAGTTGGGCGAGTGGGCCAAGCCCGGCTCCTATCTCAAATTCTCCGGCAACGCGTAGGCCCCCGCTTCTCCTGAAGACACCTCCCATGCCCGACTTGCAGAAGCCCGCCAAGCAAAGCCTCGCCGACCGCATCGCCACCAGCGCGGTGTGGCGCTCCGTGTTCCGCCACGGCTACGCGGACACGCCGCGCAACCGCGTCCTCCAGGTCTCCGCCAACGTCTGGCTGCACCTGCACCCGTCCAAGGTGCGGCGCCACGGCATCCGCTACCGCCACACCTGGTGCGCGGGCGGCCTGACCTTCCTGCTCTACCTGGTGACCGTCGTCACCGGCGTCATCCTGATGTTCTATTACCGGCCGACGCAGGAGTTCGCGTACTACGACATCAAGTACCTGGACTTCGACATCCCCTTCGGCCTGCTGATGCGGAACATGCACCGCTGGGCGGCGCACGGGATGGTCATCTTCATCTGGCTCCACATGTTCCGGGTCTTCATGACCGGCAGCTACAAGCCGCCGCGCGAGTTCAACTGGGTGGTGGGCGTCAATCTCCTGGTGCTCACCCTGCTGATGTCCTTCACCGGGTACCTGCTCCCCTGGGACCAGCTGGCGATCTGGGCGGTCACGGTGGGCACCAACATGGCCCGCGCCACCCCGCTCATCGGGCATGAAGGCCCGTTCGGTCCCGAGCTGGGGATGAGCCCGCGCTACGACATCCGCGCGCTGCTGCTGGGCGGGAGCATCGTGGGCCCGCCGGCGCTGATGCGCTTCTACGTCTTCCACTGCATCTTCTTCCCCATCCTCGTCAGCATCCTGATGATCCTGCACTTCTGGCGCGTCCGGAAGGACGGCGGGATCTCCGGTCCTCTGTAAGGGAGCGACAGAAAAGCCATGGCCGAGGCCGTCAGCGTCAAGCCCATCCCGAAGGACCAGGAGCAGGTGAAGGTGGACGCGGGGAAGAACCGCTCCGCCGCCGACGCCCAGCTCCCGGACAAGGTCCACACCTGGCCGTACCTGGTGCGGGCGGAGTTCATCGCCGGTTGCGTGATGATCCTCCTGCTCCTCATCTGGTCGATCACCATCGACGCGCCGCTGGAGGAGCCCTCCAACCCGTCGAAGACGCCCAACCCCTCCAAGGCGCCGTGGTACTTCCTCGGGCTCCAGGAGATGCTGGTCTACTTCGACCCCTGGATCGCCGGCGTCATCCTGCCGTCGCTGATCATCGTGGGGCTGATGGTCATCCCCTACGTGGACATCAACCCCAACGGGAACGGCTACTACACCTTCCGCGAGCGCCCGATGGCGGTGCTCACCTTCCTGTTCGGGTTCCTCGTCCAGTGGGTGGGCTTCATCATCATCGGCGTCTTCTTCCGCGGCCCCGGCTGGAACCTGTACTGGCCCTGGCACTTCTGGGACCCGCACAAGGTCGTGCCCATGACCAACGTCAACCTGCCCTACCTGCTGGGCGTGCGCGACCCGACCATGGACTTCCTCACCGGGCTGGCGCTCGTGGGCGCGTGGTTCGCGCTCGGGCCGCTGTTCTACGTCTGGAAGCGCAACACCCCGTTCATGCGGCGCCTGGGCGGCGTCCGCTACGGCATCGTGTCCTTTTTGTACCTCTGCATGGCGGGCACGGTGGTGAAGATCATCCTCCGGCTGACGCTCTCGGTGAAGTACGTGTGGGTCTGGCCGAACGTCTTCAACATCTGAAATATCCGAGCCGAGCGAAACCACTCCAATGGCCAAACCAGTCGAGCGGCAGAACCACTCGCTCTCCTTCTTCATCCTCTCCACGCTGATCGCCATCTGCACGGCGTGGTCGTTCTACGACGAGTACATCGACCGGCGGCCCTGGAAGGACTACCAGGACCGGATCTTCGCCCACGAGCGCGAGAAGCTGGGCATGGACCAGCGCTTCTTCGAGCGGAAGATCGACTCCGGGGAGATCAAGGTCGCGCTGGATCCGCAGCAGCCGGACCAGACCACCACCGTGGCGGAGGCCCGCAAGAAGCTGGCCGCGCTGGACGAGGGGCTGGCCCAGAAGCGGGTGGATCTGGCCAAGCTGGAGAAGCAGATCAAGGAGCAGGAGATCGTCGCCTCCGACGCGGACATCCACGTCAAGTTCCTCAGGAGCGACGACGACGGGCTCTTCTACCTGTTCCAGAGCTCCCAGCACGAGGAGATGATCGAGCGCGCCCGCGCCGCCAAGGCCAAGGCCGCCGGTGACGCCGCGCAGGCCGCCGAGGCCAACCGGGCCGCTGACGGGTTCTCCAAGGAGTTCCAGAAGGTCTCCAAGGAGCGCGACGAGCTGCACCACAAGATCGGCGAGGCGGAGAAGGACCTCGAGAAGCAGTCCGCGGAGCTGGCCAGGCTCCAGGACGAGCGCAAGAAGCACTACGGCGAGCGCGACCGGCTCAAGTCCGCCATCGACGGCGCGGTGGACCCGTTCGTCACCGCCAAGGCCAGCCTGGACACGGCGCTGAAGAAGGGCACCGAGCTGACCCAGTACTGGCTCACCAGCTACGACAACTCGGTGGACCGCTGCCAGAACTGCCACGCCATGGTGGACCGCTGCGGCTACAGCCGGCCGTTCGAGCTGGTGGAGGCGCTGGCCGCCCAGGACGCCAAGCCGGAGAAGGTGGCGGACCAGTTCTGCGTCAACCCGGAGATGTTGGAGCACTACAAGGCGGTCTCGGACGAGGTCTGCCAGCTGGCGTTCGACGAGGCGGCGTCCCAGGCCGGCAAGCTGGAGGGCGGCGTCTGCTTCACCGAGCAGCACAAGGACGACCTGCGCAACTTCTTCCGCGACTACTGCGGCGACGCGGTCCCGGCGATGGCCGTGCTGGGCGACCACGACCTGAAGTCCGCCTGCCTCCCGCCCGACGGCTGGGCGAAGCTGTCGCCGTACCTGGAGGATCCGGAGAAGAAGGGCTCCTGCAAGCTGGAGCTCAAGCCGGAGGGTGAGGTCTGCGTGGAGGGCGCCGCCCGCGACCAGCTCTCCACCTACCTCCATCGCAAGTGCGGCGAGACGTCCAGCACCCTGCGCGGGCTCGCGGACAAGAAGATGGCCAAGGCGTGCGCCTCCGGCGACCAGGGCAAGCTGCTGGCCGCCACCAAGCCGGTCCTCTTCGAGCTGGAGGACTGGGCGCAGACGCACCCGCACCGCCAGGAGCTGATGGGCTCCAACCACCCGGCGGACAAGTTCGGCTGCACCTCCTGCCACGAGGGCCAGGGCGCCCAGACCAAGGGCGTGGCCGGCCGCCACTTCGAGCACGGCTACGACGACCACTACTGGGAGCGGCCGATGCTGGACCTGGTGGCCCACAAGAAGTACCGCCCGAAGAGCTGGGGACCCCCCGCCGCGAGCGAGGGCGTGCCCGGCGTGTGGGTCACCCACGAGCGGCATTTCGTGGAGTCCACCTGCGCCAAGTGCCACTCGGACCAGGTGCACCTCAAGTACGCGGACACCTACTCGCGCGGCCGCCGCCTGGTGGCGGAGATCGGCTGCCACGGCTGCCACCCGGTGGACATCTTCCGGGACTTCCCGCGCATCGGCCCCACGCTCACCGACCTGAAGCGGAAGACCAACCCGGAGTTCCTCCAGACCTGGATCGCCCACCCGAAGGGGTTCCGGCCGCGCACCAAGATGCCGAACTTCTGGCCGGAGGCCCTCAACGAGAAGCTGGAGCTGAGGGTCGGCACCCAGGAGGAGAAGCAGCGCGAGGACGAGGTCCGGAAGATCGCCGCCTACCTCTGGAAGAGCTCGCCGGAGGAGTCGCTGCCCGAGCCGCCGGTGAAGGGCGACCCGGAGCGCGGCAAGCTGCTGGTGCAGCAGGTGGGCTGCCGCGGGTGCCACAACACCGTCGCGCCGGACAAGCTGTGCACCAAGGAGGAGATCGCCTCCGGCGCCGGCAAGGGCACCGCCAAGGAGCCGGGCAAGTGCGAGGTGCCGCGCGGGCTCTCCAGCTCCGACGCGCGTGACTTCGCGCCCAATCTCTCCAACGTGGGCCTGAAGACCAACCTCCCCTGGCTGTACGCCTGGCTGAAGAACCCCAGCGCGATGTGGGCGGGGTCGCGCATGCCGAACCTGCGCCTGTCCGACCAGGAGGCTTCCGACATCGCCTCCTGGCTGATGACCCGCAAGGAGGGCCCGGCGCTGGCGGAGCACCGCATGCCGGACCCGTCGTCCGAAGAATTCACGCGCGACGCCGAGGAAGGCTCCAAGCTGATCACCAAGTACGGCTGCGCCGGCTGCCACGAGATCCGCGGGCACGAGAACGACCCGAAGATCGGCGTGGACATCAACGACTACGGCCACAAGACGGTCGACCTGATCGACTTCGGCAACGCCATCCCGAACCCGCGCCACCACACCTGGTACAACTTCGTGGACCTCAAGCTCCGCGCGCCGCGCTCCTACAAGTACGAGCGCGTGGACACCCGCATGCCGCAGTTCGACCTCAACGACGACGAGGTCCAGGCGGTGATGACGTTCCTCAAGTCGCGTACCGGCGACAAGGTGCCGGCGGCATACCTGGTCTCCCGCAACGAGTCGCGGGTGGCGTCCGCGCAGGGCGACCAGGTGATGGAGTACTTCAACTGCCGCGGCTGCCACGTCATCGACGGGCAGGGCGGCAACATCCGGGACATCTTCATCGACGACGACCTGTACAAGGCGCCGCCCCTCCTTCAGGCGCAGGGATGGCGGGTGCAGCCGTCCTGGTTCTTCGCCTTCCTCAACGACCCGTCGGACAACCTGCGGCCCTGGCTGGACGTGCGCATGCCCACCTTCCCGCTGGGCGACGACCGCGCCACCAAGGTGGTGAAGGGGCTCTCCGCCAGCGCCGACAAGCCGTGGCCCTACGTGAGCGTCCACCCCGTCAAGCGCACCGCCGCGGAGATGAACGAGGCCAAGGCGTTGTTCGCCGACCTGCGCTGCATCTCCTGCCACATCGTGGGCACCATGCGGCCGGACCAGGACCCGCAGTCCGCCGCGCCGAACCTGGTGCGTGCCAAGACGCGCCTGCGGCCGGACTGGATCCTCGCCTGGCTCAAGAACCCGCAGGCGCTGCAGGACGGCACGCGCATGCCGTCGTTCTTCCAGTCGGACGACATGAGCGCCAAGCCGTACCCGAATTTCTTCGGGGGCGACCAGGAGAAGCAGATCGAGGCGCTGCGCGACTACGTGATCTCGCTGGGTGAGCCCGGCGGGACGGCGGCGGGGGCGAAGGGCTCCTCGAAGTAGCGGAGGGCGGCGGTGGAAGCGCCACCGCCGGCGCCGGACGGATTCGCCCTGGCGCGCCGGGTCTTCCTGGCACTGCTGGGGCTATCCTACGTCTCGGCCTTCGCCTCCTTCGCGGTCCAGGCGCGCGGGCTGCTGGGCGCGCAGGGCGTGGTGCCCTTCGCCTGGAACCTGGGCGGGTTCTGGGACACCCCATCGCTGCTGCAGTGGTGGCCGTCGGACGCGGCGATGGCGGCGTGCTGGGTGCTGGGGCTTGGGTGCGGCGCCGCGCTGATCGCCGGGAGGTGGACGCGGGCGGCGGCGGCGGCGGCGTACGCGCTCTACCTGTCGCTGGTCTCCGCCGGGGGCCTCTTCCTCAGCTACCAGTGGGACGTGCTGCTGCTGGAGACGGGCTTCCTGGCCATCTTCCTCGCCTCGCGCGCGCGGCCGCCCTCCGCGGTGGGGCTGTTCCTGGGGCGGGCGCTGCTCTTCAAGCTGATGGTGCTCTCTGGCGCGGTGAAGCTGGCCTCGGGCGACCCCGCATGGCGAAACCTCACCGCGCTCCAGTACCACTACTGGTCGCAGCCGTTGCCCACCTGGCCTGCCTGGTTCGCCGACCTCGCGCCGCTCTGGTTCGACCGCGCCAGCGAGGCAGCGATGTTCGCGATCGAGCTGGGCGCGCCCTTCCTGCTCTTCGGCCCCCGGCGCGCCCGGCACCTGGGCGCCGCGCTGCTGGCCTTCCTCCAGCTCGCCATCGCCGCCACCGGGAACTACGGCTTCTTCAACCTGCTCACCTTGTGCCTCTGCGCGTTGCAGGTCGATGACGGCGTCTGGCGGCGGCTCCCCGGGCTCCGGCGGCTGCCCGAGCCGCTCCCTCCGCTCCGCGGCGCGCGCTGGTTCCGCGCCGGGTGGGTGGCGCTGGCGGCGCTGTGGCTGAGCGCGAGCGCGCTGGAGGCGTGGCGGAGGTTCGACCGCCGGGGTCTGCCGGGCTGGCTGGAGGCGGCGCGCGAGCGGGTGGAGCCCTTCCACCTGGCGAGCAGCTACGGCCTGTTCGCGGTGATGACGAGGGAGCGCGAGGAGATCGACCTGGAGGGGTCCGCCGACGGCGCTACCTGGAAGCCCTACCGGTTTCCCTACAAGCCCGGGCCGCTCGACGAACGCCCCCGGTTCGCCCTGTTGCACATGCCGAGGTTGGACTGGCAGATGTGGTTCGCCTCGCTGGGGTCCTGCGACGGGAACGAGTGGCTCCTGCTGCTCCAGCTCCGGCTGCTGGAGGGGCGGCCCGAGGTACGCGCGCTCTTCGACGAGGCCCCGTTCCCGGACGCGCCGCCGCGCTACCTCCGCACCCGCATCGCGCCCTACCGATTCGCGCCGTTCGCCGAGCTGCGCGCGCGCGGCACCTGGTGGACGCGCGGCGCGGACCGGCCCTACTGCCCGGCCGTCACGCTCGACGGCGGGCGGCTGCGCGCCGTTCCGAAGTAAGAACCGGTCCGGCGGCTTTTCCAAGGCCTGCGCGTTTCTCTATGCTCGCCCAGCACGCCGCATGCCTGGGGGGATAACCATGTGCCGATTCATCTTCTTCGCCGCGCTCCTTCTCATCGGGGCGAGCGGTTGCTCCGAACAGTCCTCCCCACTGTCGGCGATGGTCGCGGCCATGACCGCGGGGCCGCCACCTGCGCCGCAGGCGTTGAACCCCGCGTACCTGGTGAAGGACATCAACACCGTCCCGACTCGCAGATCGGGGGGCTCGATCTCGATCGTGCGCAGCGGAGGCATCACCTATTTCCTGGCCTTCGATGAGAGCGGAGGCCAGGAGCTCTTCCGGACCGACGGCACCGCGGCAGGGACGTTCAGCGTCAGGGACGTCAGACCGGGCACCAGCGACGGCCAGGTCACCTCGCTGACGGACGTGAACGGGACGCTCTTCTTCTCCGCCAGCGACGGCGACTACGGCCTGGAGCTGTGGAAGAGCGACGGCACCGCCGCCGGCACCGTCATGGTCAAGGACATCTTCTCCGGCACGGGCGCCTCGACCCCGACCCTGCTCACCAACGTCAACGGCACGTTGTTCTTCGCCACCACCGACCGCGATGACGGCCAGGAGCTGTGGAAGAGCGATGGCACCGCCGCCGGCACCGTCTTGGTCAAGGACATCAACCCGGGTATCGCCAGCTCCAGCTTGAGCCGCCTGGTCAACTTCAACGGCACCCTGTTCTTCACCGCCAACGACGGGGTCAACGGCGCCGAGCTGTGGAAGAGCGACGGCACGACGGCCGGCACCGTCATGGTCAAGGACATCAACCCGGGGGCCGCTGGCTCCAACCTCGGCCAGCCCGTCGGGTTCAACGGGCTCTTGTACTTCTCCGCCAGCGACGGCGTGATCGGCAATGAGCTGTGGGCGAGCGACGGCACCGCCGCCGGCACCGTCCTGGTCAAGGAGATCAACCCGGGCGCCGCGAGCGCGCAGATTCAGGGCTTCACCGTCATCGGCAGCACGCTGTTCTTCGCGGCCAGCGACAGCGTGACCGGCAATGAGCTGTGGATGAGCGACGGCACCGCCGCCGGTACTGTCCTGGTCAAGGACATCAGCCCTGGCACCGCCAGCTCGAGCCCCCGCACCCTGACCGACGCCGGGGGGACGCTCTACTTCACGATCCTGAGCGGCCGCGAGCTGTGGAAGAGCGACGGGACCGCCGCCGGGACCGTGCAGATCATGGTCATCAGTACCGGCGGGACGCCCAACCTGGGGGCGTGGAACGGGACGCTCTTCTTCGCGGCCGATGACGGCGTGCACGGCATGGAGCTGTGGAAGACGGACGGGACCGTGGCCGGGACGGTGCTGGTCCAGGACATCAACCCGGGGCCGACCCGATCCTTCCCGGCCAACCTCGGCGACGGCGGCGGATTCCTCCTCTTCTCCGCGGACGACGGCGTCTTCGGCGTCGAACCCTGGAGGAGCGATGGGACTGCGGCCGGGACGGTGATGGTCAAAGACGTCTTCCCGGAGACCTCCAGCGCCCTCTTCACGGCGCCGGTGGGAAGCGTCAATGGGAAGGCGTTCTTCGTCGCCGATGACAACAACACGATCGGCAGCGAGCTGTGGATCAGCGACGGCACGGCGGCCGGCACGTTTCCGGCGGACATCAACCCGGGCCCGGGAAGCTCGGGCGTGGTTGACATCACGGATGTGAACGGCACCGTCTTCTTCAGAGCGCACGACGCGACGCATGGCAATGAGCTGTGGGTGAGCGACGGCACGGCCGCCGGCACCGTCATGGTCATGGACGTCCTCCCGGGTGGAAACTCCGGGGTGGATAGATTGACCGGCGTCAACGGGACGCTCTTCTTCGTGGGGGCGGACTCGGTGAATGGCGACGAGCTCTGGCGCTCGGACGGCACGGCCGCCGGTACGTTCATGGTCAAGGACATCAACGTCACCGCCGCCGACGTCGGGTCTGCCCCCCAGAGCCTGACCGCGGTGGGCGACACGTTGTTCTTCGCGGCCAATGACGGCGTGGTTGGCAGCGAGCTCTGGAAGAGCGACGGGACGGCCGCCGGCACCGTGCTGGTCATGGACATCAACCCCGGTCCAGCCGACTCGCGCCCAGGGGTATCGAACCAGGGCATCCAGGACACGACCGTGAGCGCGAACGGCATGCTGTTCTTCATGGCCAATGACGGCGTGCACGGCATCGAGCTGTGGAAGAGCGACGGGACGGCGGCCGGCACCGTGCTGGTCAAGGACATCAACCCCGGCGCGGCCAATTCCAACGTGTCCAACCTCACCGCGGCCGGAAGCCTGGTGTACTTCACCGCGACGGACGCCACCTTGGGTCTGGAGTTGTGGGTCTCCGACGGTACCGCCGCGGGCACCACCGTGCTCAAGGACCTCAGCCCCGGGGTGACCAGCGGGGTCCCCAGCGGCCTGGCGTTCATCGACGGCGTCCTCTACTTCCAGGCGAGAGACGGCGTCACCGGGAACGAGCTGTGGAAGACGGATGGGACCGCCGCCGGCACGGTTCAGGTCACCGACCTCATGCCCGGCTCCAGCGGTGGCTTGGTCGGCATCGCGCCGACCCTCGTCATCCCTGGCGAACCCTTCGTCTTTCCCGCAACCAACGGCCTCAGCGGTTTGGAGGTCTGGCGGTCGGATGGCACGGCGGCAGGCACCCAGCTGGTGCAGGACATCGCGCCAGGCCCGCGGAACTCCAACCCGAGCGCGCTCGTGATCGCGGGCGACAAGGTGTTCTTCGCCGCGACGGACCTGGTGCACAGCCGCGAGTTGTGGGCCATGCCCCGCTCCGCGTTCGACACCCACCCTCCCGCGGTCACCTGCCCGGCCGACCCAACGCTCGAGGCGACGGGTCCCGCGGGCGCCCTCGTGACGTACCCTCCGGCCTCGGTCACCGACAACTACTCGGCGCCGGCGGCCATCACCCTTCTCTACAGCCTGAGCTCCGGCGGCATCTTCCCCATCGGCGTCACGCCCGTGACGGTCTCCGCCACCGACGAGGGTGGCAACACGGCCACCTGCGCGTTCAACGTGGCCGTCGTCGACACCACGCCGCCCGCCGTCACCTGCCCGTCGGACCAGACGGCCGAGGCCACCAGCGGCGCCGGCGCGGCCGTGAGCTACCCGGCGGCCACGGCGTCGGACACGGTGTCGAGTGCGACGCTGTCGTACTCGGCAGGGGCGGGGAGCACGTTCCCGCTCGGCGGCACCCCGGTGACCGCGACGGCCACCGATGCCGCGGGCAACGCCGCCACTTGCACCTTCACCGTCACGGTCAGGGACACCACGGCCCCGGCCCTCACCTGCCCGGCGGACCAGGCGGCCGAGGCCAGCAGCGGAGCCGGCGCAGCGGTGAGCTACCCGGCCGCCACGGCGACGGACGCGGTGTCGAGCGCGTCGCTGGCGTACTCGGTGGGGGCGGGGAGCACGTTCCCGCTCGGCAACACGTCGGTAACCGCGACGGCCACCGATACGGCGGGCAACGCCGCCACCTGTACCTTCTCCGTCACGGTGAGGGACACCACAGCGCCCGCCATCACCTGTCCGGCGAACCAGACTACCGAGGCCACCAGTGGCACCGGCGCGGCCGTGAGCTACCCGGCGGCCATGGCGACGGACATGGTGTCGAGCGCGACGCTGACGTACTCGACGGGGGCGGGAAGCACGTTCCCGCTCGGCGGCACCCCGGTGACCGCGACGGCCATCGATACCGCGGGCAACGCCGCCACCTGCACCTTCACTGTCACGGTGAGGGACACCACACCGCCCGCCATCACCTGTCCGGCGGACCAGACTGCCGAGGCCAGCAGCGGCGCCGGTGCAGTTGTGAGCTACCCGGCGGCCACGGCGTCGGATGCGGTGTCGAGCGCGACGCTGACGTACTCGGCAGGGGCGGGGAGCGCGTTCCCGCTCGGCAATACCCCGGTGGCCGTGACGGCCACCGATGCCGCGGGCAACGCCGCCATCTGTACTTTCACCGTCACGGTGCGGGACACCACGCCGCCCGTCATCACCTGTCCGGCGAACCAGCAAGCCGTCACCAGGAGCCCGGACGGCGCGACGGTCGCATACCCCGATGCAACGGCGACCGATACGGTGACCACCCCGACCTTGAGCTACAGCCAGGCCGCCGGGACCGTCTTCCCGATTGGTGACACGCTGGTCACCGCGACCGCCGCGGACGCCGCAACCAATTCGTCCTCATGTGTTTTCACGGTCACCGTGACGCGGGCCAGCGGGTGTGGGTGCCAGGCGTCCGGCTCCGAGGCCTCGCTCTGGGCGCTGCTGGCCGCGGGCGTGTTCGTTGCCCGCAGGCGCCGGAGGGGTTAGGGGTTCCCGGTCACCAGGGCGGCAGCCCGCCCGGTCCAGGCAGGTCGGGAAGAACTGGGAGGCGAGAACAAGGTGCCCCACGAGCGGACGTCAGGGCTCGCCGCGGACACCCGGTATTTCTACGTCGCGGGGAACGGCCCGCCAGTAGGAGTCTCAACGAGACGTCTCCATGAACCGGCGGACCGCCGTGGCGACTTCCTCCGGCGCATCCAGTGGCGACCAGTGACCGCAGTCCGGCACCCGGACGATCTCCAGGGGCGCGGACGCCGCGAGCGCCCGCAAGTCGGCCAGGTGGGGATGCGCAGGGAACACGTCGTCGTCCTCACCCCAGATCGCAAGGGCCGGGACGCGGAGCGCCGACAGCGCCTCGCCCGCGCGCCGCACCGCCCGCGCGGAGAAGTGATCCAGGCCGCGCCACACCCGGCGGCGGGTCCAGGGGCTGGCGAAGCGCGCGAGGAGCGCGGAATCGGTCCTGGCCCGCTTGAGCGTCCGGGCCATGGCGGCGGCCAGGGCGCTCCTGCCGCCGAGCAGGTTGAGGGCGTAGAGCCCGGCGCACAGCACCCTCCACCTGGCGGTCGGGCGCACGATGGTCGACATCACGACCAGTCGATCGATCCGCTCGGGGTGCCGGGCTGCCCAGTCCAGGCCAAGCACGCCTCCGAAGTCGTGGACCACGAGCGTGAAGCGCTCCGGCGCGGCGTCGCTGGCGAGGAACGCGTCCAGGTGTCGCTCGTATGCGGCGACGTCGATGCGGCCCGTGCCAGGAGCGGCCGTGTCGCCGTGCCCGAGCAGGTCGGGGGCGATCATCCTCACTCCCTGCAGGTGAGGCCAGAGCGCCAGGAAGAGCTCCGACGAGGTGGGCACGCCGTGGAGCGCGACGATCGGCGGGCCCTCGCCGGCCTCGCGCCAGGCGGTGCGAATGCCCCCGAGCTCGGCGAACCGCTGTCTCACGGACCTACCTGGGAGACGTCGTCAGCGGCGGGTGAGGGCATGGCGTTGCAGCAGATCACCCTGCGAAGGACTGGAGGGCGAACAGGGTCCCCCACCCGAGGACGTCGAGCGAGCCGAGGACCACCCCCGCAATCGCCTGGCGCTTCCGGCCGATGGGTGGGTGCGCGGCCGGGTCGACGCGGGTCAGCCCATACCAGGAGAGCGCCAGGCCCAGGAGCCCCAGCCCCGGAATGATGAGCCCGGACAGCGACAGGAGCCACCCGGTCCGCGCCGCGCTGTTGTTGGCGTAGACGTTCCAGGCCTTCTGCAGCCGCTCGCGGCGCAGCGGCACCCGGAAGAACAGCGCGCGGCGCGCGTCGCGGTAGGCGGCGACGGCGATCAGCAGCGGCAGCACCCCGAAGAAGGCCGCGAAGATGGCCCCGAGGAAGGCCACGGTCGCCGGTCCCGGGGCGCTCCGCACCACCTCCCGGGCGAACTTGACCGCAGCCCACAGCCCGATCGCGGCCGGCACCACGAAGACCAGCGGCCGGGACCAGCGCCGGCCGAAGAAGGAGATCGCCCCGGCGAGCGCGATGGCCAGCAGGGGCGCGGCGTCCAGGCCCTGGCGGTCGAACGCCTGGCCGATACCGGCGGCGAGGAGGAACGGGATCGCGGTGGCCCACAGCCAGGTGAACGCGTCGCGCCGTCCCCAGTACTTGAGTCGGAACGCCTCCAGGTAGTCCGCGTCCGGGCGGGCGCCGCAGGCCGCGCACAGCGAGCGCCCGGCGACGGGCGCGGACAGCTCCTCCGCGCACGCGAACGCGCCGCACCGCTGGCAGGTCCCAGCGGCCGGGCGATCTGGATGGACGGGGCAGCGCGGCTCCACGCGTCCCCTGGATGCTACGCCGGTGAGACGGGTGCGCGCCGTTCAACAGTGAGCTCAAGGCCTCCGCGGCCGAGGTGCGATCCGCGTTCTCGCCGCGAGTAGGGATCCTCATCCGTCATATTGGAGGCGCCGCCCTCGCGTTGACGCATCACGTCTTCGTCTTTAGGTTGCGCGCGCTTTTCGGC
>DATBSS010000217.1:0-13453 GCA_036559665.1 Myxococcaceae bacterium
CTTCTCGCGCAGCAGCTTCTCGCGCAGCGCCTGGCGGATCTCCTCGTAGGTGCCGTTGAGCTCCTGCTGATGGACGTCGTAGTAGCGGCGCACGTCCCCCTCGCTCACCTGCGCGCGCAGGCGCACCCGGCCCTCGAGCACGCGCTCGGCGCGCATGCTGCGGCGGAGCACCTCGCGCACGGCGGCCCGGTCCACGTCGTGCCGGCGCAGGAAGCGCTGGAAGGCCGCGGGCGACTCGAAGCGCGCTTCGAACGCCCGCACCGCCGCGTCCAGGTCCCCATCGTTCGGCTGGAAGGCGCCCACCTTGTCCGCCTCCGCGATCAGCAGGCGGCGGGCGATGGCCAGGTCCAGGGCGGCGCGCAGCGCCTGGTCGTCCAGCTGGACCAGGGCGGCCTGCCCCCCCTCCTGCTGCACCGCGGCCACCGACGCCTCGAAGTTCAGGTCCGACCAGGTGATGACGCGCCCGTCCTCCACCCCTTCCACCACCGCCACGATGCGGTCGATCAGCGTCCCCTGCTCGCTCGCCGCCGCCTGCCCGGCAACCTGCCCCCAGGTGGGACGTCCGGCCAGCAGGAGGAACCCCGCGAGCCAGAATCCAGCAGATCTGGAAAAGAGGCGGTTCATTGCCTTGAGTGGCTTGAAAGTCTGGTTACTTTCTTGCGGTCCAGGCGAGGGAGACTCGGGGTCATGGCGGAAGACTTCTACCAACTGCTGGGCGTGGCCAGAACGGCGCCGGCGGACGAGCTCAAGAAGGCCTACCGCAAGCTGGCCAAGAAGTACCACCCCGACGTGAACCCGGGGAACAAGTCCGCCGAGGAGAAATTCAAGCAGGTCTCGGTGGCCTTCGACATCCTGTCGGACCCCAGGAAGCGCGCCCTCTACGACGAGTTTGGCGAGGACGCCGTCAAGATGGGGTTCGACGAGAAGAAGGCGGCGGCGTTCCGGCAGTACCGCTCGGCCGGGATGCGCGGGGGCCAACCGGGCGGCACCAGCGGCGGGTTCGACTTCGGCGGCAACGCCGACGTGAACAGCGTCTTCGAACAGATCTTCCGCGGGATGGGCGGGTTCGGGTTCGACCCGTTCGGGGGCGGCGGCGCCGCGGCGGCCGCCGAGGCCGGTGGTGGGCGGCGGCCGGCGCCGGCCCGGGGGGAAGACCTCACCGCGAAGATCCAGGTGACCCTCCCGGAAGCCGTCAAAGGCACCGAGCGCGCGCTGGTGCTGACCCGGCCCGGCCGCTGCGCCCGCTGCAAAGGCACCGGAGACCAGGGGAAGCCCGGCAAGTGCGAAACATGCGGTGGGACCGGCCGCACCCGGAGCCGCGGCCCGATCTCGTTCAGCGGCGCCTGCCCCACCTGCGCCGGGACGGGGCGCGCGGCGAAGCCGTGCCCGGAGTGCCAGGGGACCGGGCTGGTGGAGGAGACGCAGCGGTTGACGGTGAAGATTCCGGCAGGCGTGGACAACGGCTCGCAGGTGCGCGTGCCCGGCCAGGGCGCGGCGGGGTCTCGCGGCGGGCCGCCAGGGGACCTCTACATCCAGACGGACGTGCCGGAGCACCCGCTGGTCCGGCGCGAGGGGCAGGACCTCCACATGGACCTGCCGATCACGGTGCCGGAGGCGATGCTGGGCGCGGAGGTGCGGGTGCCCACCTTCGACGGGGACGTGACGGTGACGGTGCCACCGGAGTCGCAGTCCGGGCGCAAGCTCCGGCTGCGCGGGCGGGGCGTGCCTTCGCTCAAGGGCGGCGCGCGCGGCGACCTCTACCTGACGCTCCGGGTGATGGTGCCGCCGGCCGGCACCGCGGAGGCGAAGGCGGCCGTGCAGGCGCTCCAGAAGGCCTATGGGAGCGACGTGCGGGCGGACGTCAAGCTGTGAGAACGGGGGCCCGCGCGAAGGAGGCCGCGCTGGACGGCGGGGGCCCCAGGGGATAGGTGGGTCGCAAGGGAGAGCACGTGGGATTACTGGACATCTTCGGGGGCGGGACGCCGGCGCAGAAGGCGCAGAAGCTGAAGGCCAAGGTGACGCAGAAGTACGGCGACCCGGCGGTGCGGCAGAAGGCCATCCAGCAGCTCGCCCAGCTCCGCGTGCCGGAGGCGATGACGGTGCTGATGGCGCGCTTCACCTTCACCGTGGAGCCGCAGACCACGGACGCGGACGAGAAGGAGCAGACCTACCAGCACCTGTGCGACCTGGGGCAGGACGCGGTGCCGCCGGTGGCGGAGTTCCTCCGCCGGTCGGAGCACGCCAGCTCCTGGGCGGTCCGCATCCTCTCCGCGCTGCTGCCGGAGCCGGAGGTCATCAAGATCGCCGCCGAGGAGCTGAACCGGCTGGGCTCGTCGTACACCCGGGACCCGGAGAAGAAGGTGGTGCTGCTGGGGTTCCTCACCGACAAGACGGACGGCCGGATCGCCGCCGCGGCGCTGCCGTTCCTGGAGGACCACTCGGACGACGTGAAGATCGCCGCGCTGAAGGTCCTGGGCCCGCTCAAGCACGAGCCGGCCCGCGAGCCCATGCTCAAGCTCCTCACCGGCGAGGAGACGGCGCGGCGGGTGCAGACCAACGCGCTGGTGGCGTTGTTCGAGAGCCAGTTCGGCGTCCAGGGCTACCGCGAGAAGGTGGAGGCGCTGGCGCAGGATCCGTACTTCGTGGACAAGAGCGGGCTGATCAAGAAGCGGGGCTGAGGGAGCTGAGCCCCGGAGCAGGGATGCGCCACTGAACAGTCGCGCCCGCGCCCCGGGTGGCGTGGCGGGCCGTTTGTGGGTTTTCTATAAGGTCCCGTGGCCAAGACGTCAGATGGGCAGAAGCGGAGCGCCGGGAGACCCGCGCCCGTGGACCCGGATGAGCCCTCGCTGGAGCTGGGCGTGGAGGCGGTGGCGCGGGCCCTGGCGCAGATGGGCCACACCGTCGCCGGCGACGGAGGCCCGGCCGAGGCGCAGCGGTCGCAGCTCCAGGCCGTGCACACCCTGCTGGAGGCCAGGACCAGCTACATCTCGGAGCTGGTGCCGGGGAAGGCGCTCCTCCGGGTGGCCTGCGTCCGCGGCCGCAACGACGCGCGGGTGAGGGCGGCGGCGCCCGAAGAAGGGCCGGTGGGGCGCGCCCACACCGAGCGCCGGGTGATCCGCGAGCCGGGATTGTGGGCGGCGCCGATCGTCGCGGCGGAAGGGCCACTGGGGGTGCTGGTGGTGCTGGGCGCGCGGCGGCAGGCCCCGGACGCGCTGCTGGAGGCACTGGCGGCGCAGGTGGCGGGCTCCTGGGAGCTGGCGCGGGTGAAGGACGACAGCGCCCGGCGGCACAAGGACCTCCAGACCGCGGTGGCCGGCCTGCGCAGCCTGGAGCGCAGCCGCGAGGACCTCCTGGCGCAGGTCTCCCACGACCTGAAGAACCCGCTCACCACCGTCAAGGCGTATCTGGAGATCTTGGCGCGCGGGAAGATCGGGCCGCTCGCCCCGCGGCAGGAGAGGGCGGTGCAGGTCTGCCGGCGGAACTCGGACCGGCTGCTGCGGATGATCAACGACCTGCTGCTGCTGTCCCGGCTCCAGTCCGGGAAGATGGAGCTGGACGAGCGCCCCTTCGGGCTCAAGTCCCTGGCGGACGAGGTGATGCGCGCGCTCACCCCGGTGGCGGAGCAGTCCAAGGTCCGGTTCCAACCAGTGCGCGGCGGCGAGGTGTTCATCCGCGGCGACCGGGAGCGGCTGTCCGAGGCCATCTACAACCTGGCGGACCACGCCATCCACGCCACCTTGCCCGGGAAGTCCATCGAGATGGTGGTCGGATCGGAGGACGAGGGGCTGGCCACGCTCACGGTGCGGGACGGAGGGCCACAGGTGGAGCAGGCGGAGCTCTCGCACCTGTTCGACGCGTACTTCCGGCCGAAGCCGGTGAACGGGTCGCGGCGGCACCTGGGGCTGGCGCTGCCCATCGTGGCCAAGATCGTCCACCTCCACGGCGGGCGGGTGGAGGCGCGCGCGATCTCCCAGGGCGGGATCGAGTACCAGCTCTCCCTCCCGATGTTCGCGGGCGCGGTGACGTCCGATCCGGTCCCGGAGACCGCGCCGCGGGCGGGCGGCATCCTGTTGGTGGAGGACGACGCGGACTGCCGCGAGGTGCTCAAGGAGGTGCTGGAGCAGGAGGGCTACCGGGTCATCACCGCCACCAGCGCCGCCGAGGCGAAGTCCGTGCTGGCCCACATCCGGCCGGGGCTGGTGCTGCTGGACCTGCGGCTGCGCGACGACGACGGGCGCACCGTCCTCCACCTGGTGCGCGGTACCGAGGCGCTACAGGACGTGGCGGTGTTCATCATCTCCGGCGCCAGCGACGTGGCGTCGCTCACCGCCGGCACCGGCCTAGATCGGATCGACGGGTTCTTCGAGAAGCCCCTCCAACTCCCGCGGCTCCTGGACACGGTGGCGTCCGTGGTCCGGCCCACGCGGGTCACGTAGGCCGGCGGGTCACTCCACCCGGATCAGCTTCACCTGGCAGGTGAACTTCGGGTGGGCCAGGTCGATCAACTCCATCTCGCCCGTCGCTGAATCGAAGGTGATGGGTGGCCCCAGGCCGGGGCACGCCAGCCCGTAGAGCGCGCCCACCAGCGTGCCGGTGAGGCTCCCGGTAAGCGGGTCCCACTCCTTGAGCGGCCGCTTGAACTTCACCCGCCCCTCGAAGCGCCACAGGCTCCGCATGCCGGCCGGGTTGATGCCGAAGCCGCGGTCGGGCGGAGGGGGGAGCGTCTCCAGCGCGGCCGGCGCCACGGAGAGGACGTGCTGGTCGAACGCGTGGAGCCCCGAGGGGGTCACCAGCCGCGTCCCCAGGAGCTTCCCGTCCGGCCCCTGGGTCAGCTCCACCACCGCCGCCAGCCCGCCGCCGAACTTGCCGTTGAGGAAGTCGTCCAGCAGCTTCCCCTGGTCCGCGCACTGCTGCATCTGCTCCGTGGTCAGGCCCCTGGGCCGGTCCGCCGGATTCGGCAGGGGGGTCCGGCCGGTGCCGTCCGGAATGGGAGGCCGTGGCTGGAGCGCCGATCCCTGGTACCGCCGCGCCATCTCCTCCGCGTGCCCGGTGAATTCGCGCTCCTTCGGCGAGGCGTAGGGCACCTGGCCTTCGCCGTACGGGTTGCCCGTCTTCCCATAGACGGACGCCCCGCTCAGCACCGCGTCCACCAGCTGCTGGCCCACGTTCCGGCCCGGCATCCCATCCGGAGCGCCGCGCTCCACCGCCTTCTGCAAGGCGCCGCGCACCGAACCGAAGTACGGGTCGATCAGCCCCAGCTCCGCCTTGATGGCCCCCACGTCCGCCGCCATCCACTCCTGCACGCGCCCCTTCACCCGGCCCGCCTCCTCCGCCACCGCCGCGCCGTGCTCCTCCGCCGTCTCCGGCCGGTTGGAGCGGGTGCGCCCCGGGCCGGCCGGGCCTTCTCCCGGAAGCGCCAGGCGCGGCATCAGGTCCACCTGCCGGGGAACGCCGCCCGCGGACGGCTCCTGGACCGCGGTCTCGGGTGGCGGCTCCACTTCGGGCGGACGCTCGGGCGCAGGGACGGGCTCGCGCGGCCGGCGCGGAGGCGCGGGCGCGGCGGGCGGCGCAGGCGCGCGCGAGACGGGCGCCGGCACCTGGATCACCTGGACCTCGATGGGCGGCGGCGCCTGGGGCCCCTCGGGCGCGCCCGGGCGAGCGCGCGCGAACCACCAGGCGAGCACCAGGTGCAACGCCACGGAGATCAGCAACGCGGCCGCGGCGCGGGCCCTGGTGCGGTCTGGACGCGGCTGCTCCACGCGCCCAAGGTAACGCGCCAGTCGAGCGTTGCGTTGAACCCCGGGCTACTTCTTGTCCAGGCCCTCGGCGAGGGAGAAGCTGGCCCCGGTCTCGCTCTTTCCGATCTCGAACAGAGGCCCTTCCTTCGCACCTTCCTTCGTCATCCGCTCCCGGACGAAGTCGCGAAGCTCGTCGAAGGTCACGGCGTGGTCGCCGTCCGCGTCCGCCTGGGCCGTACCCAGGCCTTCGGTGATCTGGAGCGACAGCTCGCCCTGCGCGCAGGCCTCGCGCGGCGCCGCCAGCAGGATCGCCTTGGCCGGAAGCTTGAGCTCCCTGGCCTTCCCCTTCCCCACCGCGCAGGCGTCCAACACCGCCACCACGTCCGCGCCTCCCTCGGCAAGCTTCTTGAAAAGCCCTTCCAGCCGGAGCCCGGACGAGGCGGCGCCCGCCCCCGCCTCCCGATCGAACGGCAGCAACGAGGGCAACCCCGTCTTCGGGTCGATCGCCATGGCCCCGGTGAAGAACAGGTAGAGCCGTCCCTCGCCCTTCATCGACCCGGCCAGCCAGGCCAGCTCCTTCTCGAGATCTGCGCGGCGCGCTCCCTCGTCCACGGCGAGGTGCACGTTCTCCTCGGGCAGGCCCATGGTCCGCATCATCAGGCCCGCGAACCGGGTGGCGTCCGACCTGGCGCCCGCGTTTCCCGACTTCCCGTCCGCGTACTTCTCCACGCCGATCGCCAGCCCGTGCGCGGACGGCTGGGCCGTGCCGGCGAGGAACGCGGAGGCGGCGTCGCGCGCCGACTTCAGGTCGGTGGTGGTGTGCGCCCCTTCCGCGCCCGCGGCGTTCCGCTCCTCCTCCTGCTTGAGCAGCGCGGAGATGTTGCGGCGGGTGCGGCGGGCCTGGAGGTACGCGGCCATCTGGGGCTCGGCGGCCAGGGCGTGCACCGCCTCCGCCGCCACGCGCCGGGCGTGGGTCTCCAGCCTCCGGTCGAGCGACTCCCGGGTGTCCAGCACGTCCTCGTCCGACGCGGGGACGGACACCTCCGCCCGCACCAGCGCCTTGCCGTGGGGCGTGCCGATCACCAGCGCCGTCTTCGTCGAGATGGAGACGCCGCCCTGGTCCCACTCCAGCTCCGGGGTGACCTCGGAGGTGGCGGTGGCCACCAGCTCCGCGCCCGACCACGGGTCCATGGTGGAGGCCATCCCCGCGCCCTTCAGCGCATCCAGCAGCGCCTGGCGCAACGCCCGGGCGTACTTTTGCAGCCGCTCATCGTTCACCGCGGCCAGGCGGTACGCCTTGTCGGTGCCCGGCTTGCCGTGCTCGCCCTGGGCGAGCGGCGCGGCGGTGTTCTCCGCCACGAAGATCGGGAGCCCTTCGGCGCCCGAGATGGCCGCCGGGGCCGCCGGCAGCGGCTTCGCGCGCGGGATCAGCTTCGCGGGCCGGCACCCCGCCAGCACCAACGCTGCGCACGCCAACCCCAGGGCCCAGCCGCGTACCATGCCCCCTCCTCCGGAGTGTCCGGGTGGCGTTCGATGTTTCTGGGTTTTGGCGCGGACGTCAAAGGTAGTATGCGCCGCTCCATGAGCGTGCCGGTCTACGCGCGGTACAAACTCGCGTTCACCGAGGCGCTGGCCAAGGCGCTCGGGGTGGACGTGGCCCAGGTCGCCGACCAGGTGAAGCCGGCCGAACCGGCCCACGGCGACCTCTCCTTCGCCACCTTCCCGCTCGCCAAGTCCCAGAAGAAGGCGCCCCCCGCCATCGCCACCGCCCTGGCGCACAGCATGTCCGTCCCGGGGCTGGAGGTGGTGGCGGCCGGCCCCTACGTGAACGCGCGCTTCACGGTCGCCCCCTTCACCGGCGAGGCGATCGAGGCGGTGCGCGAGGCCGGCGAGCGTTACGGCGCGTCGGGCGCCGGCGCCGGGAAGTCGGTGACCATCGACTACTCCTCGCCCAACATCGCCAAGCCCATCGCCTTCCACCACATCCGCTCCACAGTGATCGGCCACGCGCTGGCGAACCTCTACCGGTCGCAGGGATACCAGGTGGAGGGCATCAACTACCTGGGCGACTGGGGCAAGCAGTTCGGCCTGGTGGCGGTGGGCTTCCAGGAGTACGGCAAGCCCGAGCGCCGGGGCGACATGGCGCACCTGGTGGAGGTCTACGTCCGGGCCAACGCCCGCGCCGAGAGCGACAAGCCCTTCGACGAACGCGCCCGCGAGTTCTTCCGGAAGATGGAGGAGAACGATCCGGAGGCGCTCAAGCTCTGGCAGGAGTTCCGCGAGACGTCGCTGAAGGACTTCGCCCGGATCTACGAGCGGCTGGGCATCCGGCACGAGCACGTGGAGGGCGAGAGCCGCTACCAGGCAAAGATGGACGCGGTGATCGAGGAGATCGGCCGCACCGTGGGCGTCAAGGAGTCCCAGGGCGCGCTGATCGTCGACATGCCCTACTCCGACGGCGAGCCGCCGGTGCTGCTGAAGAAGAACGACGGCAGCACGCTCTACGCCACCCGCGACCTGGCCGCCGCCATCGACCGCTTCGAGCGCTTCCACTTCCACCGCTCGCTCTACGTGGTCGCCTCGCAGCAGTCGCTCCACTTCAAGCAGCTCTTCGCGGTGCTGAAGCGGATGGGCAAGGAGTGGGCGGACCGCTGCATCCACGTCGCCTTCGGGCTGGTGAAGGGGATGAGCACGCGCAAGGGCACCGTGGTGCTCCTGGCGGACGTGCTGGACGAGGCGAGGAACCGCGCCCTGGAGAAGGTGCAGGAGAACGTCACCGCCGGGAAGATCCAGACCGCCGAGCCGGAGAAGCTGGCAGAGCAGATCGGCCTGGGCGCCATCGTCTTCGGCGACCTCAAGAACCGCCGGATCGTCGACTACACCTTCGACTGGGAGGAGGTCCTCTCCTTCGAGGGCCACACCGGCCCCTACCTCCAGTACGCCCACGCCCGCACCTGCCAGATCCTGCGCCGGGGGAACGTCCCGTTCGACGTGGCGCGCCGGGCGGAGCTGGGCCCGTACGACGCCTCGAAGCTGTCCCTCCCGGAGGAGCAGGCGCTGGCGCGGGTGCTGGCGCGCTTCCCCACCGCCATCGACGAGGCGCTGGAGCAGAACGAGCCCTCCATCGTCTCCCGCCAGGTGCTGGACGTGGCCGCCGCCTTCAGCCGCTGGTACACGCTGGGCAACCAGGACCGTGAGAAGCGGGTGCTGGTGGAGGGGAACGACGCGCTGCGCGCCGCGCGCCTGGCGCTCACGGACGCGGTGCGGCTGACGCTGCGTTCCGGGCTGTCCATGCTGGGAATCGCCACCCCGGACACGATGTAGAGGGGAGGACGATGCCCGGCCCCGCAGACACCGCGCTCGCCGCCCCGCCGGCCCCCGACGCGGCCTCGCACATCAAGCGCGAGCTGGGCCCCTTCACCCGCCGCGCCGCGGCGCGCTACTTCGAGCCGGTGCGCGTCACCCAGGACGCCGAGGCCCGGATCCGGGCGGTGCACGAGAAGGGCCTGGTGATCCACGTGATGCGGACCACCGCGTGGGTCAACTTCGTCTACCTGGTGTGGCTGCTCGCCTCGCGCGCGCTCCCGCCCATCCGCGCGGTAGTGAACCTCCGCCCCTGGTTCACCCGGCCGTGGCGGAAGACCGCGCAGCGCGGCGACATCGACGTGCGCTTCACCTACGCGCGCCGGCAAGGCGGCAGCGGGCTGATCTTCCTCCGGCGGTCGGCGCTGGGCATCGCCGAGGGGGTGAGCGCGCGCGAGGACCCCTTCCCCGCCCTGGTGGCCATGGCGCGCAAGAGCGAGCGGCCGGTGTTCCTCCTCCCGGAGTTGTTCGTCTGGGAGAAGACGGCCGCCCGGCTGGTGCCGTCCGTGCTGGACCGGATCTTCGGCAGCCCGGACGCGCCGGGCTTCCTGCACTCGATGATGGCGTTCTGGAGGAACCACCGGCGCGCACAGTTCCGGGTGGGCGAGCCGATCGACCTGACGAAGTTCGTGGCCGACAACGCCGGCGCCTCGGACGAGCTGCTGGCCCGGAAGGTGCGCGGCACGCTCCACCAGCACCTGGCGCGCGAGACGCGGAGCGTGTTCGGCCCGCCGGTGAAGCCGCACGCGCGGTTGATCGAGGAGACGCTGCGGGACCGGGTGCTCCGGAAGGCGCTGGAGGAGCACGCGGCCTCCACGTCCCGCTCCATCGAATCCATCACCCGCGAGGCGCGCCGGAACCTGTACCAGATCGCCGCCCGGCGCTCGCCGGTGGTGCTGGGGCTGCTCAACCCGCTGCTGACCGCGGTGCTCAACCGCATCTACAAGTCCATCGAGGTGGACGAGGAGCGGCTGCACCGGGCGCTCAAGGAGGCGGGGCGGGCGCCGGTGGTGCTCTGCGCGTCGCACAAGAGCCACCTCGATTACATCGTGCTGGGCTGGGTGCTCTGGACCCACGGGTACAACCACCCGCTGGTCGCCGCCGGCGCCAACCTCTCCTTCTTCCCGTTCGGGCCGCTGGCGCGGCGCGGCGGCGCGTTCTTCCTCCGGCGCTCGTTCAAGGGCGACGCCGTCTACACGGCGTCCTTCAAGGCGTACATCAAGAAGCTGATCGCGGACGGCATCCACCAGGAGTTCTTCCCCGAGGGCGGGCGGTCGCGCACCGGGAAGCTGCTCCAGCCGAAGCTGGGGATGTTCACCTGGCAGGTGGACGCCTTCCTGGAGGGCGCCGCCAACGACGTGGTCTTCATCCCCATCGCGGTGGACTACGAGAAGGTGGCGGAGACCCGGAGCTATTCGAAGGAGATGCTGGGCGGAGAGAAGAAGGCGGAGGACTTCCGCGCCCTGCTCTCCACCCCCAAGGTGCTGCTGGAGAACTTCGGGCGCATCTACATCACCTTCGACGAGCCGGTGTCGCTCCTGGAGCTGATGAAGAGCCGCGGCCTGGAGGACCCCGCCGCCGTGGACGAGGAGCAGAAGAAGGGGCTGGTGCGGGCGCTGGGGCACCGGGTGATGTACGGGATCAGCCGCGTCTCCACCGTGACGGCGAACGCGCTGGCGTCGGCGGCGCTGCTCTCGCACCGGCGGCGCGGCGCCACCGCCACGGAGGTCAAGGACCGGATCGCGCTCCTGCGGCGGATCTGCGTGGAGGAGGAGGCCCCGCTCTCGCGCTTCCTCCAGGGCGCCCCGGACGACCCCACCGCCCAGGGCCCCATCCTGGACGCGATGGCGAGGTTCGCCAGCGACGGTCTGGTGAACGAGCAGGAGGCGAAGGGCGAGGCGATCTACCAGACGGTGGAGGAGCGGCGGCTGGAGCTGGCGTTCTACAAGAACACCCTGATGAACGTGGTGGTGGCGCGGAGCCTGGTGGCCAACGCGCTGATCGCCGCGGGCGGGAAGGCGCCGGTCTCGGAGGTGCGGCAGCGGGCGCTGTTCCTGTCCCGGCTCTTCAAGGTGGAGTTCATCTACCGGGTGGGCCGCCCGTTCGAGGCCATCTTCGACGAGACGGTGGACAAGCTGGCGGCGCTGGGCGTGGTGGAGAAGGCCGGCGAGTCGCTGGCGGTGCCCCAGGACGCGGGTGCCCGGGCGAGGCTGGACTTCATCGCGGATCTGCTGCGGGACTACCTGGAGTCGTACCTGCTGGCGGCGATGACGGTGCAGGACCTGGCGACGGGAGGGCCCATGGACAAGAAGGCGTTCGTGAAGGCCGCGCTGGAGACGGGCCGGTCCGAGTTCCTGGCCGGGCGGATCGGCGCAGCGGAGGCGCTCTCCAAGCCCACGCTGGAGAACGCGGTCTCGTTCCTGCTGGACCAGAAGGCGCTGGTGGAGGACGGGAAGCAGCTCAAGCTGGGCCCCGCCGCGGACGAGCCGCAGGAGCGGGAGGAGCTATTGGGGAGCCTCCGGCAGTACCTCCGCCGCCGGGTGGATTAGGGCATCCGCCGGAGCGTCCAGGGCCTCCTTGGCCGCATCGATGGCTTCGCGCGTGCCAGCGAGCGCCAGCACATCGCCGGCGCGAAGCACCTCCTGCGCCGTCGGCACCAGCACGGCCTCCTCACCGCGCCGGATGGCCAGCACGGTTGCGCCGGTGAGCCCGCGGAGGTTGAGCTGCGCCAGGGTCTTGCCGACGGCCGGGCTGGCTTGCTGGACCCGGACTGGAGAGGGCTCTCCGATGCCAGGGAGCAGCGCGCGGATGTCCGCGAGATCATCCTGCTCCTCCCCCTGCGACCCCTTTGCTTTCGACTGGGCGGCGAGCGCTTCCACGATGGCCTGGGCCCCCGCCCGCACGTGACCTTCCAGGTTGGTCGCCCCTCGCCAGAACCCGAACGCGAGCGCGATCAGGAGCAGCAACAGGCCCAGGGCGCCCTGGAATCCAGGAAGGAATGGCTGCGTGACCGCCACCAGGGGAATGCCGATGATGAGCACGCTGGCGAGCTGGAGCGTCACGACCAGGACGCGCCGCGGCGCGGCGGCGAGGTCAACCTTCCCATCCGCCCTCGCCGGGAGCGCCCGCTCCGCCAGGGTGATGCCGAGGCGCCGCGCAATCCTGAAGATGCCGACACAGAACGGAATGGACAGGCCAGCCGCCCCCGCGATGACGGCGATGCGCGCCAGCTCGCTGCCTACTCCAGTGCCGGCCTCGATGAAGGACGCCAGCCTTGGGAGCCCAATGGACGTGCCGATGATGAGGCCCGCCAGCAGCGCGGCGTCGAGGAACAACAGCCGGACGAGCCGGCGAATGCCGGCTCCCGGCGTGTCCCGGTGAGACCCGGTCCTCAGGTTCTCGATCCAGCTTCCGTAGAGGGAGACGAACGTCTGGAGCGGCCGGGGGAGCTTCCGGTCCACGTAGGTGGCGACCGGTCCCGAGGCCCGGATGAGCCAGGGCGTCGTGAGGGTCGTCACGGCCGAAACGGTCACCGCGATCGGGTAGAGGAACCGGCCGGTCGCGTTCAGCGACAGGCCGAGCCCGGCGATGATGAAGGAGAACTCGCCAATCTGCGCCAGGCTCATCCCCGCCTGGACGGATCTGCGCGTTCCATTGCCGGTCAGGAACGCTCCCAGCGTCACGCCGCCGACCTTCCCGAAGCTCACCGCGAGGATGAGCGCCGCGATGGCCACCCAGTGGTGGACCACCAGGGCCGGGTCGATGAGCATGCCCACGGACACGAAGAAGATCGCCGCGAAGGTGTCCCGCACGGGCTGGATGAGGTGTTCGACCGCCTTCTCGGCTCCAGACTCGGCGACCAGCGAACCCGCCAGGAAAGCGCCCAGCGCGACCGAGTACCCGGCCTTCTGGGCCAGGAAAGCCACCACGAAGCAGATCCCCAGGCTCGCGACGATGGTCGTCTCCGGCCGATTCAGGCGGATGATGGCGCGCACCGCTCGCGGGATGACCAGGATCCCGACGACCACCAGCCCCACGAGGAAGGCCCCGAGCCGCCCCACCGTCAGGGCCAGCGCGCCGGCCGAGAGGCCACTCCCCGTGGAGATGGCCGTCAGGGTCGCCATCAGCAGGACGGCGATCAGGTCCTCGACGATGAGGATGCCGACGACGACCTCGCGAAACCTGCCCTTGATGCCCTGTTCATCGAAGGCCTTGGCGATGATCGTGGTGCTTGAGATGGCGATGATGGCTCCGGCGAAGATGCTCTCGGTCGCGCTCCACCCCAGCGCCCTCCCGACGACGTGGCCAAGCCAGAGCATGAAGCTGGTCTCGATGAGCGCGGTCACCCCGGC
>DATBSS010000218.1:0-10632 GCA_036559665.1 Myxococcaceae bacterium
CCGAGCACGCGCCACCGCCGGCTGCCGAACCGGAGCCCTACGCCGAGCTCGCACAACCACCGGCTGCGGAGCCAGAGGCCTACGCAGAATCCGCACAACCACCGGCTACCGAACCGGAGACCTATGCCGAGTACGTACCAACGCCTGCTCCCGGGCCGGAGACCTACGCCGAGCACGCACAACCCCCGGCTATCGAACCGGAGCCCTTCGCCGAGATCGCACCACCTCCGGCTGCGGAGCCAGAGGCCTACGCAGAATCCGCACAACCGCAGGCTGCCGAACCGGAGCCCTACGCCGAGTACGTACCAACACCCGGCCCCGAGCCAGAGGCCTACGCAGAATCCGCACAACCGCAGGCTGCCGAACCGGAGCCCTACGCCGAGTACGTACCAACACCCGCCCCCGAGCCGGAGACCTACGCCGAACTCGCGCCTCCGCCGGCTGCCGAGCCGGAGCCCTTCGCCGAGCTCGCGCCTCCGCTGGCTGCCGAATCGGAGCCCTTCGCCGAGCTCGCGCCACCGCTGGCTGCCGAACCGGAGCCCTACGCCGAGCTCGCGCCACCGCCGGCTGCGGAGCCGGAACCTTTCGCCGAACTAGCGCCACCGCTGGCTGCGGATCCAGAGACCTACGCCGAGCTCGCACAATCGCCGACTGCCGAACCGGACCCTTTCGCCGAATTCGCATCACCGCCGGCCCAGTCGGAGACCCTCGTCGAATTCGCACCACCGCCCGCCCCAGAACCGGAACCTTTCGCCGAGCTCGCGCCAACGCCGGCCCAGTCGGAGACCTACGCCGAATTCGCATCACCGCTGGCTGGCGAACCGGAGCCCTTCGCGCCGCCCGCGACCCCTGAACCGGCAGCCTTCGCCGAACCCGAGCCGCCGCCGGCTCCCGAGGAACCGCTGGAGATCGAAGCCACTCCGGACATGATCGCCGCGCCGGAGATCGAGGCCACTCCGGACATGATCGCGCCGGAGATCGAAGCCACCCCGGACATGATCGCCGCACCGGAGATCGAAGCCACTCCGGAAATGATCGCGGAGGAGCCTCCGCCCACCGCCCCGGTGGAGTGGACCCCCACCGAACCGCCGATCGAGACGGCCGCCCCCCAGGCCGAATGGACCCCCGAGCCGGTCGATGCGCCTCCACTCCAGTGGTCCGGCGCGGCGACACCACTCGAGGAGGCGACCCCTGACGCGCCGAGCGCTCCGGAGCCCGCCCTCTCGCCCGTCCCCGAACCGCTGCCGGAGCCGGCCTCCGCTCCTGCCCCCCGGTGGGCGGGCACTCCGACGGTGACGCCGGACTGGGGAACCGGAGAGCTGGCGCCGCTGCCGGATCTCGCTCCGCCGCCACCGGTTCCGACCGAGGAATGGGCGGACCTCTCTCCGCCGACTCCCCTGCTGCATCCCTCGCCTCCGCCCCCACCCGCGGCCGCGATGGATGACGATGACGTCTCGGTGGACGTGGACCTGGCCGCCACCGACCCCAACCTCGTCCCACTGCCCGCCCCAGCGCCGCCACCGCCGCCCGCCGAGGCCACGCTCCCGGACGTGGAGATCGACACCTCCATGGAGGACGAGGCGCCCGCGCCGGCCCAGGCCGAAGAGCCCGAGGAGGAGATCGAGCTCACCGAGTCGATGGAGGCCACCGGCGAGGTCGTCGCGGACGAGTCCTCCGAGGACATCGTGGGGGACGTGTCGTACACGCCCATGCCTCCGGTCCCGGCGCACCGCCCGCCTCAGCCCGCAGCGCGCCCGCCAGCCTTCGACCCGGCCACCACCCAGGCCTCCACCGCCAATCCGCTCCGGCGCGCGGCGGCGGCCGCTTCATCCGACGCGGCGACCACGCTCGTCTCCCCGCCCCTGCGCTCCGACCAGGTCCCGACGCTAGTGGTGGGAGACGGGCCCCCGAAGAAGGACGCGTTCGGGGACGGGAGGGACATCCTCTCCCCCTCGTTCCTCGAGGGCGAGCACCGGGTGATCATCCACACCGTCGAGGGCCAGGTGAAGCGCGGGGTCATCCGCAACGTGGACCTGATGGACCAGGCGATCCCCCTGGAGCAGCAGGCCGGTTTCCCTCCCGAGCGCATCCCCATCGGCCGGGTGAAGGCGATCTTCTTCATGACCCAGGCGGGCGTCCGGCTCCCGGCGCCGAGCGGGGAGAAGATCCGCGTCACCTTCCGCGACGGGCGCCAGGTGGCGGGCTTCTCCAACGACTACAAGGCCTCGGACCTCGGCTTCTTCATGGTGCCGGCGGACACGCGCACCAACACCGCGCGCATCTACGTCTTCCGCTCCTCCGTCCAGGCCATCGCGTCCGGCTAGCGGGCGCCGGACGACGCGGAGCCGGCCGGGCAGGCGGGCGGCGCAATCGTTTCCCCCGCCGGCCGTTAGGGATGATCAGGAGGACCATCCCGACATGGACAAGAAGACCTGCCCCACCTGCCGCAGCGAGATCGACGCCGCCGCCTTCCGGTGCCCCCACTGCCGCGCCCGGCAGCCGGACATGCCGCCGATGCACCGGGACGTGACGGGCCGCCTGCTGGCGGGCGTGTGCGCCGCCATCGGCCGCGAGCTCCAGGTGGACGCGACGATCGTCCGGATCGTCTTCGCCGTCGGCTGCCTGCTCTCCGGTGGCCTGGCGTTCGGCGCTTACGTGATGATCTGGCTGCTCACGCCCTTCCAGGCGGGCGGCCGGGCGCCGCTGACCCGGGCGCTGGACTGGGTGGACGGACTGCTCGGCTCGTCCACCGCCCCGCGCCCGGACCGGGACGAGCGCGCCTCCCCGTAGGCAGGCGCGCCCGCGGGACCGCGCTACTTCTTCGGGGCCTCGCCCTTCGCCGGCATCGTGTTCGCCGGCGCGGCCTTCTCCACCAGCTCCACGTCGAGGCTGACCTTCACCTCGTCGCCCAGCACCACGCCGCCCTTCTCGAGTGCCGGGCCGGCCCACGCCATCCCGAAGTCCTTGCGGCTGATGGTGGTGGTCGCGGAGGCGCCCCGCTCCGACACGCCGCCCATCATCGGGTTCTTCACCACGTCGGTCAGCTCGGTCACGTTCAGGACGACCGGCTTGGTGGTCCCGTGCATGGTGAGGTTGCCATCCACCCTCCAGGAGCCCGGCGTGGCGCCCTTGGAGACCTTGGTGGACTCGAAGGTCATGGTGGGGAACTTCTCCGCGTCGAAGAAGTCGGCGGACTTGAGGTGGCCGTCGCGCTTGTCCATGCCGGTGTTGAGGGTCTTCACGTCGATGGTGGCCTTCACCGACGACTTGGCGGGGTCCTTCTCGTCCAGCATGACCTCGCCGGTCACACCGCCGAGATCGCCCTTCACGTTCGTCACCATCATGTGACGGATCGAGAAGCTGGCGACCGAGTGCGCCGGGTCGATCTCATAGCGGGTACCAGCCTGCGCGCCGGCGGCGAGAAGTGCCGCGGCGACCAGAAGATGCTTCATCATGTTGCTTGGCTCCTGAGCGTTGTGCTCGGGCGTCCGCATCATTGCGGGGAGCCCGGCGGGGCTGGACTAGCAAGCCGGGAGCCGTGGCGCACGAAAAAACAGGGCCCGCGCCGTCACGGATCCGCTCAGGTCCGGCGGCGCCGGGCGGGCGCTGGGCGCCTCCGTCGGAAGGCGAGCAGGAGACCGCACGCCACGAAGAACGCGATCGACACGCCGAAGTTCCGGTACCGGGTGCGCGCGCTGGCATCCACGGCGTCAGCGCCGCGCGTCGCAACCGGGTCATCGAGCATCCCCTCCAGGCTCTCTTTGACCGCTTCTACCGGGACGGCGAACACCAGGGTGCCGACCTGGCCCATCCCAGCAGAAATGACCCCCACCACCCGGTTGGAGGCGTCCACCACCGGCGACCCGCTGGCCCCCTGCGCGCTGGAGATGTCCAGCTGCAGCAACCTCCCGTCCACGGCGTCGTACTTGCCGTCGTCGGTGCCGCGCTGGTCCTCGTCCAGCCCGTGGGGCCGGATCGCCGAGACGGAGCCGGCGCTGACCGTCCACCCCAGGCCCAGCGGCGCGCCCACCATGACGACCTGCGTCCCTTCCAGCAGGGTGTCGGACGCGCCCAGCTCGAGCGCGTGGAGGCCGCCGCCCTCGATCTTCACCAGCGCGACGTCGCGCCTGGGGTGCTGGGCCAGGATGCCGGCCACCGGGCGCTTGGTCCCGTCGGCGAATTCGGCCACCAGCTGCGCCCCGCCCACGTCGACCACGTGCCGGTTGGTGACCACCACGCCCTGAGGGTCGATCACGAACCCGCTGCCGGTGGCCACCACGTCACCGGCCGCGTCCAGCGCCTTGATGCGGACCACCGAGGCCTTGAGCGCGCTCACCTGCTCCGGCGAGACCGGGCCGGCGCCGGCCATCACCGGCAGCACCGCGGACAGGAGCAGCGAGAGCACGGCCGGCGACCGTAGCAAACTCCCTCAGTCCCCGAACCAGGGGACGCTGATGTGGCGGCCTCCGGCCGCTTCCTCCGGGCTCAGTGCAGGTAGCGGTCCGAGTCCGAGCGCATGTTGCGCTCGCCGGTGACCATCCGCAGCCGCTTCGAGCGGCGCCGGAGCTGCCGCTCCATCCAGGCCGACTGCGCGTGGATCCACAGCTTGCGCGGGGTGAGGCCGCGCATGTAGGCCCAGCAGAACCCCAGGGCCAGCGCGTCCGGCACTACGTGCTCCGGGCCGTTGAACACCGCCCCCAGCGCGACGAGGCCGGCGCCGACGGCGGCCAGCGCGTTGCCGCTCATCGGCACGCCCCAGAAGTTGGCCTCCCCGCGGCCGATGTGGAGGCCGTAGAGCACCCAGATCGCCCCCGCCAGCGCCCAGCCCCCGGTGAAGGCGGTGTTGCGCAGCGGGCGGATGAAGAACGCCCCGGCCACCGTCACCACCCCGGCCAGCACCATCACCGTGGCCAGGACCGTGAACATCCTCCGCGGCCCCCACCACGACTCCAGGTACCCGCCCATGGACCAGATGATGAGGCAGCCGAAGAGGATGCCCATCGGGCTGTACTCGATCGGGATGAAGGTGACGAGTTGCCAGAGCGTGAGGTCCGTCAGCACCGAGCTGGGGACCAGGTGCAGGGCGACCCCCGTCTGCTTGTAGAGCAGCCACCCGGCCACCGAGACCGCCACGAAGGCCACTGCCAACTTCGCCGAGACCGTGCGGAAGGACGGGAGCTCGAAGGAGACGCGGCGGCGCGACGACGGTGGCATAGGGCACAAAACTGGCCGGGCCCGGCCAATTTCGCAAGTCGATCCGCGCCTACTTCTGGCGGTAGAAGAGCGTGATCGTCAGACAGTGGAACTCTTTGTCCGACGACTGGGTGACGATCCGGTCGACGATCTCCAGGCCCTGGTTGTCCTTGAGCCACTTGGTGATGGTCTCACCCATCTGCTCGCGGTCCCGCGCCAGCGTGGTCGAGAAGACCTTGATTCCCGTGAAGTTCACCTGCGCCATGGGAGCCCCCACCTCGTCCGTCGCCTGCCTACCTGATTAGCCCGAAAACCGTTTGCCCTTCAACACGGCGCCTCGCGGGCGCAGGCCGTGGGCGGCCACGACCTCCAGGATCTCCTCGTCCCTGAGCGTCCAGTGGCAGGTCTTGGCGCGCTGGAGGATGTCCTGGCAGAGGGCCTCCTCGCAGGGGATGCCGCGCTGCTCAAGCCAGTAGCGCACATTGCTCATCCCGCTCATGTGGCCGATCTCGATCTGCTGGTGCTTGCCGAACTCTCCCGCCGGCACGCCCGAGTAGACGCGGTCCGCCAGCCAGTCGTCGCCCCGCTTCTGGGCCTTGATGATGGCTGCGGCGTGCACGCCGGTGGCGGTGCGGAAGGCGTCCGACCCGGAGAGCGGGTAGTTCACCGGGATGGGGATGCGGCACGCCTGGGAGACCTTCTGGACGTACGGCACCAGCTTGCCCAGGTCGTGGTCGAACCAGCCCATCAGCTTGAGATTGAGCAGGAGCAGGTCCATGGACGTGTTGCCCACCCGTTCGCCCACCCCCAGGCCGCACCCGTGCAGCCGCACCGCGCCTGCCTCCAGCGCGGCGATGGCGTTGGGCACCGCCAGGCCGCGGTCGTTGTGCCCGTGCCACTCCAGCTTCACGCCGCCCGCGCCCAGCCCGGCCAGAAGGCCCCTGGCCCAGCCCACCAGCGCGCGGGCGCCGTCCGGGGTGGCGTGGCCCACGGTGTCGCAAAGCACCAGGCGGGAGGCGCCGTGCGCCACCGCGGCGCGGAAGATGGGGTCCAGGTTGGCGGGCGAGGAGCGCACCGTGTCCTCGGTGACGTAGGCGACCTCCAGGCCCTCCTTCACCGCGAAGTCGATCGCCTCCACCGAGGTGCGGATGATGAAGTCCACGTCCCAGTCCTCGGCGAACTGGCGGATCGGCGAGGAGCCGATGAACGTGTAGAGCACCAGCCGCTGGCCGCTCCGCTGCTGCGCCTCGGCGACGGGCTTGATGTCCGCCAGCACGGTGCGGGCGGCGGCGCCGGGGTCAATCCGCAGCTTTCTCTTCTGGATGTAGCGGCACATGGCCACCACGTCGTCGAAGGCGCGCTTCCCGGCGCCGGGCAGGCCGATGTCCGCCGACTGGATGCCCAGCTCGTGCATCAGCTCCAGGATCTCCAGCTTGTCCTCCAGCGGCGGGTCGGTCACCGACGGGGACTGGAGCCCGTCACGCAGCGTCTCGTCGAACAGCTGGAAGGCGTGCACGGGCGGCGGGCGGGTCTGCACCCGGTTCCAGTCGTAGATGATCTCCTGGTCGGGCCGGCCGTGCTCCGACTTGCGGCCGTTCTTGCGGGTCTTCATGGTGAAGCGTCGCCCCCGAACGTCAGGCGGTGGAGCGCCCGGCGCGCCGCGCCTGGCAGCTCAGCTCGTCCTTGCACGAAGGTCCCAGGCCGTCCGGGTGCGGCCCCAGCGGGGTCTTGTCGGACTCCTCCACGCTGCAGAGCACGCACTTGCGCTTGCGATTCTTGCGCTCGGCGCGGCGCTGCTCGGCAATCGCCTTGGCCCGCTCCCGCGCCTTCTTGCCGTCCTCCATCTCGCTCATCCGGTGTCCCTTTAGAGCGCTTCGACCAAGAGAGCAATGCCTTGCCCACCTCCGATGCAGGCGGACCCGATGCCGTAGCGCGCCCCCCGGCGCTTCAGCTCATAGAGCAGGTGCATGGTGATGCGCGCACCCGAGGCGCCCAGCGGGTGCCCGACCGCGATGGCGCCGCCGTCCACGTTGGTGCGGTCGCGGGGGAGCCCCAGCTCCTTCTCCACCGCCAGGTACTGCGGGGCGAAGGCTTCGTTCACCTCGAAGAGGTCGACGTCCGACAGCTTCACCTCGGCGCGGTCCAGCAGCGCCCGGATGGCCGGCGCCGGGCCGATGCCCATGATGTTCGGGTCGCAGCCGGCCACGCCCCAGTTCAGGAGCCGGCCGATGGGCTGCCACCCCTTCTTCTCGGCGGCGCTCCTGGTGGCCATCACCATGGACCCGGCGCCGTCACAGATGCCGGAGGCGGCGCCGGCGTGGACCACCCCGTCCTTCTTGAACACCTTGGGGAGCTTCTTCAGCCCCTCCAGGGTGGTGTCCGGGCGGTTGTGCTCGTCGCGCTCGAAGAGGGCCGGGCCCTTCCTGGTCAGCCGCTCCAGAGGGAAGGTCTCGCTCTTGAGGCGGCCCGCCTCCTGCGCGGCGGCGAAGCGGCGCTGGGAGAGGACGGAGTACTCGTCCACCGCGTCCTGGGAGATCTGGTACTGGACCGCCAGGTTCTCGGCGGTGATGGCCATGGGCGCGCCGGTGTAGCTGTCCGTGAGCGCGGTCCAGAGGGCGTCCTCCATGCCGCTCTTGCCGAGCGGGAGGCCCCAGCGCGCGCCGCGGATGACGTGCGGGGCCTGGCTCATCGACTCGGTGCCGCCGGCCAGCACCACCTGCGCCTGCTCGGTGAGGAGAAGCTCGGCGGCGGTGACGAAGGCCTGGAAGCCGGAGCCGCAGAGGCGGTTCACGCCCAGGGCCGGGACCGGCACCGGGACGCCGGTGCGAAGGCCCACGTGCCGCGGGAGGTAGATGGCGTCGGCGGACGTCTGGATGACGTTCCCGTAGACGATGTGCTGGACGTCCCCGGGGGACACCTTCGCCTGCTGGAGGGCGGCCTTCGCCGACTCCACGGCGAGGTCGGTCGCGGTGAGGTCCTTGAGTGCCCCGCCGAAGGTCCCGAACGGCGTGCGCTTGCCGGACAGGAACCAGATCTCCTCGTTCTTGGACACGCTCTTCATCTACGCGGCTCCTCCCCCCAGTGCGTCGAAGATGTTCGGGCCGTGGTGGCGGATGGCGGGCACCAGGCCGCCCTCGCGCTGCAGCGCCTGCACGATGGGGCTGGGGCGTTCGGCCTTGAAGGTCTGCCCGGAGGCGACGTGCGTCACGGTGCCGGCAGCGAGGTCGACGGAGAGGTCCGCGTCCTCTTGCGCCAGCTCGTGGAAGCGCGGGTCGATCACCACCAGGTACGGCAAGGCCTCGTTCACGAGATTTCGCTTGTGGATGAAGGCGTAGCTCCGGGCGATGACGGCCTGGATGCCGGCGCCGCGGAGCGCCCACACCGCCTGCTCGCGCGAGCTGCCCGAGCCCCAGCCCGCCCCGGCCACCACGAGGGTCCGCCCCGCCTGCGCGCGCGGGTAGAACTCCGGGCGGACGTGGTGGAAGGCGTGCGGGCCGATCTCCTCCGGCGTGGTGAGGTGGCAGAACTCGCCGGGGATGATGGCGTCCGTGTCGATGTTGTCGCCGAAGCGCTGCACGCGGCCGCGGAGCTGGTTGGGTTTTTCCGCGACGGCGACGGCGGTGGCGCCGGCGGGCGGCTGGGCGACCTGGATCTCCGGCTCGGCGGCGCGGACCTCGGGCGCGGGGCGGGTGGGCCGGCGCTCCAGGATCTGGTCGAAGCGGTCGTGGTCCACGCGGCCGAGGAGAGGGCGCGGGTCGGAGAGCTTCATCTCCGCGGCGGAGGCGGCCACCGTGACGGCGGTGGCGAGCCAGGCCAGCGAGCCCTGCCCCATCCGGTTCTCGTAGTTCCGGTTCTGGGAGGAGAGCCACACCTCGCCGGGGAGCGCCTTCTCGGAGGCGACACCCAGGCACATCGAGCACCCCGGCGGCCCGATCCGGAAACCGGCCCGCTCGTAGAAGTCCCACAGGCCGGCCTGCTTGAGGCGCGCCTGGATGGAGAGGTCTCCCGGAACCACCAGCTTCTTGGGCGAGGCCGGCTGCACCGGGCGGCCCTGCATCGCCTGCTCCAGCACCAGCGCGCCCAGCACCAACTCCTCCTCGGTGGTGGTGCACGCGCCGATGAAGCAGCCGTCGAGCTTCATCCCCAGGTGCTCGGAGACGGGGAAGACGTTGTCGGGGGAGAAGGGCTTGGCGACCAGCGGCTGGAGGCGGCCGAGGTCGATGGTGTGGCGCTCGAGGTAGGGGGCGTCCGGGTCGGCGCGGAAGTAGAGGGCGCCGTCCTTCTCCGAGGGGCGGCGGGCCAGCCATCCGGCGACGACCGCGTCCGCCTCGAAGATGCCGTTGAGGCCGCCGAACTCGGCGGTCATGTTGGCGATGGTGAAGCGGGTGTCGGTGGAGAAGCGACGGGCGGCGTCGCCGCGGTACTCCACGCTGCGCTCCATGGCGACGGTGTTGCGGCGGAGCGCGCCCAGCGTCTGGAGGATGACGTCCTTGCCGCCGAAGCCGAAGGGCAACTCTCCCAGGTACTCGACGGAGATCGCCTCCGGGACCTCGATCCACGACTGGCCGAGCACCATGGCGGCGGTGATGTCCGCGCCGCCCAGGCCGATGGAGAAGGCGCCCATCCCGCCGTGCGAGGAGGTGTGGGAGTCCGCGCCGAGGACGACCTGCCCGGGCTGGACGAGGTCCCGGTAGAACTTGGTGTGCAGGATGGTGACGTTGGCGTCGTAGAAGTGGCGGAGCTTCGCCTCGGCGGCGAAGTCGCGGGAGAGCTGGGTGAGCTTCTGCGCGCGCTTGTCCCCGGCGAGCGTCACCGGATCCACGGTGTGGTCGACGGCGAGGAAGAAGCGGTCCGGGTCGTGGAGCTTCGGGCGGCCCAGCGCCTGGTAGGTGCGGTCCATCCCGTTCCAGGCCAGCTCCGAGGCGATGGTCCAGTCCACCCGGACCTGCAGGATGTCCCCGGCCTGCACCCATGGTCGTGTCAGACCTCGCGCGTGGTGGGCGAGGATCTTCTGCGTCAGCGTCATCGGCTTCCGGCCGGTCGTCTGCTCGGCGGTCATGGTCGCGGGTTCTGTACACCAAAGGGTAACCGCGCGCAGTGGTCGTCGCCGGGGAGTGTGGCGCGACGCGGCACGCCGGGCGCTGGGCACTGGACATTCGATTGGCGTGCGGTTTCGGTGCGGGCCGTGTCTGGAGTCTCTGGTCCAGGTCCGAAGCAGGTGGATACCCGGTACGGCTACGACCTCTGGGCGGGGACGTATGACGACGGGAGCGGATCGCTGCGAGCGCTGGAGGAGCCGGAGGTGGACCGGCTGGTGGGTCCGGTCGAGGGGCTGCGGGTGCTGGATGCCGGGTGCGGGACGGGGCGGCACGCGGTGAGGTTGGCGGGGCGCGGGGCGGTGGTGACGGGAGTGGATTTCTCGAGCGGGATGCTGGCGCG
>DATBSS010000219.1:0-9424 GCA_036559665.1 Myxococcaceae bacterium
GGGATTCGGCCGGACGCTGGCAGGCATGGGATCGTCCTCCACCGGAAACGTGGGCATGGAGCGTTGACCGCACAAGCGCCCCGCTGCTACGTAGGCGCGCCTTTGAGCGAGGACGTCCCCACAGCCGAACCGGCGTCTCCCGCAGGCGCGTTCCGGGTGAGCTTGCCGCGGTTCGAGGGCCCCCTCGACCTGCTGCTGCATCTGATCCGGGAGCACAAGCTCGACATCTTCGACATCCCCATCGCGCTGATCACGGAGAAGTACCTGGAGATGCTGAAGACGATGCGGGAGATCAACCTGGACGTCGCCGGGGAGTTCCTGGTGATGGCCTCCACGCTGGCCCACATCAAGAGCCGGCTGCTGCTCCCGCGCCAGGAGGTGCAGGCGGAGGTGGAGCCGGAGGAGCCGGGCGACCCGCGCGCGGAGCTGGTGCGGCGGCTCCTGGAGTACCAGAAGTACCGGGAGGCGGCGGAGACGCTGATGCGCCAGGACATCCTCGACCGGGACATCTTCCCCAGGCGCGTGTACGAGGCCACCATCCCGCTGGAGGAGGGTGAGCTGGGCGTGAAGGAGATCTCGGTCTTCAAGCTGATCGAGGCGCTCGACCGGGTGCTCAAGGCCGCCTCGCCGGACGTGCAGCACGAAGTGGTGCGCGACCGGATCAGCCTCTCGGATGCCATCCACCGCATCGCCGAACGGCTGCGGGCCGAGGGGCAGGTGGGCTTCTTCTCGCTGTTCGAAGGGCAGCGGCAGCGGCAGCAGATCGTGATCACCTTCCTCGCCCTGCTGGAGATGGCCAAGCTGCGGCTGGTGCGCATCTTCCAGGAGGAGGGTGAGGAGATCGTCATCCGGGCGCGCGGAGACGCGCTCGCCGACGTGAACCCGACGGAGGTCGACGAACGTGAGTACCGGTAACCCGGACGCCCCCCAGAGCCCGGCGCCGGCGCCCTTCACGGCGGAGGAGGTGGCCAGCGTGGCCGCCCCGCCCGAGGGCGACGAGGAGCTGGCGGAGGTCGCGCCCGCGGAGATCGACGAGAAGGGCGGCGAGGAGCCGGAGACGCCGTTCGACAAGCTGGCGCAGCGGTCGAAGCGGCTCTCGCCGGAGCGCGTGCGCACGGTGGTGCAGAGCCTGCTGTTCGTGGCGGATCGGCCGCTGTCGCTGGATCAGCTGTACGAGACCACCGGGATCGAGCGGGAGAAGATCCGCGAGGCGCTGGAGAAGCTGGCCGGGATCCACCGGGAGGGCGTCAACGGGATCGTGCTGCAGGAGGTGGGCGGCGGGTGGCAGCTGAGGACCGACCCCGGGTCGGCGGAGTACGTGCGGCGGTTCCTGAAGGTGAAGCCGCAGCGGCTGACGCGGGCGGCGGTGGAGACGCTGGCGATCATCGCCTACCGGCAGCCGGTCACCCGGCCCGAGGTGGAGGATATCCGCGGGGTGGACTCCGGGGCGGTGATCAAGGCGCTGCTGGAGCGGCGGCTGGTGAAGATCCTGGGGAAGAAGGAGGAGGTGGGGCGGCCCATCCTCTACGGGACCAGCAAGGAGTTCCTGGAGTTCTTCGCGGTGCGCGACCTGTCGTCGCTGCCCACGCTGCGGGAGTTCCAGGAGCTGTCCAAGGAGCACCAGGAGATCGTGGAGAAGGAGACCGCGCCCGCGGCGGAGGCGCCGCGCGCGAAGGGGACGGTGGACGAGCTGGCGGATCCGACGTTCCGGAAGCGGCTGGACGAGACCAACCAGGATTCGGAAGCGGCGCTGGCGGAGCTGGAGACGGCGATCGCCACCGCGGACGAGCGGTCCAAGACGGCGGCCAAGGTGCTCAACCCGCCTGCGCCTCCGGCGCAGCCGGCCGCTCCGCCGCCGACGAACGCGCCGAGTGGCGAGGGGAGTTGAAGTGGCGGAACGACTGCAGAAGTTCCTGTCCAGGGCGGGGGTGGCGTCGCGGCGCCGGGCGGAGGAGCTCATCGCCGAGGGGCGGGTGAAGGTGAACGGGGCGGTGATCAGCGAACCGGGCACCAAGGTGGAGCCGGGGAAGGACCTGGTCCAGGTGGACGGGACGCTGGTGGAGGCGTCCGCCGAGCGCGGGTACTTCATCCTCTACAAGCCGGAGGGAGTGGTCACCACGCTGGAGGACCCGGAGGGGCGCCCGACGGTCGGGAGCCTCCTGAAGGAGGTGGAGCGGCGCGTGTATCCGGTGGGGCGGCTGGATTACGACGCCGAGGGGGCGCTGCTGCTCACGGATGACGGGGAGCTGGCGCACCGGTTGATGCATCCGAGCTTCCAGGTGCCGAGGACGTACCTGGCGAAGGTGAAGGGCGCGCCGGACGAGGCGACGCTGGAGAAGCTCCGCGGGGGCGTGCGGCTCGAGGATGGAATGGCCCGGCCGCTGTCGGCGGAGGTGTTCGACCGGGCGGAGAAGAACACCTGGATCAAGCTGGTGCTGGGGGAGGGGCGGACGCACCTGGTGAAGCGCCTTTGCGCGGCGGTGGGGCATCCGGTGGTGAGGTTGTTCCGGCCGCACCATGCGGGGATCGGGTTGGAGGGGTTGTCGCCGGGAGAGTTGCGGCCCCTGAAGCCGGAGGAGGTGGAGTCGCTCCGGGCGGTGTCGGAGGGGCGGGCGCCGGGGGTGGAGCCGGCGGTCCGGCTCCCGGCCCGGCGGCACGGGCGGGCGGAGGAGGAGGGTGGGGGCGCAGGAGAAGAGGGTGGAGATCGTCCGCGCTTCGGCGGCGAGCGAGGCGAAGGTGGCGGCAGGCCCCGGTCCGGCGGTCGAGATCGCGGGCCGCGAGGCGAGCGTCGCTTCGGCGGAGGCGACCGGTCTCGATTTGGTGGCGGCGAGCGCCGCCCCAAGAGGGCTGGCGGCGGCTTCGGCCGCGATCGGGGTGAAGAAGGCGGCGAAGGAGACGCTGTAGCGATCGACGCGGGCGAGCCCGGTCCCGAGCAAGGTGAACGTCGCGCCGAACGAGGCGAAGGCGGCGAAAGTGGTACCCAACCCCGATTCGACGCTGGTGAGGGCGGCGAAGGCGGCGGCCGTCCGCGTTTCGGCAGCCGAGATGGCGGGCCGCGCGGCAAACGTGGCTTTGGCGGCGAACGAGGTGACCGGCCCCGATCTGGCGCTGGTGAGGGCGGCGAAGGCGGCGGCCGTCCGCGTTTCAGTGGCCGAGATGGCGGGCCGCGCGGCAAGCGTGGCTTTGGCGGCGAACGAGGCGACCGGCCCCGATCTGGCGCTGGTGAGGGCGGCGAAGGCGGCGGCCGTCCGCGTTTCGGCGGCCGAGATGGCGGACCACGCGGCAAGGGCGGCTTCGGTGGCGAACGAGGTGGCCGCCCCCGATTCGGAGCCGGTGAAGGTGGTGAAGGCAGTGGTCGCCCGCGTTTCGGTGGCCGAGATGGTGGACCAAGTGGCAAGGGCGGCTTCGGTGGCGAACGAAGTGACCGCCCCCGATTCGGGGCCGGTGAGGGTGGTGAAGGCAGCGGTCGCCCTCGTTTCGGTGGTCGAGATGGCGGACCGCGCGGCAAGGGTGGCTTCGGCGGCGAGCGAGGTGAGCGCCCCCGATTCGGGGCCGGTGAGGGTGGCGGGCGCCCGCGTTTCAGCGGCCGAGATGGCGGACCGCGCGGCAAGGGTGGCTTCGGCGAGCGAGGTGACCGTCCCCGATTCGGCGCTGGTGAGGGCGGCGAGGGCGGTACCCGGCCGCGTTTCGGCGGCCGAGATAGCGGGCCCGGCAAGCGTGGCTTCGGCGTCGAGCGAAGTGATCGCCCCCGATTCGGCGCTGGTGAGGGCGGCGGTCGCCCGCGTTTCGGCGGCCGAGATGGTGGACCGCGCGGCAAGGGTGGCTTCGGCGAGCGAGGTGATCGCCCCCGATTCGGGGCCGGCGAGGGCGGTACCCGGCCGCGTTTCGGCGGCCGAGATGGCGGACCGCGCGGCAAGGGCGGCTCCGGCGGCGAACGAGGTGATCGCCCCCGATTCGGCGCTGGTGAGGGTAGCGAGGAGGGCAGTCGTCCGCGTTTCGGACCGCGCGGCAAGGGTGGCTCCGGCGGCGAGCGAGGTGACCGTCCCCGATTCGGGGCTGGTGAGGGTGGCGAAGGCGGTCGTCCGCGTTTCGGCGGTCGCGGCGCCGGTCCCCGCGGCGGTCGGCCCGGGTTTGGTGCCGGCGGGCGCGGCCCCCGCAAGCCGGGTGGTCCCCGCGGCGGCCCTCGCAAGGGCCCCCCTCGCGGCCGATCCTGATCGAGGGGAGCGACCCCCCACCGCGCGGCGCCGCAGTGTATAAACGGTCGCGCGCATGCTCAGCCCCCTGACGACGGGAAGGCGTCCGGCTCGGACCGTCGCCGTGCTCCTCGGGGCTCTGGCTGGCTGCGGCGGCAGCCACGACAAACTGATCGCCGACCTCCAGGGTCCCCGGCCCGAGCAACGCGCCCTCGCCGTCCAGAAGCTCGCCGCGCAGGGCAACCCGGACGACCTCGTCCTCTTCACCCGCGCCGCCAAGGACCTCGCCCCCGTCGTCCGCGCCGAGGCCGCCGACGCCCTCGGAAAGTCCCAGGATCTCCGCGTGGTCGACCTCCTGGGCGAGCTCCTCCAGGACCCCGACGAACAGGTCCAGGCCCGCGCGGCCATGGCCCTCGCCCAGATCAAGAGCGACAAGTCCAAGGCCTACCTCACCTCCCAGTACGCCCGCCGCAGCCGCCCCACGCGCATGGCCATCGTCCAGGCCCTCAAGGCGTCCAACGTCCCCGGCGCCATGGCCCAGGTCGTCACCGCCGAAGCCCAATCCCTCTGGGACCGCAACATGCGCGCCCTCACCGAAGGCGCCCTCCCCGAACGCGTCGCCGCCGCCGAGGAGCTGGGCAAGTCCGGCCGCGCCGAGGCGGTCAACCGCCTCATCCCGGTGATGCGTGACAGCCAGGTCATCCTCGCCGCCGGCGCCGTCCGCGGCCTCGGCTTCGCCGGCGACCGCCGCATCACGGGCGAGGTCGCGCTCCTCCTCACCGAGAACTTCCCCAGCCTCCGCGAGGCCTCCTGCGAGGCCCTGGGCCGCCTCCAGGATCCCGCCGCCCTCCCGACCCTCCAGGCCGTGGCCGTCGAGAAAAGCGCCGCCTCCCCGCACGCCACCGCCGCCATCATCGCGCTCCCCCACGTCCCCGAGACCGGCAAGGCCCTCTGCGAGATCACCCTCACCGCCGACCCGGACGACGCCCTCGCCGCCGGCAACGAGATGCGCCGCCGCGGCGGCTGTCCGCTCGAACCGATCCTCGACCTGCTCTCCAGGCAGAAGGAGCCGGTGAGCGCGCTCCTGGCCCTCGAGGCCCTGGGCTCCACCGCCAGGGCCGCCGCCCCCAAGGTCGCCCCGTTCCTCTCCAGCTCCAGCGCGCCGGTGCGCTGGGCCGCGCTCTCCGCCGCCGCCGCCCTCGAGGACCCGTCCCTGAACGCCCCGGTCCTCAAGCTCTGCGAGCAGGAGGCGAAGGCCACGGATGCGCTGCGCGCCAAGTGGGTCTCCTCGCTGTCCGAGGACTGGGGCCGCGCCGAGGCGGCCGAGGCCGGCGCCCGCCGCGACGACCTGTTCCGCAAGGTGAGCGCGGTGGCCGACGCGCGCGCTACCCAGGACGGCCGGGTGATGGTCCGCCCGCGCGCCCCGCGTGAGCTGGTGGACGACGCCACCCCGGAACAGCTCCGCTTCCTGGCCCGCTGCATGCGCGCGCTCGGGCGCCTGCGCGCGGACGGCGCCCTGGACACCCTTACCCGGTTCGCCGACGACGAGAACCCGCGCCTGCGCGGGGCCGCCCTGGAGGGGTTGGCCAGCCTCGGCCCCAAGGGCATCGCCACCGCGGCGGCCGGCCTCCTGGACCCGGACCGCGACGTCCAGGCCCGCGTCGCCGAGGCGCTGGCCGCGCAGGGCGCCGGCGGGCAGGAGCCGATCCTCGCGCTGCTGCCGAAGCTCACCGGCGACAAGGTGCGGCTGGTGGAGGCGCTCCGCGGGGCGGGCACCACGCCCGCCGCCGTCCCCGCGCTGATCGCCCTGGTGAACGAGGGTGGACCGGAGGCGGCGGTCGCGGCCGCGCTCCTGGGCGACCTGAAGGCGAAGGCGGCCGTCGCCCCGCTGGTCCGGTACCTGGAGGACCCGTCCGCCATCGGCCGCCGGGAGGCGGTGCTGGCGCTGGGACAGATCGGCGACCGCTCCGCCGCGGACGAGGTCGCCAAGGACCTGAGCCACGACAGCCCCGAGGTCCGCGCCGCGGCGGCCGAGGCGCTGGTGACGCTGGGGAGCGCCGGCCACCAGGAAGCTTTGGATGCGCTCAAGGGGGACTACTATCGGCGGGTCCGGGAGAGCGCGGAGAAGGCGTTGTCCTGGATCGGCAACCCCACTCCGGAGACGCAGAAGTAGATGGACCTGCGCAAGCTCAAGGACAAGGCCGCCGAGGCGTTCGCGAAGGGGAAGTTCGCCAAGGCCGCCGAGCTCTACGAAGCCTGCTGCGCCGGGGACGGCAAGGACCTCCAGGCGCGGGTGCGCATGGGCGACGCGTTCTCCAAGGCCGGCGCCAAGGAGAAGGCCATCGGCGCCTACAAGTTCGCCGCCGAAGGGTACGCCCGCGAGGGCTTCCTCCCCCGCGCCATCGCCGCCTCCAAGCTGATCCTCGAGTTGGACCCGACCCACCGCGGCGTCCAGCACATGCTGGCGGACCTGTACGCCAAGAAGAGCGCGCCGGACCCCAAGCGCCGCACCATCACCGGCCAGATGCAGGCCATCGCGTTGCCGGTGGAGGCGGCCGTGCCGTCGTTCAACGAGATCGCGCTCCCCACCGAGGAGCCCGCGCCTCCGCCTCCAGCGCCTCCACGGGCACCCGAGCCCGCACCGCCGCCGCCTCCAGTGCCCGCCGCAGCCGAAGCCGAGCCGAAGGTCTTCGAGCTCACCGAGGAGGCGGGCGCGGTCGACCTGGAGCCCGAAGCGCCTCCACCCGAGCCACCGCTGGAAGAGCTGGAGATCATCGCCGACGCGGTGGAGGAGACCCCGGTGCCGCCGCCGCCCAGGGTGGCCCACCCCGGCGCCTCGCCCGCCAGCAGCGGCGCGGCGCCTCCGGGGATGAAGCGGCGCACCACCTCGGAGATCCCGATCCAGGTCGCGCCGCCCGAACCGCCGGCGACGCCGACCCCGCCGCCCGAGCCTCCGCCGCCCACGCTCACCCCCATGCAGTACCAGCCGGTGCACCCGCCGCAGCCGGCCTCCTCCACGGCGACCACCGCGACGCCGATCCCGGTCCCCGCGGCGGCCACGGCCACACCGCCCGGTCCCAAGCCCGCCAGCCGGATCTGGCTCCCGGACAGCTTCACGCCCCCGCCCGGCGCGGCGCCGCCCCAGCCTTCTGCTACCGCCCCATCCGCGCCCCCGCCGGCTCCCGACTTGCTCGCCGGGGTAGCCTCCCTCACGAAGTTCGACGAGCTCGATCTCGACATGGCGCCGCAGGCCCTGGCGCCCGCTCCGGAAGCCGCCCCCCCGTCCACGCCTGCCCCGCGCGGGAAGCCGCCGGGGATCCGCTCGTTCGCCGAGCTGGAGCTGGAGGGCGATTCGCTCCTGCACGCGGTGGAGATGGCGGCGCAGGCCGGCCTCTCCCAGCGTTCCGAAGCCCCCGACCCAGAGCGCGGCGAGGAGTCCATGTCCGGCGTCGCCGAGGACTTCCAGGGCGAATCCAAGACCCCGGCCGGCTTGCCCAAGATCCCGCTCTTCTCGGACCTCTCCGCGGACGCCTTCATCGAGCTGTTCGACCGCTGCCCGCTGCTCCGCTTCGGCCAGGGCGAGCGGATCCTCGAGCAGGGGAGCGTGGGCGACTCCTTCTTCGTCATCTGCGCCGGCGCGGTCCGCGTCGTCCGCGTGGACGAGTCCGGTCAGCCGAAGGAGCTGGCCATCCTCAACGAGGGCGCCTTCTTCGGCGAGGTGGCGCTGCTCTCCGGCGCGCCGCGCACTGCCTCCGTGTTCAGCCACGCGGAGGAGACCCAATTGTTGGAGATCTCCGCCACCGTGCTGGCGCAGCTCTCCCACCGCTACCCGCCGGTCGCCGCGGCGTTGAAGAAGTTCTGCCGCCAGCGGCTGCTGGCGAACGTCATGAGCAGCTCGCCGCTGTTCAAGCCGTTCGGCCGCAAGGACCGCAAGGAGCTGGTGGAGCGGTTCCGCGCCCGCGACGTGCGGAAGAGCGACCTGATCATCAAGGAGGGCGTCCCCACCGACGGCCTCTACGTGGTGCTCTCCGGCGAGGTGGAGGTGCGGAAGGGGAAGACCCGGCTGGCCACCCTGCGCGAGGGCGAGGTGTTCGGGGAGATCTCGCTGCTCCAGAAGAGCGCCGCCACCGCCTCGGTCTTCGCCGCCAAGCGCACCTCGCTGCTCCGCCTCCCGCGCGAGGCCTTCGACCAGGTCATCCTCACGCACCCCCAGGTGCTCCAGCTCGTCTCCGAGCTGTCCGAATCCCGCCAGCGCCAGACCCAGGAAGCCCTCTCCGGCGAGCTGCTGGTCTGAGCCCCCGAACCCAGGCGGGAACCCGCCCGCCGCCCCCGGTGTCCAAGGGCTGGCCCATGCTCTTCGCGCTCCTGGCCGCGCTCACCCTGGGCGCGGCGCCCGCCGACCTGTCCACCCCACCCACCGTGGTCCTGGTGCCCCTGGGAGAAGTGGACGGCGCAGCGCTGCAAGCCATCCGCGACGGCATCGCCGCCCGCGCCCGCGTCACGGTTCGCATCGACCCGGTCCGCCCGCTCCCCCAGGAGGCCTATTACGCGCCCCGGAAGCGCTGGCGCGCGGAGAAGATCCTCGACGCGCTGGACGCGAACCCGCCGAAGGACGCCTGGAAGGTGGTGGCGGTGACGGCCGCGGAGATCTCCACCACCAAGGGCGACATCAAGGACTGGGGCATCGGCGGGCTGGGGAACATCGGCGGCCTGAGCTGCGTGGTCTCCACCTTCCTGGTCCGCAAGCACACCCCGCGCGCCAACGCGGCGAAGTACGCGCGGAGGATGGGGGAGCTGGGCGTGCACGAGTTCGGGCACACGCTGGGGCTCGACCATTGCCCGGTGCCCGGCTGCGTGATGTCCGACGCGCAGGGGAAGCTGATCCGCTCGCTGGATTCGTCCTCGGGCGAGTATTGCGGCCAGTGCCGCCACCAGCTCCAGGACGGCCTGCTCCAGATCGCCGCGCAGCCCGCTACGGCTCCCGGGCCTTGACCTTGGCGAGGTACTCGTCGCGGCTGATGTGGCCCTTCTCCACCAGCAGCTCGAACATGGTCCGGAGCGCCTTGACCTGCTGCGCGGCGTGCTTCTCCATCGCGTCCAGCCGCGTCACCAGGTCCTGGACCTGCCGCTCCTGCTGCACCTGCGCCGCCGACCGCGGCGAGGTGACGGCGTAGGGGTCCGCCCCCTGTCCCATCGCGGCGCTGGCCATCAGCGGCGGCTCGCCGCTCACC
>DATBSS010000220.1:0-6098 GCA_036559665.1 Myxococcaceae bacterium
CCCGGACGTACTCCACCGTGCGGGCGTCGGTGTCGCAGACCACGAAGCAGGCCCGGTTGTCGTAGTCCCGCGGCTGGCCCACGCTGCCCACCGAGATGATGTACTTGTAGCCCTTGCGGACGCCGAACTTCTGGGCGACCACGTCGTTCACCTCACCGTTGCCGAGCGCGAACGCGGCGGCGCCGGCGAGACCGAGCCTGGACGGGAAGCGCGCGCGAGCCATGACGACGCGCGTTGTAGCGGTTCTCGGCGCCGAGGGACAGTTCTGGGCGCCGGGACCGGGCCTGGACGTGGCCCTAGACGCCGAGGAACAGCCGCTTGCCGAAGTTCAGCGCCAGGTCGGCGTCGAAGATCTTCTGCGCCGAGGTCTCGATGTCGTACTCCACCCGGATGTACTCGACGGTCCGGGCGTCGGTGTCGCAGACCACGAAGCAGGCCCGGTTGTCGTAGTCGCGCGGCTGGCCGACGCTGCCCACGGAGATGATGTACTTGTAGCCGCGGCGGATGCCGAACTTCTGCGCCACCACGTCATTCACCTCGCCGTTGCCAATGGCGAATGCCTTGCAGAGGTGGCTGTGGCCAATGAAGGTGACCTCCGGAAGGTCCTGGACGTACGGCACCAGCTCCCGGGCCTGCTCCAGCGCGAAGATGTACTCGTAGGCGCGGGGCTCGATGGGGGAGCCGTGGCAGAAGCCGACGTCGCCGATCCGGTACGTGTACGGGAGGCTGCGGAGCCACTCCAGGTTCTCGTCGGTGATCATGTTCGCCGACCAGTCCAGCGCGTGGCGGGCGGCGTCGTAATAGAACGAGTAGTCCATCCGCCCGGCGACCGCGGCGTCGTGGTTCCCCAGCAGCGTCACCTCGCTGATGGAGCGGACCAGGTCGCAGCAGGGGTTGGGCGAGGCTCCGTAGCCCACCACGTCACCGAGCGAGATCACCCGGTCCACCTTCTGCTGCTCGGCGACCTTGAGTACCTCGGTCAGCGCTTCGATGTTGGAGTGGATGTCCGAGATGATCGCGATACGCATAGACGCCCTCCCGGCGGCAAGGCCTTCATCCTAGCTTAGCGCAAACCGGCCGCGTTCCCGTGCTCGATCCGGATCAACCGCCGGATCTCCTCCGACAGCTCGTCGCTGGATTCGAACCGGAGCCCCATCCCCGCCGGGTAGGGGGCCCCCGGACGCCGGCTCCACACCACCGTGGCATGGGCCTGCACCTCCCCGTCGCTGCCCACGTCTTTCAGGCGGATGCGGGCGCGCGAGCCCTGGTCGAACGGGGTCCCGGTGTGGACGAACAGTCCACCCTCACCGAGGTTTCCCACCCGGCCAAAGAGCGTGACGCTGTCGCCCTCGCACCACACGCGTAGCCGCGTCGCGAACCGCGCGTGCTTCCGCTTCTCATCCAATCGGCCTCCGGACGCGGGCCGACCCCGCGCGGCCCCCCGGTTGGCATGCCCGGCGGACGTATACCACGAAATCGTTTACTTGCCGCGAACCCGGCCCACTCCGGGCCCACTCCCGGCTCAGCTCACGGAAGCGGGGAGCTCCTCGAAGTGCGTGAGCTGCCGGAAGAGCTGGTAGCGCGCGTGCACCTCGGACACGGTGAGCGAGCGCAGGCGCTCCAGCGAGAACTGCTCCACGTTGAACGAGGCGAGCACGCTGCCGAACACCATGGCGCGGCGGAGGGAGGCGTGGTCCAGGGTCCCCGCCTGGGCGAGGTGGCCCATGAACCCCCCGGCGAAGCTGTCCCCGGCGCCGGTGGGGTCGAACACGTCCTCCAGCGGGTAGGCGGGGAGCGCGAAGGCGTGGCCGCTCTCGAAGAGGAGCGCGCCGTACTCGCCGCGCTTGATCACCACGCGGGTGGGGCCCATGCGGAGGATGGCGCGGGCGGCCTTGACGATGTTGTGCTCGCCGGCGAGCGCGCGGGCCTCGGCGTCGTTGACGAAGAGGAGGTTCACCCGTTGGAGCGTCTTGCGGAGCGCCGGCATCGAGCCGGAGATCCAGAAGTTCATGGTGTCCGCGGCCACCAGGCGCGGCGAGCGCACCTGGTCCAGGACCTGGGACTGGAGCTCCGGGTGGATGTTGCCCAGGAAGACGTACTCCGCCTTCTGGTAGCGCTCCGGGAGGCGGGGCGAGAACCGCTCGAAGACGTTGAGCTGGGTGTCCAGCGTCTGCGCCTCGTTGAGCTGAAAAGTGTACTTGCCACGCCAGCGGAACGTGCGACCCTTCTCGCGGGTGACGCCTTCCAGGTCGACGCGGCGGGAGCGGAGGAACTCCAGGTGCTCCTCCGGGAAGTCATCTCCCACCACGGCCACGGCCATCACCTGGGTGAAGAAGGAGGCTGCGGTGGAGAAGAATGTGGCCGATCCGCCCAGGACGTCGTCCTTCTTCCCGAACGGAGTCTCCACCGAGTCCAGCGCCACGCTGCCAACGACGACGAGTGACATGCGGTCTGATCCTCTAGCTCAATCCTGCTGGCCCTCGCCAGCCTACGCGATGCTGCTCACCCTCTCCGCCCTGGCGTGCGCCTGCGGCGGCGCCGACACCCGGCCCGCGGACTGGTCCTACATCCACGCGGCGATCGTCGCCCCCAGCTGCGCCAGCGCGAGCTGCCACAGCGCGTTCACGAAGGCCGGCGGGCTGGCGTTCGACGACGCGGCGGCGACGTACCAGACGTGGCGGCGGGCGCCGTACGTCACGCCGGGAGACCCGAACAGCCCCATCCTGTACCTGCTGGCGGGCCGCGAGCGCGACCGGATGCCGCCGGACGTCCCGCTGCCGCCCCCGGACATCGCGCTGATCCAGCGGTGGATCGAGGAAGGGGCCAACCCATGAGGCGCCCTCACCTCCTCCCCGCGGTGCTCCTGGGATGGGCCTCGCTCGCTCATGCGTATCCCCACTTCCAGCTCTCCTCCGACGTGGCGATATGCCAGAGCTGCCACGTGGCGCCGGCCGGTGGCGGGATCCTGACCGACTTCGGCCGGGACCAGAGCGAAGACCCCCTCTCCGGCGGCGGCAACGGCGGCCTGCTGCACGGCCTGGTCCGGCTGCCGTCGTGGGCGCGGGTGGGCGGCGACGTCCGGCTGGCGGGGCTGGCGAACGCGCCGGGCCGGGCGGAGGGCGTGGAGTGGCTGGCCTTCCCGATGCAAGCGGACCTCTCGGCGCGGCTGGGGACGGACGTCATCTCCGCGGTCGCGTCGGTGGGGCTGCGCGCCGTTCCGCGCCAGCCGGAGGTGAACAGCGGATCGGTGGCGAGGTCGCGCGCGGTGCCCATCCTCTCGCGCGAGCACTACGTGATCTTCCGCCCGGAGAAGACGCCGTACTACGTGCGCGGCGGCCGCTTCTTCCCGCCGTACGGGCTCCGCCTGGCGGACCACACCACGTACATCCGCCGCCACCTCGGCTTCGACCTCGAGGAGGAGCCGTACGGGGTCTCGGCAGGCGCGGTCGACGAGGGCTGGGAGGCGCACGCCACCGGCTACGTGAAGGACCCGCTCCACGCGGGCGGCCCCGGCGAGCTGGGCGCGGCGGCGCTGGGAGAGCTGCGGGTGGGGATCGCGGCGCTGGGGCTCTCCGGCCGGGCGGGGTTCACCGCGGTGGGCCGGCGGCTGGAGGCCGGGCCCTACGGCAAGGTCTGGCTGGAGGACCTCAAGCTGCTGCTGATGGCGGAGGTGGACGGGGTGTACCAGCGCTTCTCCGGCGTCCCCGGGGCGCCGTCGCGCGTCCAGCTCGCGACGTACCTGGGCCCGGTGTGGATCCCGCTGCGCGGCCTCTCCGTGGGCGCGGCGTACCAGGCCTTCGTCGAAGACGCGTCCGTGGCCGGTACCGCGCGCCAGGCGGTGGACGTCTGGGCGTCCTGGCTCCCCATCTCGCACGTGGAGGTGATGCTCTCCGCGCGCACGCAGGGGATCGGCACCACCCGCGCCTGGAACGCGATGTTGCAGCTCCACTACTTCCTCTGAGTCTGACCATGCGCACGCTCGTCCTCGGAACGCTGGTGGCCGCCGCGGCGGCCTGTGGTCCCGCGGTCCCGTCCAACCCCACCTGGTTCTCCGACGTGCAGCCCATCGTCCAGGCGAACTGCGCGCGCTGCCACGGGCCGGACCCGAAGCAGACGCAGATCGCCGGCTTCCGGCTGGACCGCTACGTCCAGGGCGACGACGAGACCCAGGACGCGTGGGACTACCGGGAAGCCATCGTCGACCACGCCGCGGCGGAGGGCGGCCGGCTGGCCAACCCGCCCATGCCCCCGGACTTCCCGCTCAGCGAACGCCAGCGCGCCATCCTCCGGCGCTGGGTGGAGAACGGCGCGCCGAAGGGGACCCGCGACGACGCCGCGCCGCAGATCGCGCTGGAATCGGCGGACCAGATCCCTTCGTCGGTGGACCAATCGCTCGACCTGGCGGTGCGGAGCTGGGACGGCGACGGGGACGGCCTCTGGGTCCAGCTCTACGCCCGGGAGGTGGGCCAGGTGACCGAATTCCCCTTGGGGGACCGGTTCGGCCAGGGCCGGCGCAGCGCCACCCTGGACACCGGCGTGCTGCGCTCGGGCCGGACGTACGAGCTCTTCGCCGCGCTGGACGACGGCTTCAGCGACGACCCGGCGCAGAACCGCGCCGACGTGACGCTGATCCCGGCGCTCCTGGTGGATCACGGGTCGAAGGGCGCGGCGCCGCGGGTGCACCTGGTGGAGCCCAACGGCGGGACGACCCTGCTGGGGGACGTCACCATCACCTGGACCGCGTCGGACCAGGACCCCGGCGACGCGACCTCCATCGACCTCGATCTCTTCGAGCTGGGCTTGGACGGGAGCTGGGTGAAGACCCAGACCCTGGGCTCCGGGCTCCCCAATGGGCCGCAGTCGGTGCAGTGGACGCCGGACGTGCCGGACAGCACCCCGACCGGGGCCCCCATCCTCTACAAGATCCGCGTCACCGCCACCGACCTGGCCGGCAACATCCGCTTCGACGAGTCGGACACGTCCTTCACCATCCCCCCGCCGCCCCGCACCACCACCTTCGCCTGGGACGATGTGCGGCCGATCTTCGCAAGGTACTGCCTGGACTGCCACTCGGACGACCCCTCGATCCCGCCGAACGACTACTTCCGATTGGACAAGTACGACGAGAGCGACCCGGTCGCGCCGATCAACACAGACCTGGGCGTCTTCGACGTGAAGGACAAGGTGTACCAGCGGATGTTCGTGGAGCGCTCCATGCCGCCGCCCGCGCGTGACCAGCCCACCAAAGCGGAGAAGGACAAGATCCAGGACTGGATCCTCGGCGGCGCGCCCAAGGACCACGGGCCGACCGACGCGCCGCCGGCCATCACCTGGTCCACGCCGAACGATACCGATGTCACGCCGTCCACCGGGGGAAGCATCACCTTGCTCTGGACGGCGGTGGACCCGGAGGGTGCCCCGCTCACCGGCACCGTAAGCGTCGTCCAACTCCTGGCGCACAACGATAGCCAGGCGGCGTGCCGGGCCTCGCTCGTCGGGTGGGCGCCGCTGCCGGGGGTGAACGTGGCGGACGGGACCGCGGTCTTCACCCTCCCGGACTGCACGCCCACGCCCGGCAACACCTGCTACTGGTGCTTCAAGGCGGACGCGTCGGACGGGAACCACACCACCACGGTGGCTGCGGCCAAGCCCGTCCGGTAACGACTCAGGGGATGGGCACCACCGGGAGCACGGCCTTCAGGTCGTCGTCGGTGAAGTAGACGCCGCCGCCGATGTAGAAGTCCCGCCCCAGCAGCAGCCGGTTGGTGAAGCTGTCGCGCACCTGCCGGTTGAGGATGTCGTCCACGCCGGCGGTGGCCACCAGGTGGTCGAACAGGTTGAGGCGCAGCGCGGCGCGGAGCCGCGGGTAGGCCAGCGCCTGCACGGAGAAGTTGAAGGCGTCCAGCTTGAGTTGGAGCTGGTCGTCGAGGAAGTTGAAGTCCGCGCCCACGCCGCCGGTGGACTCCATCACCCCCATCCGCAGGGTGGCGAAGTAGTAGCGCTTGGCCACCTGGGCGGTGAACTTGAACGCGTCCTTGGTGATCCGCTGCACCTGCGTGCTGGGCTGCCCGGTGGCGGGCGGGTTGTTCTGGATCAGC
>DATBSS010000221.1:0-7741 GCA_036559665.1 Myxococcaceae bacterium
CCGAGGAGCTCGCGGGCGCGCGGGAAGACCTGGTGCTCCTCGTGATCGACGTGCTCGTCGACCGCGCGCTGGAGCTCGCGGAAAAGGCCCGGCCAGGTGGACGCGGAGGCGGGCACCGCGAGAAGCGCGTCGATCGTGTCCGCCTCCTCCGGCCGCTTGTCGGACCGGTAGCGCTTCACCCGCGCGAAGCGCAGCGCGATCCCGCCCGGGTAGTGCGGGCTCTCCTGCACGTCGCTGAGCGCGATCTCCACCACCAGCTCCGGGCGCACGTGCACGACGTGACCGTCGCGCGCCACCTCGAGCTCGAGCAGCCGCACGCTCTGCCACGCGAGCAGCTCGTCGGTCAGCCCCTTGAAGGTCTTGCCCAGCATGACGAAGCCGCCGCTGGCCGGGTCGCGCGCGCCGAGGTGCAGGTTGGAAAGAAAGCCGCGCCGGCGCCCGCTGCCCCACTCCGCCGCCAGCACCACCAGGTCCAGCGTGTGCGCCGGCTTGAGCTTGAGCCAGCTCGCGCCGCGCCGGCCCGCTTCGTAGGGTGACTCCGGCCCCTTCGCCAGCAGGCCCTCGTGCCCCTGTTGCACCGAGCGCGCGTAGAACGCCTCCGCCTCTTCGCCGGACTCCGTGACCAGCCTGGGCACCCGCGCCGCCTCGGGGACGACGGCGTCCAGGGCCCGCATCCGCTCCAGGTAGGGCTGGTCCACCAGGTCCGCCCCGTCCAGGTGGAGCACGTCGAACGCGAAGGGGGAGAGCGGGAGCCCGGCGCGCGCCTGGTGGACGTCCAGCTTCCGCCCGAAGCGCCGCATCGTCACCTGGAACGGGTGGGGCGACCCATCCGGGCGGAGTGCGATGGCTTCGCCGTCGAGCACCAGCGCCCGCGCCGGCAGCCCGCGCGCCAGCTCCACCACCTCGGGCACCGCGGCGCTGACGTCGTTCCCCTCGCGGGTGAAGACGCGGACATCGTCGCCGTCGCGGTGGACCTGGATGCGCGCGCCGTCCAGCTTCCACTCCAGCGCCGCGCGGTGGAGTGCCTCCATCGCCTCCTCCACGTCCGCGGCCGGCTGCGCGAGCATCGGCTGGAGCGGTCGGAAGAGCTGGAGGCGGAAGCGCGACAGGCCGGCCTCCCCTTCCGCGAGCGCGGCGCGCGCCACCGACGGCGCGTCGCCGGAGAACATCAGCGCCCGGCGCACCGAGGCGGGCGGGACGTTGGCCGCCTGGGCGATGGCGTCGGCCATGATGCCCTCCAGCGCGCCCTGGCGGAGGTTGCCCACCACCAGGCGGGAGAGGAAGTCCTGCTCGTCCGCGGTGGCGCGGGCGAAGAGGGCGCCCAGGAGCTGTTGCCGCTCCGTGTTCGAGCCCGCGCCCTTCACCGCGGCCATCCGGGTGAACTGCTGGTCGACCTCGCCCAGCGCGAGCGAGGCGGCGCCCGCGGCCGGCGTCTCGGCGAGGCGGTGGATGGTGGCGTACCCGAGGCCGATCTTCCGCTGCGGGAGCGCGCCGGAGAGGTAGGCCACCGCGATGGCGACCTCGTCCGGGGTGGCCTTGCGCAGCAGCTCCGCCAGCAGGCGGATCTTCTCCAGGCGGGCGCGGGTGCTCCCGACGCGGTTCGAGACGGCCACCAACTCCGCGAGCAGCATCATGGGTGCGGCGGACACCCTACACTTCCGGGCTTGTTTCCGAGGGAAGATGCGCGGGATGAAGCTCCCCCGCCTGTTGGCCTCGCTGCTCGCGCCGCTCGTGCTCCTCCCCGCCCCCGCCTTCGCAGAGGAGCCCGGCCGAGCCGCCGGATGGACCGCGGGCGCGGAGATCGACGTGTTCGCCTACGTCATCCCGCCCATCGGCTCCCTCCACTCCCTGCACGCCTTCGCGCGCCCGCCATGGCTGGACGGCCACCTCCGCCTGGGCTTCGGCGTCTTCGGAGGCGAGCGGTACCCCGCGTTCGTGGTCGGAGCCATGGACGCGCTGAACGGGACCGCGACGCGCAACGCCGGCTGGGAGTTTGGGAGCCGCGCCTTCGCCGCGGAGGCGTTCTGGGACTTCGGTGGGCCGGACGGGGGTGTCTTCGCCGGGCTGTACCTGGCGCTGGAGCGCTGGACGGAGACCCGGGCCGCTTCCGCCTCGCAGCAATTCACGACCCAGCTCTGGCTGGAGCCGGCGCTGGGCTACCGCTGGTACCCGGGCCCGCAGCGGCACGTCTTCGTCTCCATCTGGGGTGGGATGGGCGTGCTCTCGCCGCCGCTGGCGGTGGAGCAGAGCGGGCCGGACACGTTCCAGCCCCACGTCCTGTTTCCATTTGGATCAGTGCACGTGGGGTTCGAGCTCTAGCCGCTACAGCCAACCCCTGCGCTTGAAGAAGACGTAGGGGAAGATCGCCGAGAGGACCATGGTGAGCACCGCCAGCGGATAGGCGTAGACCCAGTGCAGCTCCGGCATGTGCTCGAAGTTCATCCCGTAGATGCTGGCGATCAGGGTGGGCGGGCCGAAGACCAGCGCGGCCACCGAGACCAGCTTGATGATCGCGTTCTGCTCGTTGCTGATCATCCCCAGCGTGGCGTCGAGCAGGAAGGACGACTTGCCGGAGAGAAACGTTGCGTAGTCGGCCAGCGCGGCGAAGTCCCCGGAGACGGTGGCGAAGTGCTCCACGGTGCTGAGGGCGGTCGCGTCGTCCTTGTGCGTCTCGCGGAAGAACGCCACCACCCGCCCCAGGCTGACCAGGCTCTCGCGCGACCTGGCGACCAGGTCGCTGGCGCGGCCGAGCTTCTGGAGGATGGTGTTGTAGTTGCGCTGCGCCGGCCGCTCGCCCTTCGGCTGCGGCGCGCCTCCCTGGTCGCGGAAGATCTCCTGCGAGAGGTCTTCCACCATCGCGCCCGTCGCCTCCATGATGTCCGCCAGCCGCTCCACGATGGCGTCCACGAGCCCCTCGAAGATGGTGCGCGGGGTCGCGTGATCTGCCAGGTGGGCGCTCCGGTGCGCGAAGAACGACTGGAACGCACGGGGCTCCGTGTAGCGCACCGTCACCAACCGGTCGCTCAACAGGATGAAGGTGATCCCGGCGCTCTCCGGATGACTGGAGTCCGCTCCCGTGAGGACGGTCGCGGTCATGAAGAGCGTCCCATTTTCATCGTAGAGGCGCCGGGAGAGCTCCAACTGCTGCATCTCTTCTCGCGTGGGGACCTCGACCGACAACGCTTTCTCCACCGCGAGCTCCTCCGGGCGCGTTGGCCGGAGCAGGTCGATCCAGACCGCGCGCTGCGCCAGGTCCGGAATGGCTGCCAGGTCCGGCGGAACAATCGCCTCGCCGCTTGGGAGGTGGAACGTGATCATCGGGCCATCCTTCCACGCCTGCGGCGCGCTCTACACTCCGGTTTTCGATGACCGAAGCGGACGCCACGCTCACCGCGGGACCGGCCGCGCCCCGCGCCGGGGAGCTGGCGCCGGGCGCGCGCCTCGGGCGCTACGTGGTGGAGGCGAGGCTGGGAGGCGGCGGCGCGGGGACGGTGTACGCGGCGCGCGACCAGGAGTTGGGCCGCGAGGTGGCGCTGAAGATCCTAGGGGCGGATTCGCTGGTGCAGCACGGCCGGGCGCTCGGGGAGGCCAAGGCGCTGGCGCGCGTCAGCCACCCCAACGTGGTGGCGGTGTACGAGGCCGGCATCGCGGGCGGCGTGGCGTTCATCGCCATGGAACGGTTGCATGGGACGACGCTCAAGGCGTGGCTGGCGGCGGAGCCGCGGACGTGGCGGCAGGTGCTGGAGGCGTGCGTGCAGGCCGGGCGGGGCGTGGCGGCGGCCCACGCGGTCGGGCTGATCCACCGGGACGTCAAGCCGAGCAATGTGTTGGTAGAACGATCGGGCCGCGTGGCGGTGACCGACTTCGGGCTGGCGCGGGCAGTGGCATCGGAGCCGGTCCCGGATGGCGCTGGAACGCCGGCGTACATGGCTCCGGAGCAGCGAGCGGGTGAGCCGCTTGGGCCATGGACGGACCAGTACGCATTTTGCCTGGTGACCATCCAGGCGCTCTCTGGTCGCGCGCCGCGCGCAGTGGTGCGGTGCCTGAAGCGCGGGATGTCTCACGACCCGCGGCTCCGCTGGCCGTCGATGGACGCACTCCTGGAAGCGCTGGAACGCGCAGCGCCGCCCCGGTGGCGATCCGCGGGGCGTTTGGTGGCGATTGGCGTTGGAGCGGCCGTGGTCGTGGTCGCCGGGGCCTGGTTCTTCCGGGTGCCCGCGTGCGGCGCCGCCGAGCACGCCCTCGACGGCGTCTGGGATGACGCGGTGCGAGGGGAAGTGCATTCGACGTTCCTCGCCTCCGGGGACTCCTCCGCGCCGGCAGCGTTCGACCGGGCGGGGATAGCGTTGGACGCCTATCGCTGGGAGTACCTCGGCGCGTCGTCACGGGCATGCCTGGCGGAGCGAACGCCGTCCTCGCGCGCCGAGGACCGGGGCCGGAGCTTGTTGTGCCTATCGCACCGGAGGCGGGAGCTGGCGGCGCTGGTCGCGCTCCTGCGGGCGGCGGACCGGACGCTGCTCCCCAAGGCGGCGGATGCGGCGCGCGCGCTCCGGCCGGTCTCGGACTGCGAGGACCCGGCCAAGCTTCGCCGCCAACCGCCGCAGCCGGTGGATCCGCTGGCGCGTCAGGCGTCCGAGGCGGTCCGCGAGCAGGTGGCGGCGGCGGCCGCGCTCCGATTTGCCGCCCGGTTCGACGAGGCGCGGACCGGGTACGAGAGGGCGCTGGCCGCGGCAGAGGCCACGAAGGACAGCGCGTTGGTCGCGGACGTGCTGCTGGGGCTGGCGGCGACGCACGCCGGGCTCGGCGACTACCGCGGGGTCGTCCCCATCCTCGAGCGCGCGGCCTTGGAAGCGGAGGGCGCGCGGCACGATGAGGCCGCCGCGCGGGCGCGGGTGGATCTGCTGGGGCTGGCGGTCCGGCTGGATCCGACGGGCGACCTGGAGGCGCTGAAGCAGGCGGCGCGCGCGTCGGTGCAACGACTGGGTGGAGACGCGGAGCTGGAGCTCCTGCTGCTGCACGAGTTGGCCAACCTGGCCTCCGCCCGCGCGGACCGGGCGGAGGAGCTGGCCCGGTACCAGGAGGCGATGGAGCTCACCCGGCGGAGCTACGGCCCCGACGACCCGCTGCAGGTGGTGGCGGCCAACAACCTCGGGTCGGCGCTGGGAACGGCGGGGCGGTACCAGGAGGCGGTGGCGCTTCACCAGCGCGCCATGGAGCTGCGGGTGAAGGAGCACGGGCCTGACCACGCGGACGTCGCCGGGTCGATCCACAACATCGCGCGGGTGCTGGCGGACGCGGGGCGGCTGGACGAGGCGCTGGCGCGCGAGCGCGACGCGGTGTCGCAATGGCGGGCGACGCTGGGCGAGGGCCATCCGCGGCTTGGGCGGGGGCGGCAGATCCTGGCGGAGATCCTCCTCCGGATGGGGAGGGCGGAAGAGGCGCTCCCGCTGGCGGAGAGCGCGCTGGTGATCTCCGAGGCGACGGTGGGAAGGGAGCGGCCGGAGCAGGCGCCGTTGCTGTCGCAGCTGGGGCTCATCCAGGGAGAGCTGGGGGCCTGGGGGGAGTCGGAGCGGTTCCACCGGCGGGCGATCACCATCGCCCAGGGCCAGCCGGAGGTCATCGGCCGACCGCTCCTCGCGGCGGCGCGGATCGCCGAGGCGGAGAGCGCCTGGTTGCGCGGGCGGCTGGACGAGGCCATCGCATCAGCGGGTCAGGGGCGGGAGCTGGCGGACGGGCTCTGGGGGAAGGAATCGCGGGAGTCGCAGCGGGCGCGGGCGGTGCTGGGAGCGGCGCTGATCGAGCGCGGTCGGGGAGCGGAGGCACAGGTGCTGTTGCGGGAGGCGCTGACCCCGAAACCGGAGTCGTTCGCGCGCACGGCGACTCCGCGGTGCTGGGCGCTGGCGTCGATGGCGAAAGCGCAGTGGAGGATGGGAGACAGCGTCGCGGCGGAGGCGACGGCGAGGAGGATGCTTCACGATTGCCGCGCCGGGCGGGCCCATCCAGCGGTGGCGGCCCTGGCGAGGCTCACGCTCGCGAGCGTGTGGAAGGGGGAGGGCGGTGGCGGGGAGCACGCGCTCGCGGAGGTGGCGATCGACGCGCTGGAGCGAGCGCCTCGAGGCTATGGCCGATTCCTGGAGGAGGCTCAGCGGTAGGCGGAACGTCAGTCTTTCAAGAGCGCGAGCAACCGGTCCGGGTGCTCCAGCTCCGGGGAGTGGCCCGCCGTGGGTATCACGTCGACCTCGGCGCCCGGGACCAGCGCGCGAAGGCTCTCCGGCGGTGTCGGCCGGTGTGACCGGTCTCCGGCGCCCCACAGGACGCGGACGGGCATCGGGAGTGGCCCAACGCCGGGCGCGCGGCTGCGCTCGAAGCCCTGCATCAGCGACGCGAGCGGGAAGACCGCACCGTGTGCGAACGCCTCCGCGCATTCCGCGTTCAGCGCGGCGCCGAAGCTCCGGTCCGGATACCCGAACCGGAACCACTGCTTGGAGATGTTCGCCTGGTGGGCCTTCATCAAGAGCTGGCCCACCAGGGGCCGCCGCACCACCCTCCGGCGATCCACCCGCTCCGCCCACCGCGCCATGTCCTCCCACGACGGCGTCTGCGGCAGCACCAGCTTCGACACCCGCTCCGGCCGCGCCCGCGCCAACTCCAGCGCCACGAACCCCCAGACGCATGGGAACACCAGCGCCGGCCGCTCGCACTTCAGCGCATCCAGCGCCCGCGCCGTCGCCTCCGCGAACGCCGCCGACGTGAAATCGAACCCTCGCCGCGCCCGCGAGAAGCCGCAACCCGGCATCTCCAGTACCACCGCGCGCCGGTCCGCCGGCCAGGAGGCGAGGACCCGGTCGTGGTGCTCGATGCCCAGCGGCGAGTCCGGCGCGAACACGACCGCCGGCGCGTCGGGTGGCCCCACCTCGCGCACCCGCAGCTCCGCGACGCCGATGTCCAGGTAGCGAATGCCCGGCCTGCTGCGCAGCCCCCACTCACGGGCCTTCGCGCTCAGCGACGACCCCGTATCCATCCAGCGCGCGTCCATCGCCGGAGCTTTTACACGCTGAAGCGGGGGAGCGACATCACCACCGACTGCACGCCCTCGGCGAACGTGGGGTGGACCGCCTGCATGTCCACGATGGCCCGGGCCGAGGCGCCCGCCTGCATCAGCGCCACGAAGATGTGGATCAGCTCCCCGGCGTCCGCGCCGACGATGTGCGCCCCCAGCACGCGCTCGGTCTTCGGATCCACCAGCACGCGGAGCACGCCGGCCGGTTCGTCCGCCTCGGTGGCTCGGGCGATGGAGCTGAACGGCATGGTGGCCAGCTCGTACGCGACGCCCTGCTTCTTCGCCTCCCGCTCGGTGAGCCCCACGCCCGCGACCTGCGGATCGGTGAACACCGAGGACGGCACGAAGCGCCCGGAGCGCCCCCGCCCATCCCCCGTCTCCAGGAACTTCGCCAGGAGCCGGTGGTCGTCCCACGAGTTGTGCGTGAACTGCGGCCCGCCGATGCAGTCGCCCACCGCGTAGACGCCCGCCGCGCTGGTGCGGAAGTGGTCGTCCGCCTTGATGAAGCCCTTGTCGTCGAGCGCGATCCCAGCCGCCTCGCACCCCAGGTCCCCGGTGTTTGGCTGCCGCCCCACCGCCACCAGCAGATGGGACCCGCGCACCGCCTTCCCGTTCGACAGCTTCACCGAGACATGGTCGCCGTCCCGCGAGACGCCCTCGACCGCCACCTTCTGCTCCAGG
>DATBSS010000222.1:0-15797 GCA_036559665.1 Myxococcaceae bacterium
ATCGTGGCCCTGGTCTTCTTCGCCGCGATGATCGGGATGTGGCTGGAGCCGCTCCGCCGCCGCCACGGCTACGTGCGCGCGGTGGCGGTGGCCGGCGCGGCCGTGCTGGCGGCCGGCGGGTTCGCCTTCACGCGCGCGCTCCCGGCGTACACGCTGCTGAGCTACTGGCTCCCGGCGGTGCTCGCGGTGGGCGCAGCCATCCTCCTGGCCCGGCAGCACCGCCGCCCGGACCAGGATCCGCTGCTGCTCAGAGCCCGGCGGCGCGACGAACGGCGTCCATGACCGGCGCGGCCAGCTCGCGCGCCCGGCGCGCGCCGTCCTGCAGCACCCGCTCCAGCTCGCCCGGGTCCTTCTCCAATTCCGCGCGCTTCTGCCTCGCCGGGCCGAAGACGGCGAAGAAGAAGTCCGCCAACTGCTTCTTGTAGTGGCCGTAGCCCTGGCCGCCCTGCCGCCACGAAGCATCCAGCGCCGCGAAGTCCTGCGCCGGCGCCACCAGCTTGAGCAGGTCGTACAGCGGGTTGCCCTCCACCGGCTTGGGCGATTCGACCGGGGTGGAGTCCGTCTTGATCGACATGATCCGCTTCCGGATCTCCTTCTCCTCGCCGAACAGGTCGATCGCGTTGCCGTACGACTTGGACATCTTCCGGCCGTCCAGCCCGGGCACGGTCTGGGTGGCCTCCTGCACCCGCACCGCCGGCAGCTTCAACACTCCGGGTGCGTGGCCTTTCTCCTTTCCGTCCGGATCCTGCGGGTCGTACCCCTTCACGTAGGTGACGTTGAACTTGGTGGCCCAGTCGCGCGCGAACTCCACGTGCTGGATCTGGTCCTTCCCCACCGGCACCACGTCCGAGCCGTAGAGGAGGATGTCCGCGGCCATCAGCACCGGGTACGCGAACAGCCCGAAGTCCGGGCTCATCCCCTGGTCGATCTTGTCCTTGTAGCTGTGGGCGCGCTCCAGGTTGGGCAGCGGCACCACGCTCCCCAGGATCCAGTACAGCTCCGTCACCTCGGGAACATCCGATTGCCGGAAAAGGATGGCCCGCTTCGGGTCCAGGCCCAGGGCCAGGAAGGCCAGCGCGGCCTCGCGGGTGAGCTCCTCGCGCAGCTTCCCGTCCCGCACCGTGGTGAGGGAGTGCAGGTCGGCGATGAAGTACAGCGCCTCGCCCTCCTCCTGGAGCTCCACGAACTGCCGGATGGCGCCGTAGTAGTTGCCCAGGTGCAGGCGCCCCGAGGATTGAACGCCGGAAAGGATTCGCATCGAACGGCGGACGATAGACCACATTGAACCGGGTGACGGCCGGTTGATACCCTGCCGTCCCTCGAATGCAGGCAATCCAGGTCAGCCTCACCAGCTACCGACTGCCGCTTCTGATCCCTGCGCTCTCGGAAGGGGCGCAGACCTCCGGCAGGCTCCGGGTGGAGCGGGGGAAGATCAGGCGGGACTTCGATCTGCGCGACGGGTACCTGGTGGCCGCCAGCAGCACCGCCCCCTGGGAGCACCTCTCGCAGGTGCTCTGCGACCTGCGCATCCTGGACACCACGCGCGCGGCGGAGGCGTTCGCGGCGGCGGAGGCGGAGGACTCGCCGCTGGGGCAGTGGCTGCTGGATCGCGGGGAGGTGGACCAGCCGCGGCTGCTGGAGGCGCTGGAGCACAAGGCGCGCGAGGCGCTCTTCGACTGCTACACCTGGGACTCGGGCGACCTCTGGTTCCAGCCCAGCGAGGTGCCGGCGCGCGGCCTGGACCTCCGGCTCAAGCTGATGCCGCTCCACCGCGACGGGCAGGCCCGGCTGCGCGAGTGGAAGGCCTTCCGCGAGGTGCTGCCCAGCCCGGAGACCACCTTCCGGGTGGAGCGCCAGCACCTGCGCTTCAGCGGCACGGTGGAGGAGCGCGCCATCCTGGATGCGGCGGAGCTGGGCGCCACGGTGCAGGACCTCCTGGGGATGAGCCGCGAGGGGCCCATGTTCGTCGCCCGCCGCGTGCTCCACCTCTACCACCGCGGCGCGCTGGTGCCCTGGAAGCAGGCCGGCGCGCTCTCCCAGGTGTCGGCGGTGGAGGCGCAGCTCAAGCGGGCGCGCGAGCTGCTCAACCGGGGCGACTGCGACCGGGCGGCAGAGATCGCGCTCCGGGTGCTGGACCAGACGCCCACCGCCGAGGCGCACGAGTTGTTCCGCGAGGCGGAGGCGCACGCCGCCAAGAAGCTCGCCCTGCGGGTGGCGGAGTTGGAAGGGAGGCTCAACTTCCTGCCCATCCCGCAGCCGCCGCCGCCGGAGCTGACCTCGGACGACCTCTACCTCCACGCCAAGCTGCGCGGCGCGCCGAACCTGGCGGAGGCGCTGCGCCAGAGCGCCATGGGAGAGCTGGCGGCGACGCGCTCGCTGTTCCGGCTCCTGGACTGCGGCGCCATCACCGCGGCGGCCGAGCGCCCGCGCCGCCCGGCGTAGCCCCCTTGCGACTCCGGGGGTGGTGCTGGTCGTAGACGGCCCGCAACCGGGCGGCGTTCACGTGCGTGTACACCTGCGTCGTGGCGAGGTCCGCGTGGCCCAGCATGGCCTGCACCGCGCGCAGGTCCGCCCCGCGCTCCAAAAGATGTGTGGCGAAGGAGTGGCGCAGCTTGTGGGGGCTGATCGGCCGGCGGATGCCCGCCTTCAGCGCGTACCTCCGCAAGAGCTTCCAGAACCCCACCCGGGTGAACGGCCCGCCGCGCGGGGTGACGAAGAGCGCGCGCGAGGGGCGCCCCTTCAACAGCGCCGCGCGTGGGCCGGCCAGGTACTCCTTCACCGCCGCCGCCGCCTTGCTCCCCAGCGGCACCACGCGCTCCTTGCTCCCCTTCCCGCGCGCCACCAGGTAGCCGGCGGAGAGCTGGAGGTCTTCGGCCTTCAGCCCGCACAGCTCGGAGACGCGCAGGCCACAAGCGTAGAGCACCTCCAGCATGGCGCGGTCGCGCGCGCCTGCGACCGTGGAGGGCTGAGGCGCCTCCAGCAGCCGCTCCACCTCGTCCAGGGAGAGGAAGGTGGGGAGCTTGCGGCCCCAGCGCGGCGTGTCCAGGTCCTCGGTCGGGTCCTGGGGACACATCCCTTCCGCGTGGAGGAAGCCGTGGAGCTGGCGGATGGAGGCCAGGTGCCGCGCCTGCGAGCGCGGCGACATCCCGCCGCGCCCGAGCGCGTTGAGGTGCGCCACCACGTCCTCGCGCTGGACCTGGGAGGCCTCGGAGATCCCGTGCCTGCGCAGGTCGTCGAAGTACGCCTTGAGATCTGCCGCGTAGGCATCGACCGTCTTGCCGGCCAGCCCGCGCTCGGCGCGCAGGTGGGCGATGAACGGGTCCAGCAGGCCATCCATCACAGGATGCCCTTCCCCTGCCGGAGGATCTCCAGCCGATCCGGGTGGACGAACACCACCGTGGAGGGCTCGCTGGGCTGGACGCCGCCGTCGAGGATCAGGTCCAACCCGTGGCCCAGCACGTCCTTGATGTCGCGGGCGTCGATCAGCGGCTGGCCGTCGCGGTCCGTGGCGGAGGTGGTGACGACCGGCCGGCCCAGGCGGCGCGGCAGCTCCAGGGCGATGGCGGAGGCCGGGACGCGGATGCCCACCTGCTGCTGCTTGGTCATCATCATCTCGGGGACGATGCGGGTCGCCTCCAGGACGAAGGTGAACGGTCCCGGCGTGAGCTGCTTGAGCGTGCGGTAGGCGAAGTTGTTCACATGCGCGTACCGCGAGACCTCGGACAGGTCCGGGCACAGGAACGCCAGCGGCTTGCGGCGGTCGCGACCCTTGAGCTCGTAAAGGCGCAGGATCGCCTTCTTCGAGAGCAGGTCGCAGCCCACGCCGTAGTAGGTGTCGGTGGGGTACGCCACCACGCCACCGTTCCGGAGCACCTCCACCGCGCGGTCCAGCGTGCGCGGGTTGGGGCGTTCCGGATCCACCTCCACGATGGGAGCGAGGGGCGCGGCCATGGCGCGCAGAGCCTATGCCAAGGCCGCCCCGCCCCCAGAAAATGGAAAGCTACCGGACCAGAGCGGTCAGCTCTCCGTCGGCGTGGACGGCTCGACGGCCGGCTCCGCGACGCCCTCGGGCTTCGGCTTCGGCTCCTCCGCCGGCGCCAGGCCCTTGGCCGCGAGGGCCGCGCGCTTGCCTTCCTCGATCAGCTTCTTGACCTTCTGGCCGCCCTTGCGCCCGATCTCCTCGTAGAAGTTCGGCCCGCGGGTGGCCTTGACGCGGTCCCCGCCCTTCTTGCCGATCTCCTCGTAGAACTTGGCGCCGCGCTCCGCCTTCACGGTCTCACCGCCCTTGCGGCCGATCTCCTCGTAGAACGCGCGGCCGCGCTCGGCCTTCACCGTTGCGCCGCCCTTGCGGCCGATCGTCTCGTAGAATTCACGGCCACGCTCGTTGCGGACGGTCTCGCCGCCTTTCCGGCCCGCCTCCGCGACGGTCATGCTTCCCTTGTTGTCCTTGTCCGCCATCGTCGTGCTCCTTGCTCTCGCTCGAACCGCCCCGCCTTTGTCAGGCCGAAAGCTTCCTCTCGCTCGAAAGCTTGGGTCTGAGGCGGCTGCGAGCAAGCGACCCAATCGCAGTACCTGATGACCGGCTCCTCGCCCGCTCCCCGAGCGGGTTGCTAACCAGCGAGATTCCTTCGGTTACCTGTGTAGTCAGAACGTATCCGTCATCCGGTCGCCCGCTTCCCTGTTCGTCAACCTGAAACCCCGCTGTTCATTTGCAGATTCCCTGACCCGTCCCACCTTTCCCGCATGTCAATCACCCACCACGGTCTTCTTGGACGCGCGAAGGGGGGAGCAGGTTTCGCGAAGGTCGTGGGCGTCGCGAAGATCGCGGCGCCGATGATGGCGGCGATCGGGGGGTTGGTGGCGCTGCGGCTTCTGTCCAGGGGCGCGGTCAGCCAGCGCACCCTGTCCGACTTCCTGTCCCGCTTCGGCGAGTTGGCGCCGCTGGTGTTCGTGCTGTTCCTGGGCGCGCGGCCCCTGACGTTGTTACCCGGACAGGTGCTGACCGCGGTGGGCGGGCTGCTCTTCGGCGCGAAGATGGGGACCGTCTACGCGCTGCTGGGGAGCCTGCTGTCCTGCGCACTGGTGTTCGGGCTCACCCGCCTCGCCGGCGGCGGACGGCTGCTGAAGCGGCTGATGGGGCACAAGCACCAGGAGGTGGTGGAGGTCGCGCGCGAGCACAGCTTCAAGCTCTCGGTCATCGCCACCCTCAACCCGCTGCTCCCCACCGACGTGTACATCGCCGCGGCGGCCAGCGCGGGCGCGCGCTTCGGGCCCCTGGCGCTGGGCGTGCTGATCGGCACCCTGCCCGGCACCTTCATCACCGCGCAGTTCGGCAGCGCGCTCGGCCAGGGCAAGACGGTGATGACCGCCGCCACCGCCGCGGGCATGGTGCTCAGTGTCCTGCTCGGGTTGTGGCTGGGGCGCGCGGTGCTGCGCGCGCATCAGGCCGGCAAGGCCTCCACGGCCTCGCGCACCGCCGACAGCAGCCGGGCCCTGGCGGCCGGCTCCTCCACCTTTTGACCGGAAGCGGTGACGTAGAACGAGTCGATGGCCCGGTGCGCCTCGGTGGCCACCTTGGCGAGCGCGATCTCCACGCCGAGTTGGTGGAGCGCGCGGGCGATGGCGTACAGCAGGCCCACCCGGTCCTGCGCCAGCACGTCCACCACGGTGAAGCGGGCAGAGGCGCGGTTGTCCAGGGTGACGTCCGCCCGCACCGGCGGGAGCGCGCGTTGCAGGAGTGCCCCGCCGCGGTGCTTGCGGAGGATCTCCTCCACCGTGGCGCGGTCCTCCAGCACCCGGGCGAGGTCGGCACGCGCCTTGCGCCAGCGGTGGCGCTCCAGCTCGCCGCCGTGGGCGGCCCGCACGGTGAAGGCGTCCAGGGCCAGGCCGTCGTCGGTGGAGGCGATCTGCGCGGAGAGGATGTCCAGCCCGTGCGCGGAGAGGACGCCGGCGAACAGGGCCAGAAGGCCCGGCCGGTCACGCGCCGCCAGGGTCAGCTCGATGCAGCCCTGCGCTTCGGATGAGCGCACCGCGGCCGCCAGCGTGGCGAGGGTGGCGCGGTCCAGGAGCCGGGCGTGGAGGACGGCGCGGGCCGGCGGCGTGGAGAGGAAGTAGCGCTCCGGCAGCCGCTGGAGCAGGCCTTCCGCCTTCCTGGGGCCCAGCGCGCGCCGCCAGCGGACCGCGAACGCCTCCTTCGAGGCGGACGCGTCCGGCCCCGCGGTCGCGCCCAAGAGGTATGCCCGCGCCTTGACGAACAGCTCCTCCAGCAGCCGCGCCCGCCACTCGTTCCACACCGTGGGGGACACCGAGCACATGTCCGCGTAGGTCAGCACGTACAGGCAGGTGAGCTTCTCCACGTCCCCGCACCGCGCGGCGAACTGGGCGATCAGGTCCGGGTCGGAGAGGTCGCGCCGCTGCGACGTCTCGGACATGGCCAGGTGGTGCAGCACCAGGTGCTCGACGATCTCCGTCTGCCGGGCGGTGAGCTGGAGCCGTGCCGCCACCTGGGAGGCGATCTCCTTCCCGCGTTCGGAGTGCCGGCCTCCCAGGCCCTTGCCCACGTCGTGCAGCAGCATCCCCAGGTACAAGGGCAGCGGGTCGGCCAGCGCCTGCATCAGGCGGGACAGCTCCGGCACCTCGGCCTGGAGGTCGCCGGCACGCAGCGCGTACAGCCGCCGCACCGCGAACAGGGTGTGAACGTCCACCGTGTACACGTGGTACAGCTGGTGCTGGTGGAGCGCGGTGACGCGCCCGAACTCGGGCACCGCCGCGCCCAGCACGCCCAGGTCGTGCAGGTCGAACAGCAGCGCGCCGCGGGTGCCCGGCCGCCCCAGCAGCGCCTTGAGCTCCTGCGTCACCGCCGGATGGTCGCGCGCCGCCTCCAGCGCCGGCAGCGCGTGCAGCACCTGGTCTCGCGCCCACGAGTAGAGCGGCACCCCCAGCTCGTCCGCCACCCGGAACAGGCGCAGGGACAGGTGCGGCTCTCTCGAGAGCAGGCTCGCCTCGCCGTCCAGGGTGAGCTTGCCCTGGAAGACCTTGAACGGCGGGACCTTCTTGTCCGCCGCCGCCGCCCCCGGCCGCCGCTGCATCCCCTCCTCGCAGCGGGCGATCAGCGCGCCCGCCGCGGTGCGGATGGCCTTGGCGGACAGGTAGTAGTGCCGCATGAACTGTTCGACCGGGAGCCCCTCCGGGCCCGGCTGGTAGCCCAGGAAGGTCGCCACCGCGTCCTGCAGGTCGAAGGTGAGCCGGTCCTCCTTCCGCCCGCGCAGGATGTGGAGGTGATTGCGGATCCGCATCAGGAAGTCGCGCGCGGAGGTCAAGAGATTTACCTCCGACGCCGGCAGCACCGCCTCCTTGAGCAGCGCCCGCAGGCCGCGCGTCCGGTAGCGCGCCTGGGCAATCCAGAGGGCTGCCTCCAGGTCGCGCAGCCCGCCCTCGCCCGCCTTGATGTTCGGCTCCAGCAGGTAGATGGAGTCGCCGTACTTCAGCCGCCGCTCGCGCAGCTCCAGGCTCTTGTCGGCGATGAAGCGGTCCGCGGCGTGGGTGAGCAGCTCGCGCAGCACCTGGTCCGCCAGCTGCGAGTACACCTTCTCGTCCCCGGCGAGGTACCGGCAGTCGAGCAGCGCGGTGCGCACGGTGTGGTCGTCCTCCGCGGCGCGCGCGCACTCGGAGGGCGTGCGCACGGACCAGCCCACCACCAGCTTGCTGTCCCACAACAGGGTGTTGAACGCCTTGGCGAAGGGGCGCACCGCCTCCTCGCGCACCGAGGGCGAGCGGAGGAGCAACAAGTCCACGTCCGAATGCGGCGCGGTCTCCTTGCGCCCGTAGCCGCCCAGCGCGGCCAGTGCCAGGCCCGGCGGGGGCTGCATCTGCGCGGAGAGCTCCTCGAACAACCCGCGCACGAGCCGGTCCAGGCACTCGGCGATCAGCCGGCAGATGGAGAGCCCGGACGTGTACTGCCGGTGCAGCGCCTCCACGTGGGCCGCGGTCGCCTTGCGGTAGGCCCGCGCGCGCTCCAGCCGGTCCTCCGGGCCCCCGCGCGAGAAGGCTGGCAGCCGCTCGCGCTCCTCGGGGTGGGTCTGGGGCGGAGGGATGGGCGGGCGGAGGCCGCGCGGGTCGAGCGTGGTGACCAGGCTCACTCTCCCTGAACATAGGTGAAAACACCCAACACTGAACCGTTTCACTGCTACGCTCCCGGTCGTCTCTCCGCCCCCCGGAGGTCTACATGGGTCTTTGCCCCGCGCTGGGTAGGCGCGCGTGCTTCCTCTCCGCCATCGCCGCGTGCCTCCTTTCAGTCTCCGCCTGGGCCGACCCTTCCGACCCTATTTCGCTGCTCCAGCAGAACGGTGACGCCACCGGTCTCGACGGAGGTGTCACCTCCGAGGGCCGCGAGATCCAGCTCACCGCCTCGTCGATCTCCGCCGACTGCTACTACTCGCCGTACCACCTGGAGTTCGAGGTCCGGCCGACGAGCGCCAGCTTCACCGGCGCCATCACCCACTACTCGCCGACGATGACCAAGGGGAGCTGCGTGCAGCAGCAGTTCCCGCCGACGCGAATCACCGGGCTCACCGAGGGCACCGCCTACAAGTGGCGCGTCCGCGAGGTCGGCGTCTCCGGGCCGTACAGCTACGCATCCAACTGGGTGGCCTTCAACGGTGGCGCCACCGCCTTCACCACGGGCCCGCTGCCGGCCAACCACCTCGCCTTCACCTCCGCCGCGCTGTCGCCCATCGCCGGGACCTGCGCCGGCCCGTCCACCGTGCAGCTCCAGAACGGGGTGAACGCGCCGGTGACGGTGGGCTCGGCCACCAGCGTCTGGCCCTTCCAGTCCACCGACGTCATCCCGCAGCTCAACTTCTACTCGGACTCCGCCTGCGACGCGGGCATCTCCGCCGCCACCATGCCGGCGGGGGGTTCACAGGCCAGCTTCTACTGGAAGTCGACGAAGTCCGGGGGCCTCACCCTCGGCGCGGACATCCCCGGCGGGCTGTGGGTGCTGCAGGGCCAGACCGTGAACGCCGGGCCGGCGTCGGGCCTCGCGTTCGTGAGCTACAACTACAACGAGTTCCTGGCGACCTGTTCGAACCCGCGGACGGTCCAGCTCCAGGACAGCTTCGGCAACGCGGCGACCGCGGCGTCGGCGGTCAGCGTGGCGCTCACCTCCTCCAACGGCGCCACCACCACCTTCTACTCGGACTCGTCCTGCACGGTCCCCGCCACCACCGTGTCCATCCCGGCGGGCGGCAACCAGGTCAGCTTCTATTTCAAGGAGAGCGCGCTCGGCGGCAAGACCGTCACCGCCACCGCCGGCGCGTACCCGGCCGCCAACGAGGCGGTCTACACGTACGGCTACACGCAGATCATCACCCCGGCGCAGACGCTGGACGCCGGCCAGTGCTCGAACATCACCACGCTCCAGACGCAGGACGGTCTGAACCAGCCCGTCAACGCGCCAGCCGGGTACACGATGTACCTCTACGGCCCGCCGGGCATGAGCTTCTACTCGGAGTCCAGCTGCGACGCGGGGCTGCCCTACACGGTGATGGACGGCGGCTCCTCCAACGTCAACTTCTGGTGGCGCTCCACGCTCGCCACGTCCCCGTACAACCCCCAGGGATACAGCACGTACATCTACGGGTACGGAGGCTATTTCGGGTACGTCTACGTGCAGTACGAGACCATCAACCCGGGGCCGCCGTACCAGCTCGCCTTCGGGAACAGCTCGCAGACGGTGGTGGCGGGCCAGTGCTCGCCGCAAGCGACGGCGCGCAGCATGGACGTGTACGGCAACTACTCGCCGGCCGCCGGCAACCTCTCCGTCGGCCTGTCGTCCACCTCGGCCGCCGGGCGCTTCTACACGGACTCCAGCTGCTCGGTGGGGCCGGTCTCCACGACGACGATCTCCACCGGCACGCTGCTGTCCAACTTCTACTGGAAGGACACCACCCCCGGCACGCCCACGCTCCAGCTGAGCAGCGCCGCGCCCTCCCTGGTGACGGCGACGCAGGTGGAGACCGTCATCCCCAAGCTGGCGTTCACCTCCGCCGCCAAGAACATCGTGGCCGGCACCTGTTCGGGCGCCACCACGGTGCAGTCGCAGGACGGCAACAACCTGGGCTGGAACACCAGCACGTCGACGACCATCAGCCTGTCGACCACCTCGCCCGCCGGCCCGTTCTTCTCGGACAACGGGTGCTCGGTCCCCATCTCCACCATCACCATGGCGGCAGGGACCAACACGGTCACCTTCTACTGGAAGGACACGAAGGCCGGGAACCCGACCCTCACCGCCAGCGCCACCGGCTACGCGAGCGGCAACCAGACGCAGACCATCCGCCCCGACGTCCCGGCGATCATGGACTTCACCACCGCTCCGCAGGCGGTGGGCGCGGGCTCCTGCTCGGGGACCACCACCGTCGAACAGGAGGACACCTACGGGAACGCGGCCACCCAGGCCACCGCGCGGACGGTGACCCTGTCCAGCACCTCCATCACCACGAAGTTCTTTTCCAGCAGCTCGTGCACCCTGGGGACGGAGATCTCCTCCCTCTCCATCGTGACCGGGGCCAGCGCCGCGAGCTTCTGGTGGAAGGACACCGCCGCGCCGCAGACGCCCACGTTCACCGCCGCATCCTCCGGGCTCCTGGACGGGACGCAGGTGGAGACCGTGAGCGTGGGCGCGGCCACCCGCCTGGCCATCACCAGCGCTCCCAAGAGCGTGACCGCCGGCGCCTGTTCGGGCGCGGCCACGGTGGGGTCGCAGGACGCCTCCGGCAACCCCTCCAGCGTGAGCACCGCCACCACGGTGTCGCTGTCCTCCTCCACCGGGACGACGGTGTTCTACGCGGGGAGCGGTTGCGGCGGCGCGCCGGTGACCTCGGTGCTGATCTCCGGCGCCACCAGCAGCGCCACCTTCTCCTGGGTGGAGACGACGGCCGGCAGCCTGGACCTCATGCCCACCGCCGGCGGCTTCACCTCGACCAGCCAGACGCAGACCGTCACCCCGGCCCCGGGCACCCAGCTCGGCTTCACCTCGTCCCCCCAGTCCATCAGCGCCGGGAACTGCTCCGGCGCGACCACGGTGGCGCTGACGGACCAGTACGGGAACGCCACGCCCGCCGGCGCCGCGATCTCGGTGGCGCTGACCACGAGCTCCGCCACGCTGACCTTCTTTTCGGACTCCGGGTGCACCGCCGCGGTGACCTCCCGGTCCATGAGCGCGGGCACGTCGTCCGTTACCTTCTACTTCCGCGACCTCTTCACCGGCACACCCACCCTCACCGCTTCCGCGGCCGGGCTCATCCCGGACACCCAGACCGAGAGCATCGGCGGGCGCGACCAGGCGGCCTTCCGCTGGTACTCGTCGGCCGGCGCGGCGCTCGGCGTCCAGGGCGCGGCGATCCAGGCGGCGCCGGGCACGCAACTCCACCTCCGGGTGGGCGTGAAGGCCATCGCGTTCGCCTGGAGGCTGGCCACCGGAGACCGGTCGCCGATCTCGGAGACACTCGCCAACGCGGAGACCCGCGCCGGGTCATACCTGAACGTGGCGGCCGCGGACGGCTCGACGGAGACGCTGACCGAGACGCGCGTGGGCAAGGGCAACAAGCGCTACTGGACGCTGGGCGACACCACCGTCGCCGGCTGGCCCTTCCACATCTACGGATTCAGCTCGCTGCCGGCCGGCAAGCCCAGCTACCCGCTCTGCCTCACCGCGAGGACCACCGGCGAGGCGCTGCAGGTCGGCTACACCTTCACCTCCACTCCCAACCTCTCGCCCACCTTCCCCGCCGGCTGGCAGATCACCAGCGTCTCGCTCACCGAGGTCTGCTTCGACCTCAAGGCGCAGGGCTTCAACGGGGGAGCGCTCACCGTCTACCTGCGGGACGCGCTGCGCGGCGCGGGCACGGACAACACCTCCGACACGTTCACGCTGGACCAGGTGATCGTGAGGGGCGATCCGCCGACCTACCTCGCGCTCGAGCGCTCCAGCACCTCCACCTTCTCCACCGTCACCCAGGTCCTGTCCGGCGAGTTGTGGGACGACGCGACCTCCACCAACGGCGCCACCGTCGCGCCCGTCCTCACCGGAACCACGACGAACGAGATCCGGGTGGAGTCGCGGCCCAGCCTCCCCAACAACCAGGTGGACGTGAACCCCGGCGGCCAGGGCGAGTGGGACTTCACGGTCGCCTTCCCGGCTGGCGGCGGCAGCCAGTACTACCGGATGGTGATCACCAACTCGCTGGGCACCAAGCTGTCCAACCTGGAGGCGACGTCGGCGCCCGCGCAGGTGGACACCGCGGCCACCAAGCTGGCCTTCATCACCTCGGCGCAGTCGCTGGCGGCCGGGACCTGCTCCGGACCGCTGCAGGTCCAGGCCCAGGACCCGGCGGGGAACCCGCGCGTCCAGACCTCCGCGCGGACGGTCACCCTCAGCTCCAGCCCGACGCCCGGAGCTTTCTACGCGAGCGCGGGCTGTGGCGGCGGCGCCATCACCTCCACCACCATCCCGGCCGGGTCCGACAGCGCCACCTTCTATTGGCGCGAGACGGTAGCCGGCAGCCCCACGATCACCGCCGCCAGCGCCGGTCTCACCTCCGCCACCCAGACGGAGACCGTGACCGCGGGCCCGCCCGCCTCGGTGACCTTCACCACCGCGCCGCAGAACGTGACGGTGGGCGCGTGCTCCGCGGGCGCCACCGTGCAGCTGCGGGACGCCTACGGGAACGCGGCCGTGGCGCCCGCCGGCGGCGTCAGCGGGACGCTTTCGTCCACCTCCGGCAGCACAACCTTCCACACCGGTGGCAGCACCTGCCCCGGGCCGGCCACCACGGTGCTGACGGTGCCGGCCGGCTCCAACTCGGTGACCTTCTGGTTCAAGGACACCGTGGCGGGGTCGCCCACCATCAGCTGGACGACCGCGCTGGGCACGGTGTCGCAGACCGAGACCTTCAGCGTGGGCCTGCCCACCCAGCTGGCGATCACGTCGGCCGGGTTCACCCTCACCGCTGGCAACTGCTCCTCGTCCGCGCAGGCCGGCGGCGTGGTGGTGCAGGCGCAGGACAGCTTCGGCAACCCGGCCAACGTCACCGTCAACATCACGGTGGCGCTGAGCTCGGACTCGCCAACCACGACCTTCTTCACGGACGCCGCGTGCAGCGCGGGGAACCAGGTCACGTCCCGGACCATCGTCGCCCCCGCCAACACGGTGACCTTCTACTGGCGGGACACCATCGCCCGCGCGGTGAACCTGACGGTGACCGCGGCCGGGCTCGCGCCGGGCCTCCGCGGCTACACCGTCGTCCCGGCCGCGCCGTCCAGGCTGACCATGGCCAGCGCGCCGCAGACGGTGGTGGCCGGCGCCTGCTCGGGTGCGGCGTCGGTGAGCGTGCAGGACACCTACGGCAACGCGACCAGCATCGGCTCCACCACCAGCCTCCCGCTCGCTTCCAGCGACGCGCCGGCGATGGCCTTCTTCTCGGACCTCTCCTGCGCGACTGGCATCGCCTCGCTGTCGCTGCTGGCCGCCGACCAGGGCAAACAGTTCTGGTTCAAGGACACGCGCGCCGGCAACCCGGTGCTCACCGTCTCCGGCCCTGGGCTGACCGCCGCCACCCAGGGGGAGACCATCGTGCCCGGACCCACGTCCGGCCTGGCCATGAGCATCGCGTCGTCCATCACGGCCGGCGCCTCGACGCCCTTCAGCACCTTCGCGCTGGACCAGTACGGCAACGTGGCCCAGGACTACGCCGGCTCGGTGCAGTTCAGCAGCTCCGATCCGCGCGCCGTGCTGCCGCCGGCGACGTCCTTCTCGCCAGGCACCGGGACCCAGAATTTCAGCGGCACCTTCTTCACGGCCGGCACCCAGTCGCTGACCGTGTCGGACAACAGCGTGCCGCCGCTGGGCACCACGCTGGGGATGACGGTGCGGCCGGCGGTCGCGGCCAGCCTGCAGGTCAACGGCGTCCCCTCGCCGATCACCTCCGGGAGCGCCCATGACGTCACCGTCAACGCGGCGGACCTGTACGGCAACCTCGCCACCGGTTACCTGGGCACGGTGCGCTTCACCTCCACCGACGCCACCGGCACCCTGCCGGCCGACTACACCTTCGCCGCCGGCGACCTGGGCAGGCGCACGTTCGCAAGCGGCGTCACGCTGCGGGCGCCCGGTACGCACACCATCACCGCCACCGACACGGCGACCGGGGCCGTGACCGGCCAGCAGACCGGCGTGGTGGTCCTCCAGGCGCAGGGCGGGTTCTGCGGCGGCGACGGCGAGTGCTCCACCGGCTACTGCGTGGGCGGCGTGTGCTGCGACACCTCGTGCGCGGGCGCGTGCAACTCCTGCACGCTCGCCAACCAGGTGGGCACCTGCTCGGTGGTACCCAACGGCACGCTCTGCCCGAACAGCCTGTACTGCGACGGCGTAGAGACGTGCCAGGCCGGGTTCTGCGCACTGGGGGTGCCGGTGTCGTGCGTGGATCCGGTGGGCTACGACCAGTTCGCCTGCGACGAGCCGACGCAGGGCTGTGTGCTGGTCCCCAACGCGCGGCCCTCCATCGCGCACGACGCCTCGCTGCGGGGCGCCACGGGAATCCCCTATGTCTACAACGTCTTCGGCCGGGTGACGGGCCTGGGCGCCCGGCCGATGTCGTTCGGCACCTGCGCCGTCCTGCCTGGCTTCCAGGTGGACCGGACCACCGGCGCGGTAGCGTGGACGCCGCCGGCGGCGGGGACCTACACCGCCTGCGTCAACGCCCAGAACACCTCCGGGCAGGACCAGTACACGTTCCAGGTGACCGTGACGGCGCCCTCCGGCAACCCGCCGATGGCGGCCTTCACGGTGAACCCGGACACGGGGGAGGCGCCGCTGAGCGCCAGCTTCGACGGCGCGGCGAGCACCGGCGACCCATCCGCGCTTCCGCTGCTCTGGCGCTGGGACTTCGGCGACTTCTCGCCGCTGACCGGGGGCGCCCGGACGTCGAACGAATACCTGGTGGCGGGTGGGTACCAGGCGGAGCTGACCGCGTTCGACACCGCGGGCCGGCCGGGGACGGTCAAGCACCCGCTCTGGGTGCTGGACCAGGGCCGGCGGCCGCCGTCGGCGAAGATTCTCGCCACCACGCTGGCCGGGGACGGCTCGCTGAGCAGCAGCTTCGCCTGCGACTGCCAGGTGGGCGACGCGCCGATGCGCGGGTTCTTCTGGGAGCTGGGCGACCTGGCGACGGCGGCGACCTCCACCGTCACCCAGACCTTCCCGCCCGGCCGCTACCGGGTACGGCTGACGGTGGTGGACGGCAACGGGCTCACCGCCACCGACTCCGTGGAGGTGGCGGTCACCAAGGGGCTCTTGCAGCCGCCGGAGTGCCGGGTGGGGCTGTCGCCGCCGGCCGGCCCGGCGCCGCTCACCGTGGTGCACCACGCCACCTTCGGCGACCAGGACGGGTCGGTGATCTCCACCGCGATGACCTTCGGAGACGGGACGGTCGGCGTCCAGGCGGACGTGTCGCGCACCTACGACGCGCCCGGGCGCTACCGCGCCATGCTCAAGGTCGCAGACGACAGCGGGCTGACCTGCGTGGACCTGGTGGAGGTGGCGGCGATCGGCAGCACCGGCAAGCCGCCGCCCGGCTTCCTCTCGTCGCCGGTGATTTCCGGGACGTGCGGCCTGGCGTACCAGTACTCCGAGGTGGGCCGGCCGCTGGTCTCGGGCAGCGGGCCGTTCCAGTTCTCGCTGGCGCCGGTGTCGGGCGGGGCGCTGCCGGAGGGGATGCGCGTGGATCCGGGCACCGGCG
>DATBSS010000223.1:0-2422 GCA_036559665.1 Myxococcaceae bacterium
GCTCCCGAGGGGCAGCCGGGCGCCGATCTGGAACGCCACGTCGAACACCGATCCCTTGGCCTGGGAGAACAGCCCCCCGCGCGCGGTCAGCGTGGGGCTCCCCAGCGCGCGGCGCACCGGCTCCGCCAGCCCCGGCAGCACCACCTCCACGCTCCCGGTCTGGGACGCGATGATGGGCAGGTCCATGCCGAACTCCAGCCAGTCCACCGGCGCGAACCCGCCCACCACGTGTACCGTGTAGCGGTCGCTGATGATGGAGCCGATCTGCTGGCCCGCGTCGTAGTAGCGGTACGGGTTGTTCTGGTAGTCGCCGGCCAGCGAGAACCGGACGGCCCCCACCGGGAGGATCTCCCCCGTCCCCACCACCAGCGAGCCCGCGGCGCTGGAGTCCACCGACAGGTGGTCCAGGTCGAACTGGGGGAAGTTGGGGAGCTGCGCCGACGCAGGACCAGCCGCCAGCAGGGAGAGCACCGCCACCGCAGAGAAGCGAGCGCGCACGAACGACCTCATGGCCGGCCCATCAGGGGAGAGCATCAGAGCAAAGCGAAAACGCGCGGGCGGCGCAAATCGCACCTCTCGCGCAGGGGACCGGGCCCACTGACGGACGGGCCCGGCGGAAATTCACTTCACGGGCTTCGGGGCTGGCGCGGGCGCCGGCACCGGCACCGCCGCGGGCGCCTCCACGAACCGCCGGAGGAACCGCACCGCCACCGACCCGTGCCCCACCAGCATCTCGTTGAACCGGCGCTGGGTGTACCCCGCCCCCCACGCCTTCTTCGCCTGCGCCTCCAGGTCCTTGATCTCCGCGTAGCCCAGGTAGTACTGGACCAGCTGCGTCGAATCGAGCTGTGCCCGGCGCAGCTTCCGCTCCGCCTGGGCCTGCTCCTGCAAGCAGTCGTCCACCAGGTACTTGAGCGCTTGCGCTTCGGTGAGCTGCCCGGTCTGGAGCTTCACGTCCAGCACCGCGTTGGCGGCGACGATCATGTCCTCCTTGTAGAGGTTGAACAGGTAGCGCGCGTTCTTGTCGCCGCCGTAGCCAAGGCCGACCATGACGTGCTCGCCGTACACGGCCCAGCCCTCGGCCATGGGGCCGTTCCACAGGGTGGCGCGCAGCGGGTTGAGGTCCTTGAGCGCCCACCAGGCCTGGGTGTGGTGGCCAGGGTACGCCTCGTGCGCCGCGGTCAGCTCCACCGAGGCGTCGTTGTTGGCCCGCAGGTACGACTCCACCTTCTCCTTCGTCCAGCTCGGGTCGACCGGGTCCACGAAGTACGTCCCGTGCCATGGCGCGCTCTTGTCCAGCATCCCGGGCGAGAGGTACTCCGCGCCCACCGCCCCGCGCTTGAACTCCGGCTCCTCCTGCACGGTGAGCGTGTCCGCCGGCGGGAGTTGGATGAGGTCGTGCTGTTCGATGAAGGCGCGCAGCTTGTCCAGGTTGCGCGCGTGCGCCTTCACCAACTCCTCCGCCTTGGGGTGGTCCTTGGCGATCTCGTCCCGCACCTTGTTCATCAGCGCGGTCGGGTTCGATTCCATCGCCGCCGCCGGCAGGTTCGGCCACATCTGCACGTGGAGCTTCTTGGCCAGCGCCAGCAGGTCGCCCTTGGCCCTGGCGAAGTCCGCCTCGGCGCGCTTGACCACCTCGTCCGGCGAGAGCTCCGTCTGCAGCGCGGGGGAGAACTTCTTGCGGTAGACCGCGTCGCCCAGCCGGAAGTCGCGGGTCGCCTTCTCCTGCGGGAACGCCTCCAGGAACTTCTGGAACCCGGTCAACGCCGCCAGCGCCTCCACCCGCGCCTTCTCCGCCTGCGGGTCCTTCCCGGTGAAGGCCTTCAGCTCGGTGTTGAAGAACGCGATGCGGCCCTTGTTGTCCTGGATGGCCTGCTTCAGGTGGACGAGGGACGGGTTCTTCACCAGCTCCTGGGCCTGTTTCAGCAGGATGGGCGTGGCCTTGAGCTGGGAGATGACCGTCTTCCGCCGCGCGTCCTCGGGCGCGAAGGTGCCGTGGACGAGGTTGGAGAGCCGCTCCCCCACCACCTCGCGCGGGTCGTAGAACGGGAAGGAGTCGTTCAGCCGCGGGCTCCACTCCCACTCCTTGATGTCGGTCAGGTAGACGCGCTCCAGCGCGATGCCGTCGAGGATGATCTGCAGGTCGATCTGGTCGTCCACCGGGAGCGCCTTGGGGTCCAGCGCGCGCGCCGTCTTCTCCTGCGCGTCCAGCTCCGAAAGGCGCTTCTTCTGGGCGGCGGGCGAGAGGTCCATCACCTTGTCGTCGAAGCGGTGATCGCCCATGAACGACGCCAGGTGCGGCTTGGCGCGGAACAGGCCGTCCAGGTACGCGCCGCGCAAGGCGGCCACGGGCCCCTGGTCCGGTCCGGCGGCGAGGGTGGGCAGGCGCATGCCCGCAGGATGGTCCAAGAAAGCCCAGGCG
>DATBSS010000224.1:0-3303 GCA_036559665.1 Myxococcaceae bacterium
CCCTTCTCCACCGGCGCCCGCCGCCCCGCCTTGCAGGTGAAGCCGCCGTTGGAGAGGAAGTACGGCGGATCAGCGAACACCAGGTCGAAGGACCCGGCCGGCATCCGGTCCAGGAGCTGGAGGCTGTCGCCCTGGTACAGCGAGTAGCGCGAGGTGCGGTGGAAGAGATGGTCTTCCGGGGACCGCGGGGCGATCAGGGGCGTGACGTCGGCGGCGGACATGGTTGGCCCGAAGGTTAGGCCGGGCCGATCACCGCGCCACTTTCCGGCCGGCTGCTACGCGGGCACGAGATCGATCAGTGGGCTACGCGGGCACAGGAGCGGGCATGGGCTGCAGCCCACTGGCGGACTGGAAGTCGGCGTAGACGGCGAGGCCATCCGGCGCCGCCGCCCGGCCCTCCTCGCGCGCGAGCGACCGGGCCAGGGCCAGCACGGCGATCTCCAGCTGCGCGTCGGTGGGCTCGCGGGTGGTGATGTTCTGCATCCACAGCCCGGGCCGGACCAGCCACTGGATGGGTTTGGGGCAGGACGCCTTCGCCGAGATCCGCTGCAGCTCGTACGCCACCCCGGCGATGGGGAAGGCCATGGGCACCTTCACCAGCACCATCAGGAGTTGGTTCACCACCCCGTTGGGGTGCAGGCGTGGGATGAACGGGAACAACGCCACGTGGAGCAGGACCGCCACCATCACCACCACGAAGAGGAAGCTGGTCCCGCAGCGCGGGTGCAGCGTGGTGAAGCCGCGCGCGCTCTGCACGGTGAGCGGCAGGCCGGACTCGTAGGCCCAGATCGCCTTGTGCTCCGCCCCGTGGTACTGGAACACGCGCTTCATCTCCGCCGTGCGCGCGACCGCCGAGATGTAGCCGACCAGGATCGCCACCCGGAAGAAGCCGTCCACGAGGTGGAAGGCGAAGCCCTGGGTGTCCAGGTTCAAGCCCAGCAACTGCCCCACCGCGTAGGTCAGGAGGTGCGGCGCAGCAATGAACAGCGCCACCATGATCAGCGTGGAGAACGCCAGCAGCGCGGTGGACCCCACCCCGCCCCCACCGCCTCCGGAGGAGCCCTTGCCCTTGGCGTCCTGGCCCTCCTCCGGCGGTAGCGCCTGCTCCGCGGAGAACAGCAGCGCCGAGTAGCCGTTGTGGAGCGACTCCAGCAGCACCACCGCGCCGCGCAGCAGCGGCCAGCGGAGGAACTTCAGCTTGGGGAGGAGGGAGGTCCACTGCTGCTCGCGCACCGCGATGGAGCCGTCCGGGCGGCGCACCGCGACCACGAAGCTCTTGGGAGAGCGCATCATCACGCCCTCCAGGACCGCCTGACCTCCGATGTAGGGCTGGCTCACGAGGAGGAAGCTACGGCCGCCGCTACGCCTTCGCCTTGGGAGCCGGCGGCGCCTTGGCGGCCTGCTCGGTCAGCGTGCCCATGCCGCCCTCGGCGTACTTCTTCCGGAACCGCTCCACGCGGCCCGCGGTGTCGACCAGCTTGTACTTGCCGGTGAAGAACGGGTGGCAGTTCGAGCAGATCTCCACGTGGAAGCTGCCGCGGGTGGAGCGCGTCTCGATGGTGTTGCCGCACGCGCAGACAATGCGCGCAGGTGGGTAGACGGGGTGGATGTCCTGCTTCATGGCTGTCTTCCTATCGCCAGAGCCCAGGCTTCCCCAGGCCGGAATGGCCCGGAGGTCCGCTGGGATGGGGACGAAGTACCTAATACGGCTACTTGATGCTGTCCACCTGGGCTTTGATTTCAGGGTCGTCCGCCACGCTGGCGTCCAGGTACTGGACCACCAGGTGCGCCGTGTGCGCACCCTTCGCCTGCCCCGCCGCCGCGCTGGCGTTGAGGTCCTTCAGCTGATCGCGGAAGGAGACGACCGCTTGCTGGAGGTTCTTGAGGACGCCGGGGTCCTTCTCGGCCGCCACGCGGGCCTGCACCTGGGCGATCTGCGACTCGAGGTTCCTCCGGCGCATGACCGCGCGGTCGATCTCCCCGAGGTCGACCAGGGGCCCGTTCCCCGGCGCGGAGAGGTCCAGCTCCACCGCGCCCATGCCGCGGCCGCGCTCGCCGGCGGAGAGCACGAACCCGCGGTCGTTGTGCTGCATCACACCCAGGCCACGCGACTCGCTGGACTGGATGATGAGGTCGAACAGGGTGCCACCCTCCTTGGAGAGTTGGAGCGCGTCCGCCCAGGAGATCGGCGCCAGCGCGACGAGCAGGTCCACCTTGCCGCGCAGCTTCTTGGCCTCCTCGAGCGCGGCGCGCACCGGCGGCTCCCCGTGCACACCGGGGAACCGTTCGAGGGTGACGGCGGGCGAGATACCCAGAAGGCCGATCTTCACGCCGTTGACGGTCACCACGGTGGAGGCGGGGAAGATGAGCTTGCCCTCCTTGGTGAGGTTGGCGGAGAGCACCGGCACGCCGGCGCGGCGCGCGGTCTGGGCGAGGAACTCCGGGCCCATGGTGAGGTCGCGCGCGCCGGCCGCCATCGCCGCGGTCTTCAGCTCGCCCATGGATTTGAGGATCAGCTCCGCCTTGGCCTTGCTGTTGGGGTTCAGGGTGAACGCCGTCTCGAACAGCGCGTTCCCGGCGTCCACCGCCAGCACCGGGCCGGCATCGCGGAGCTTCTTGAGATATGTCTTGCGCCTGGCCAGACCGCCAGACGGGTTGTGGATTCACCCACAGGGGGCGATCTCGCCCCCGTTGTCTCCGCTGAACGCCAGGGTGAGCTTCTTCGGGGCCGGCGCCGCGGCCGTGGTGAGCGCGATGGCCGGGGCGAGCAGGAGGAGTATCGAGCGCGCGCGATTCATTTCTTGCCGCCTTTCTTGGCCGCCGCGGCCTTCTCCTTGTCCAACTCGGCGAGCTTCGTCTTGGCGGTCTTCGCCGCGTCGGACTTGGGGTGATTCTTGATCAGCTCGTTGAGCGCGTCGCGCGAGGCGTCGGTCATCTTCAGCTTGCGGAAGCAGTCGGAGGCGTGGAGGAGCGCGTCCGGCACGGCGGCGATCTTGGCGTGCTCCTTGAGAACGATCCCGTAGTGCGAGAGCGCGTCTTCGCACTTGTTGTCCGCGTAGTAGGTCTCGGCGAGGCCGAACTCGGACTGGCCGGCGAGCGTGTCCTTGGGCCACTTCTGGAGGAGCTCCGCGTAGAGCTGCCGCGCCAGCGGGCGGTCACCGGCCTTGGCCTTCTCGTCGGCCAGCTCCAGCATCTCCTTCGCGGTGCCGGGCTTCTTGAGCAGCTCCGCGCGGCGCTGCGCCTCCGCCTGCCTGGCGGCGTCCTTGTCGGAGAGCTCCGACAGCTTCTTGTCGGTGGTCTCCT
>DATBSS010000225.1:0-12677 GCA_036559665.1 Myxococcaceae bacterium
TGACCGCCATTGAGGGAGTCACTTCGTGACTGGACCTCATACAAGCGCTCCCGATTGCCCGCTGTTCCTGGAGGGTACGTTCCGCTTCGACGAGAACGGATACCGCTTCGCCTCGGAGCCTCCGCTGGACTTGATGTCCTCTGCCGCGGTCTCCTCCAGCGACCACTGGATCGCCCTGGCGGCCGCGCTCCAGCACGCCAAGGCCGGCAACCACGAGCACGTCTCCAGGCTGCTCGCGCGCGTGAAACGCGATACCGCTCCCGGCCTGGTGCTCGCGGTGACGGCGCTCGTCGGTGATGCCGGCAGCGAGATGGACGTGGAGGGGCTGATCGACCTGATGGATGAATCGCAGCCGGACTACACGCGCGTCGTCGCCTGCAAGGCCGCCGCGCACTCCGGTTACATCTGGCTGGCGCCAGGCATCCTGGAGTGCTGGAGGACGATCACGCCCCGGGAACGCGGTGAGATCGAGCTCAGCTTGAAGATCCTTCTGGAGCGGGAGGTAACGGAGATCACCGGCTCTTTTCGTTTCGAAGAGGACATTGGCTACTTCGAATTCGTGTCGGAGCGCATCAGCGAGATCTTCTCGAAGTATGGCGACAAGACGATCTGGCACGCGCTGCCCATCCACGCCAGGCGGGTCGTCTCGGAAATGGCCCAGATCCTCCACGAGGAGTCCATGGACGTCGCCGCCGAGTTGTTCGCCCCCTGCCGGCACCGGCTGGAAGCGATGACCGGCATGGACTGCTCCAGTTTCTACGACCGGAGGACCGGCAGGCTCCGCCTGCTGCACGTGGCGGCCAGGCTCCAGGAGCTGCTCGCCAGCGGAACGCTGGATGGGCTGGTGGACGGCGAACGTTACTTCTTCGGCCACCTGGTCCCGAATACGTGAATGCCACCCGCCTTCTGCGCCCCTCACAGATCGTCGTCGAGGTCGTCGAGCAGCACGCGGTCGACGCCGCATTCCTCTGGCACCTGCGCGACCTCGCGACGGAATCTCCCCGTCACTCGCGCGCAGACCTGGATGCGCTCTCCCGGCGGGTGCGCGCGCACCTGGAGGGGCTCAGGATTGCCGGCGAGGAAGGCTGGGAGCTCGCCAGGGCGGAGCTCGAGAGCGAATCGCCCGGTGCGGTCTTCAGTTGTGCCGCCACCGCGATCCTGCAACGGCGGCTGGAGTGGTTCGAAGCGCTGGTGACCGGGCACGCCGGAGATGCCGCCTCCAGGCGCGAGCTGGTCGGTGCCCTGAGCTTTCTTCCCGCGCTGGCCACCGACCCGGTCATGGGCGCGCTGTGGCACGGAGATGCGTCTCGCCGGGCGCTCGTGTTCGACGCCTGGGCGAACCGCCGCGACCCTCTTCCGCGGCGCTGGAGGAAGGCCCTGGATGACCCGTCCGCTGCGCTCCGGGCCAGCGCCTTGCGTGCCGCGGCCCTCGGGAAGAAGAGGTCGGTCATCGGCCGGCTCCGGGCCCACCTGTACGAGGAGACGGCAGGGGAGGCGCGGTTCTACGCGGCGGTGGCGAGCACCGTGCTGTCGGGCGATCAGGACGGGCCACGCGTGCTGCAGCGCTTCGCCCTGCTCCCCGGGCGGCAGGGAAGGCTTGCGGTGAAGCTCGCGCTCCTGGCGAGCGACCCGGCGGAAGCGCGCAGGTTCAGGAACGCGCTGGCGCAAGACGCCCAGACCCAGGCGCAGGCCATCATCGCCACGGGCATGCTGGGAGACATCGATCTCGTCCCCTGGCTCATCGACCAGATGCGTGTTCCGGAGCTCGCACGGCAAGCGGGCGAGGCCTTCGCGACCCTGACTGGAATCGCCTTGTTGGAAGGCGGGCTCGACGCGCCGGATGGCGAGGACGAACCGCCTTCAGGCGAGGCGTTATTGCCCCTGCCCCGCGTGGATGCCGTTGAATTGGCCTGGCGCCAGTGGCGCCGGAACAAGGCCGACGGTGTCGCAGGCCGTTTGTTCGGGGAGCGTCTCACGCGCAAACGCATGGTGCGAATCTTCGAGACCGGGCGCCAGAGCCAGCGGGCGATCGCGGCGCTCGCCCTGGCCGTCTCTTCCCCCACCGCCCGGTGGCCCGAGCACAGGGCATGAGCGCTCAAGGCTGGCGCGCGATCCGGATCCACGCCGCGACCGCCAACAGGACCCAGGCGAGAAAGGTCGAGATGGAGAGTCGGCGCAGCCACAACCACGTGCCGTCCGGATCGATCTTCGCCAGGATGGTGTGGTTCCCCGGCGCGAGCCGGACCGCGAGCCGTCTCGCGGCGACCCGGAGCTCGCTCCTGGGGAGCAACCTCCCGTCGACCTCCAGCCCGTTCCATGGAAACGCCAGGACGTTCGTCACGGCCCACGCCTCCCGGGGCAAGTTCCCCGACAGCAGTTGGGGGATGCCGAAGTGAGGTCCCGTGCCGACCGGGAGATCCACCTCTCCGATCGGGATCGAATTGTCCACCGGGTCGTACCCTGCGGCGGTGCCGTAATCGCTCGCGCCGTAGAAGAACTTCGGCATGTTCACGAGCGCGTCTCGCTCCTCCCACCCCAGGCCGTATCCGAGCGGCAGCGGCATGTTGGGGCGCTGGGGATTCGTGCGCGTCTCGAGGGTCCTTCTCACCGCCGAGACCTCATCGACCCGGTAGTCCTGCCCACCCATCGGCCCCGTCCCGGCGATGGCCCACACGTGCGACCACTTGATGACGAGGCCGACCAACCCGACCACCCAGGCCACTGTCACGACGCCGTTTCCCACCAGCTCCGGTTGATCCTTCCCCTCGGCCTCCCCGACTTGCTCGAAGCGGCAAACCAGCAAGGCCACCAGGCCGGTGAAGAGGAAGAGGTTCTGGTAGGTGACGAAGCGGTAACCGAACTGGACCGCGCCCAGGAAGTCCGGAAGGAAGGCGTACACACGGGGCGAGACGGAGAGCGTCACCATGACGGCGAAGAGAATCCCTGAGGCCCAGGCCATGTGCCGGAACGGGGACCTCCACGCCCGCCTGCGCCACACCTCGACGGCGGCCCAGGCGGCGAGCAGCAGCAGCGGCACGCTCAGCTGGGAGTCCAGGTAGGGGGTCGAGACGTTGTCGATCCCGTGGAGCAACCCGCGGCTGTCGAACGGGACCGGGAAGAAACGGGTGAGCGTGTCATCGATCGCGGGGTAGATGGTCATGCCGAACAGGGTGCGGACGTTCAGCTGCCCTCCGTAGCTGCGGAGCGCGTACAGCCACGGCGAGACCACCGCGGCCGCCGCCACCGCGCAGCCCAGCACGACCAGCAGAGAGCTCCGGGCGGCGAACCCGGAACGCCGGAGCACGGGGATGCTACAGACCACCAGCGCTCCGCAGGCGGCCGCCGCGACCACAGCGGTGATCGGGTGGGAGGTGGCGGCGAAGGCGAGAAACAGGCACGCCGAGACGGCGTGCGCGAGCTGGACGTTCCGCCGCGAATCGAGCAACAGCAACAACCCGCAACAGACCGCGCAGGTGACGAACGCCACCGCGAAGAACTCGGAGAGCGCGGACCGGTTGTAGAGGTTGGTCAGCGGATACGGCGTCCAGGCCATGATCGAGGCGATCGCGAACGCGAGGCCCCGGCGCCGGGACGCAGTCCACACGACGTGCTGGACGAGGAAGAACTGGAGGAGCCAGACGGCCACCGCGAGGAGCCGGACGGCGGCGCTCGCGCCGAGCACGCTGCTCAAGGTCCCGAGAACGGGATACAGCAGGTATCCGTAGAACACCGGGAAGGCCACGCCGATGTACACCCGCGAATTCAGCACGGCCGGGAGCTCGCCATGCCGGCGCAGGAACTCACCCGTGTACCCCGCCATCCAGAGCCCGTTGACCCAATCGACGTAGAACCCTCCCCAGAACACCAGCAGGGGGGCCATGGGGAGCAGCGCCGCGATCGTCGCGACACCTATCGCCAGCCTGCGATTCATTCGACCTCTCCGAGGAGCGAGGCGGTCGCCCGGCCCAGCCCCTCCACCACGCTGGTGAACGCGTCCGCGGTGCGGATCCGCTCCTCGCCGAATCGCCGGCTGAACAGCGCCCGCACCGCCGGGATGTACGAGCTGCCGCCGGTGAGGAACACCGCGTCGACCCGGTCTCCGGTCCGCTCCAGCAGCCCGTTCACGCACTCCGCCAGCTCATCCAGCAGCGGCCGGCAGTACTCCTCGAACTGCGCGCGCTCGATGGGCACGTGCACGTGCACCCGGTCCTCGTCGTAGTCGATCCGCGTCGCCTCCTCGGACGAGAGCTGCACCTTGGCGCGTTCGATGGCCCGGAAGAGCTGGAACCCCAGGTTGTGCATCACCAGGTCGTGCAGCGCCTCGATGGCCGGGACGTTGTCGCTGGTCTCCAGCATGGTGGCGATCAGCTCCTGGATCGACCGCTCCCGGATGAAGGACATCTCGTGCCAGTTGAGGAGCTTCCGCTCGATGTGCTGGGGCAGCCGCAGCCACTGGCTCCCGAACCGCTCCCGGTACTTCGTCCCTCCTCCGAACAGCGGCAGCAGCGCGTGCTTCATGATCGCCGCGTCAAACGAATCTCCCCCGATCCGCACCCCGCCCGAACCCACCACGTCCGCCGTCCTCGACCGCGCGCCCCGCCGCGACGGCCCCAGGTCCATCACCGTGAAGTCCGAGGTGCCCGCGCCGAAGTCCCCCACCAGCACCCGCTCGTCCCGATCCAGCCGCGCCTCGTACGCCAGCGCCGCGGCGATGGGCTCGATCAGGAACACCACCTCCTGGAACCCCGCCTGCTCCGCCGCCCGCTGCAGCCGGTTCTGCGCCAGCGCGTCCGCCGCCGCCTCCGTGGAGAACACCGCCGGCCGCCCCATCACCACCCGCCGCACCTCCACGCCCGCCGCCCGCTCCGCCCCCTCGCGGATCCGCCGCAGCAGCATGGAGACGAGATCCTCCAGCGTCACCGGCCGGTGGCGGATCTGCGTGTGCGTGAAGGATCGGCTGGGCAGCCACGACTTCACCGACTGGATGAAGCGGCCGGCGGGCTCGTCCAGGTACCGGTCGATGGCCTCGGCGCCGGCGAAGTGCTCGCGCTCCTCCTCCGGGAAGAAGAGCACCGACCGGAACAGCCGCCGGTTCTCCGCCTGGAGATCGATCTCCAGCACCTCGCCAGAGGGCAGCGCCACCGTGCTGTTGCTGGTGCCGAAGTCCAGGCCGCAGACGCTCACGGCCTCGTTATAGGCGAGGTCTCCAGTTGGCTACTGGAGGAACCAGTTCAGGCCTTCGCCCGCGCCCGCGCCGCCCTTGCTGTGCGGGTGGACGCTCCTCGTCCCCGAGCCGCCGGACGGGCTCCCGTTGGCGCCGCGGATGAAGTCCGTCCAGCGGGTGTCCACCCACGGGTTGGACGGCGTCTTCACGTAGTCCTGGTCGAACCGGCTCAGCGGGGCGTAGGTGGTGAGCCCGGTGGTGCGCGCCGCCCCGGTGGCCCCCTTGCCCGTCTTCGAGTACTCCGCCGCGGCGATCTCCGCCGACAGCGCCTTCGCCGCGTCGCGGATCTCCGGGGGCAGGGTGGTGGACGCCTCCAGCTTCTTGGCGAAGTCACCCAGGTCCATCTGCTCGTGGATGTCGTCGTCGCGCAGCGCGGTCTGGTAGGCGGACTTGATGCCCTTGTTGGACAGCCCGCCCGCGCGCAGCAGCGCGTCCGAGAGCGCTGCGGTCTTCGCCTCCACCGAATCGAATCGCGTCAGGTCCGTCGCCGCCAGGTGCGAGTTGTCCTTGCCCCCGGTGGCGTAGGAGTCCACCGTGGCCCGCGCCAGCGTCTGCGCGGTGACGTTCTTGTCGTCGAACAGCTTGTTGAACCGGGTGAACAGGTCCGCGTAGTTCCAGCCGCTCCCCGGCTCCAGGAACTCGCTGCCCACCATGGCCTGGGCGCCGGCGCCCTTGGCCACCTGGGCGATCTCCCGCGCGCCCATCAGGCACTCGTCGAACCCCAGCACGTCCACCTTCACGTCCTTCAACCCCTGCTGCAGGTGGCCCCGGAACGGCTCCAGGTCCGTGCCCGCCTCGTCGCTGGAGGCCTCGCGCCAGCTGTCCCCGTGGTCCCACATGTCCACGAAGAGGTGTTCGGAGGGGACGTTGGCCTGGACGTACTTGAGGGCGGCGTTCATCACCTTCGGGTCGCCCAGGTTCAGCTCGCCCTTGCCCGCCGCCATCAGCTTGCCCAGGTCGCTCTTCGGGTCGACCTGCACCTCGCGGGAGACGACCTGCTTCGAGTTGGCCGGGTCCTTCTGGATCCACATCAACCGCGTCCCGCCGCTCCACCCGTCCTTCTTGGGGATGTGGCCGTCCCGGGAATTCGTCCCCGTCGCGCCGTCCACCAGGGCGAACACGTTCATCCGCCCCGGCATGGACCCCATCTTCTCCATCTCGTTGAGGTCGTCCTTGGCGTCGCTCTCCAGGTTGTTGTCCCCGTTGAGGTAGACGAAGAAGTTCCAGGGCGTGCGCGGGATGTCCTGCGTGCGGACCGGGCCGGTGGCGGCGGCCGAGCCGGCAGCAGTCGGTGCACGGGGAGGCGTGGAGGCAGGGCGGATTGGAGTGGTCACAGGGCTTGGAGGGGTTGTCCGCCATGGACCCACATGCGTTTTGTCAGCTTCCTTGACGGGTCCAAATGCCCGGAATCCATGGAAGTTCGTGGCACAGCCAGGGGCCGCGTAAAGCCTGCTGACGCGACCGCGCCTCGCTAGACTCGCTCCCCTTCATGCTCCCCACCTTCGCACTGCTCTCCATGATGGCGGCCGCGACCCCCGGGTCCGAGCTATGGCTGGTCCGCCCGCTCTACCCGGGCCAGGAGCTCCTCGTCGGACGCACCGAGGACGCCATCCGCGCGCTGATGCCCCCCGACCTCCGCGCCAGCGAGATCATCGGCAAGCAGGAGCTGGAGCGGTACCTGAACGGGAAGGTCGCGGACATGGCGTGCCTGCTGGGCGACGCGCGCTGCGCCGAGCCGATGGGGGCGCTGCTCACCGCGCTGGGCTTCTCGCGCGTGGTGCTGGTGAAGGGCGGCCAGGACGAGGCGGGCTACGCGTTCAAGGTCGCGACCTTCACATCGTCGTCGCCGGACGTCTCCACCGCCGAGGGCTCCGGGTCGTCGCTGGGCAAGGCGCTCACCGGCGCGCTGGTGAAGGTGGTGCCGCTGGCGGGGACGCTGGAGGTGGTGACGGAGCCGCCGGGGATGGCGGTGTTCGTGGACGGCGAGCGCGTGGGCCAGACGCCGCTCTCCACCCAGGTGCTCCCCGGCGAACGCGCCGTCCGCGTGGAGGGCCCGTTCTACGTGCCGCTGCAGCTCAAGCCGGTCATCCCGGTCCGTGGCCGCACCACGCTCCGCCCGCAGCTGGAGAAGACGCCCGCGCGGCTGACGGTCACCGTTACGCCGGTGGAGGCGCAGATCGCCGTGGACGGCGAGGTCGCGGGCGCCGGGGCGCTGGACCGCGGCATCTCCGCTGGACCGCACGTGGTGCGGGTGTCGCTCGGCGACTACGACCCCCAGGAGGTCCCGCTCATCGCCAAGCCGGGCGAGACCGTCACGCTCAATCTCAAGATGTCGCAGGGCGGCCTGGCCGCGCTCCAGAAGGAGGCCTACGAGCGCGCCTGGGACGTGATCGTCCTCGGAGACCTGCAGCACATCGGCGCGGGGACGGTGGGCTTCGTGCGCGTCGGCGACGCGACGTTGCTCGGCGATTTCCCGGACGTCGCGATGCAGGGCCTGGGGGTGGAGCTCGGCAACTACGACAACTTCATCGGCATCAGCCTGATTGGCTTGCAGGTCGGCAAGAGCATGGGCTCGGTGGACTTCACGCCCAAGGAAGCCGGCGACCCCGTCGTCCCGATGACGTTGACGCGCGCCGAGGTCAGCGCCATCCAGCTCCGGCTCCGGTTCCACCTCTGGCGCCTCCAGGTGTTCGCGCAGGCGGGCGCGGACTTCCAGCTCCTGCTCGGCCAGCCGGTGGACGGGTCCAACGCGATGAGGGCGTACAGCGTGGGCATCTCCGGGCGCGCCGCGCTGCGCGCCTTCCCGGTCAAGGGCCTGTTCGTCGAGGTCGGGTACGGCGGGCGATACCACCTGCCGTTCCCGCTGGGACCGATGCCGCTCCAGCTGGGGCTGATGGGAGGGGTGGGCTATGCGTTCTAGTTCCAGGGCGTTGCTCGCGGTGGTGATGGTGGGCGTCAACGCGGCGGCGGCGCCGCTGGTGGGCGCGGCGGTGGGGAACCCGGACTCGCTGCTGGCGGAGGGGACGCGGCTGTACAACCAGAAGGACTACGCCGCTGCGTCCGAGGCGTTCCTCAAGGCGACCCGCGCCAACCCGAAGCTGATGCCCAGCTACCTCCAGCTCGCCCGGAGCCAGCTGGCCGCGCACAAGCTGCCGCAGGCCTGCTACGCGTACCGCGCGTTCCTCCGCGGCCAGCCGGACGCCACCGACCGCGAGAAGGCCGAGAGCGAGCTGCAGCTCTGCGAGCGCCAGCTGGAGGCCGACGAGGCCGCCCGGAAGGAGAAGGACTTCGGCGCGGCGTTCGCGGACTCGAAGGCGCGCTTCTTCTCCTCGCTGGACAAGAGCGACCTTTCCGGCGCGAGGGACGCGCTGGGGACGATGGTGAACGGTGGGTACCTGGGCGTGGACCTGGCGGACCTGGCGTCGAAGCTGGGCGGCGCGGCGGCCGCTGCCGGAGACCAGGCGTACCGGTCGGCGCTCCGGGGCGAGCTGCACGACCAGGCGCCGGTGAAGGCGGGCCTTCAGGCGCTGGAGATCGCCTCCGACGCCGGCGCGCCGGTCGCCTCCGGCGAGGCGAAGGTGGCGTTCCTCACCGGCATGGGCGCGCTGCTGGAGGGCCGTCCGAAGGAGGCGGAGCAGGCGTTCTCGCGCGCGGGCAAGGGGGATGGGAGCGGCCCGTCGCCGGTGTTGTGGCGGGCGCGCGCGCTGTCGCAGGTGGACCGGCGCAAGGCGGTGCAGTTGCTCTCCACCGAGCTGCCCTCGGATCCGCGCACCGGCGCCGCGAAGGTGGCGGGCTCGCTTCCGGACGCGCCCGAGCAGGCGGCGGCGGAGCTCGAGAAGCTCCTCTTCGAGCAGAAGTTCCCGGGGCGCTGAGGATCGCATGGCCGTCCCCTGTGCCCGCTGCGGTGCTCCGGTAGAGACGTCGGCGCTCCAGTGCCCGAGCTGCGGCGAGTCCGCCGCGGTGACCGAGGAGCTCTTCGGGCGCACCATCCAGAGCTGGTCGCCCACCGACTCCCAGCCGTCCCTGGGCGACGCGCGCGTGGGGGAGATCGTCGCCGGGCGCTACCGGATCGTCCGGCGGATCGGCGCGGGCGGGATGGGGTCCGTCTACGCGGCGTGGCAGCTGGGCGCCGAGCAGCCGGTGGCGCTGAAGTTCATCAACCCGGCGCTGGTGCGCGAGCCGGAGATGGCGCGGCGGTTCACCAACGAGGCGCGCACCTACGCCCGCCTCCAGCACCCGAACGCGGTGGCGCTGCACGACGTGGGTCAGGACGAGAACGGCGCGCCCTTCATCTGCATGGAGTTGGTGCAGGGGGAGGACCTGGCCAGCATCCTGTCCCGGGCCAGGCGGCTGACCGCGGCGGAGGCGGTGGAGGTGGCGCTCCAGGTCTCGGACGTGCTGGCGCACGCGCACACGCTGGGGATCATCCACCGGGACCTGAAGCCGGAGAACATCCTGGTCCGGCCCGTGGCCCGCGGCGTGCACGTGAAGGTGGTCGACTTCGGGATCGCGCGGCTGCTGGGGGACCCGGGCGGGGCAACGCAGCAAGTGATGATCGGCACCCCCGGCTACATGTCGCCGGAGCAGATCAAGTCCCAGCCGGTGGATGGGCGCTCGGACATCTACGCGCTGGGGATCGTCCTCTTCCAACTCGTCGCCGGGCGGCACCCGTTCGCGGACGTGGTGGGGTTCACCGAGATGATGTTCGCGCAGGTGAACACGCCCACCCCGGCGCTCGGCGGCGTGGTGCCGGAGCTCCAGCTCCCGCCGGCGCTGGACCGCATCGTGCAGCGCGCCACCCGGAAGGACCCGGCCGAACGCTTCCAGAAGATGGAGGAGGTCGTCGAGGCGCTGACCGCGCTGCAGCGGGCCGGGATCACGGCACCCGCGATCCCGGGTGTGGCCGCTCCCCGCGCCCCTGCCCCGGCTCCCATCCCGCTCGTCGCGCCCATAACGGAGCCCGCCACGGCGCCCGCGACGGCGCCGGCCAGCAGCCCGTTCGAGAAGACCGAGCGGGTGGATGTGCCGGAGTCCGGGCTCCGGTCCGGCCGCGGAGGGTCCCGGCGCTGGATCGCCGCCGGGGTGGTGGCCGGCGTGCTGGCGATCGGCGGGGTGCTGGCGCTAGGGCCCTCGCCGGGACCGGTCGCCGTCCCGCCCATCGAGCCAGGGCCGGGACCCGTGGTGGCGGCGCCGCCAGGGAACCCCGAGGCGACGAAGCCGGCGGGCTCCACCGACACCGCGCGGGAGGTGCAGCGGGTGCTGGCGCGCCAGACCGCGCTGGACGTGGTGGTGAAGTCGCGCGGCGAGCTGGCGCTGGGGAACCTGGACGGCGCACGGCAGCTGCTGGACGGGTCCAAGGAGGTGCTGGAGTCGGTGGCGGGCGATCCGCAGCTCCAGCCGCAGATCGATGGGCTCCGGACCGAGTTGTCGCAGGTCGGCGACGCGCTCGCGCGCGCCCAGGCGCTGGCGAAGCGGGGCGATTGCACGGGGGCCATCCGCGTCTATGACGAGCTCCTCAAGGGGCACGCGGGCATCAAGCAGGCGCGGGCCGCCCGCGACCAGTGCAAGCGGATGCTGCCGCCGCGAATCGCGGAATGAAGGCCGCCGCGCCGTCCTCCACACCCCTGTGCTGATTTCAGGTGGGTTATTGGCTGGACGGCGCAATCTGCCGGAGAGGCGTGTCCCGGCCAATGGCGATGAACGGTGCCCAGAAGTGCGGATCAGGGTGTTGTTCGCGGATGGCGAGCATGGCCTCGCGGAGCGCGGCGGCGCGGCCCTGTCCGGCGAGGAGGTTGAGATAATAGCGCTCCATCAGGATGCGTGTGACATCGTCATCGACCTTCCAGAGGCTGACCACGAGGGTCTCCGCGCCTGCCGCAACGAGGGCCCGGCGCAAGCCGTAGACGCCCTGGCCGCGCTTGATGTCTCCGCGCCCGGTGTCGCATGCCGAGAGCACCACCAGTTGCGTGCCCCACAGATTGAGGCCGGCGAGCTCCAGCGCCGTGATGAACGAGCTCCCGAGCTGGTTCGCGGGAGCCGAGCTGGCGCCGGCCAGGACGAGTCCCGAGCGAAGCAACGGATCCGGCAGGTGTGGAGTTGGCCCGCCTCCGGTCAGACCTGATTCGCCCAGACCGCGGGTTCCTGGGGGAGCAGCGGAATCCTCCAGGAAATAGCCGTGGGCGGCGATGTGGAGGATGCCGGGCGTCGAGAGGTGAAGCAACCGCTCCTTGGACGCGTCCGCGCCGAGAAAGACTCGAGACTGGGAGAGGAGCTGGTGAATGGCTTCCGCTTCCTGCCGGGTGCCCGGAAGCCGGGGCCAGCGTTGCCCCGAGAGATCCGCACGATCGCCGGAGAAGAAGCGCTCGACGGAATGGGAGCGCTCGGCCATGGCGATCGCCACCCCTCCGTCCGGCGCGGGCTCCTGCGCCGCGGGAGCCATGCCGTAGTCCGGGTCGGCGAGGATGGCTACCGAGGTCGAAGGCGGAGTGCCATCAGGGCGAGGCAGAAGGTCTCGGCCGCTGGTGAGATATGTGAAATCAAAGGTATCGGCAAGGAACTGGTGGCCGTCGTGGAGGGCGGCGATGGGGACCAGGGCGAGCTGGCCATCGGGCGCGACGAAGAGCTTCCGGATATTGCCCAGAAGAGGCAACAAGGGCTTGAAGACAAGTCGATACAGCCCCACGGCCGCGTCCTGGTAGCCGGCATCTCGGCTGGCCAGCGTATCGCGCAGGCGCGAGGCGGCGGAGTCGATGGGCGCGGCAGGGCCGAGGTCAACGGCGCGGATGCGCCCGTCAGGGAAGAGCACCAGCATCAGGTAGCAGAGCTGGTCCGGAATCTTCGATCTGGGCGTGCCCCGCCCGGGGACGAGCGGTCTATCGACGTAGGCGACGAGCTCCACCAGCGCGGCGTCCCGGGGGAGGGTGGCGGCGACGCGGTCGACCATGTCACCGGGAGGCGGCAGCGCATTCAGCGCCCGCAACGGCGCCGAGCGCGTGGCGAGATCAGCTTCCAGCGCATCACCCTGCTCGGCCAGGTCCATCAGGCGCTGCGAATCGTCGAGGGTGGTCTGGCCACGGCTGTCGAGCGACAGCCTGGTGATCTGGGTGCGCAGGCTGCGCAGGCGCGCGAAGGCGTCGTGGTCCCGGGTATCCAGGCTGCGGTGGATGGTCCGAGAGGTGTCGGCGAGCTCATCGAGGGAGCGCCCCTTGAGGAGCAGCGCGGCGGTCAAGGCCAGACGCCGCACCCCGGGGTCGCCCCGGTATGCGCGAAGGACCGAGTAGAGGCGCTCCTCGTCCGAGCGGAGCATCTGGAGGAAGCTCGCCAGACGTGATTCGGAGAGGCCGAGCGCTTCCTTTCGCAGGCGCGCCTCGGAGAGGGTGAATGCGCGGGCGAAGAGAGTCACTGCTTCCGCACGGCGGTGCTGTGCCAGGCGGAGCAGGGCGAGGTCATTGAG
>DATBSS010000226.1:0-15740 GCA_036559665.1 Myxococcaceae bacterium
TGGAGGCCAACGCCATCCGCAACTCGCCGGTGGGCAAGCTGCTGCTGGAGTGCATCCTGGACGAGTCGCGTGAAAACCCCATCGACAAGCTCAAGCAAGAGTCCGGCGTGGACATCCTCCAGGACCTGGACCGGGTGGCGCTCACCGACGAAGGGGTGATCGTCTCTGGGCACTTCGGGAACGCGCGCTGGGACGACCTGTTCAAGCAGCGCGCCACCAGCGGGAAGTACGGGGACAGCGCCACGCTCTACCGCCCGATACCGCGCGAGGTGGTGCTCCCGGACGGCGGCCGCGTCACCCGGCAGCCCAGCGAGTCGCTCGCCGTCTGGGGCGACCAGATGGTGCTGGTGGGCGACAACGACGACGCGCTGCGCGCGATGATCGACCGGGTGGAGGGGCGGAGCGCCGTGGGCACGCCGCCGATCAACGAGACCCAGACCTACGGGGAGATCTACGGCGTCATCTCCACGGACGACCTGGCCAAGATGTTCCCCCCCGAGCAGAGCGACCTGGCCGAGCGGTTCCGCACCGTCGCCCAGCGCGTCGAGGTGCACGTGGACACCTCGCGCGACGTGGGCATCGTGGCCGACGTCCGGGGCATCGACACCGCGCAGGTGGAGGACCTGGGCAAGTCGCTCGGCGCGGCGCTGGCGGTGGGGCGGGTGGGCGCTCAGCAGCAGGACGAGAAGGAGCTGGCGGAGCTCTTGGACCTGGCCAAGGTGCACCCCGAGGGGGACGGCTTCAAGCTGGAGATGGCCATCCCGCTGGAGCTGCTGGAGAAGCAGTTGTCCAGATGTGGCGAGCGGCGGCGGGAGCGCGAGGAGCGGATGCGGCAGCAGGAGGAGCAGATGAAGCAGCAGGGTCAGGCCGCCACCGGCCCCGAGGCGCCCGCGGCCCCCGCGGCCCCCGCGCCGAAGTGATCGCCCCGGGCCGCGGCCCGGTCACTTCCCGAAGGTGTCCTCGAAGTCCTTGTCCAGCCGGTCCTTCGGGGGCGGGGGCGGGGTCTTCTTCGGTGGCTTGGACGACTCGTCGGAGGGCGTCTCCTCGGGCGGCTTCGCGACCTTCGGCCTGACCTCCGCCTTGGGCTGGTCGACCTTCGGCTCCGTCCTGGGCTCCACCTTCGCCTCGACCTTGGGCTCGACCCTGGGCTGGACCTTGGGAGGCTGGACCTGCGGCGGGGCCGGCGGAGGAGTGGTGGGTGCCGGGATGGCGGCCTGGACCGGCGGCGGCGCGGGGGGCTCGGGTTCGGGGACGACCACCGGCGCGGGCGGCGGCGACAGGGTCATCCTCACCAGCCCTCCGCCCACCAGGCCGCCCAGGACCGACGCGGTGAACAGGGAGAAGAAGAGCTTCGCACCGCTGACGCCGGCCGGGCGCTTCTCCACCTCGTCCTCTTCCGGCTCCGGCCCCCGGGGGACCTCCGCCGAGAACACGGGCGGCTTCGGCGCGGGCGGCGGCACCCGTTTCTGGCCGTACGCCCGGGTGGGCCCGGCGGGCGGACGCGGCGCGGTGATCGCTTCCGACTCCGCCTTCGCCTCCTCCGGCGACGGCTTCGTTGACGGTGCCTTCGGCGGCGGCGACTTCGCCTCCTGCTCCGCCAGCGAGCGGAGCATGTTGGACGCGCTGGGCGCGAAGCCGGACGGGTGGGTGGGGGCCCGGGGCATCGGCGTCTTGGTGGAGAGCGCCCTCAACCCCTCGCGCGGGCGCGGGGCGATGGCGGTGGCCAGCCCGTACAGCCGGGAGAGCGGGCGCCATTCGCCCATCCCCTCGCGCCAGCAGAGCGTGTCCGCGAGGATCTCCCCGCGCGACCACCGCTCCCTCAGGTCGTCCACCGTGAACGGGCCCTGGGCGTTGTCCTTCATCGCCACGTACCAGCCGTCGGGCGCGGGCGCGTCGCCGGTGGGGGCGTACGCCTCGGGCGGAGGCTGGTCCTGGTCGTAGCGCGCTTGCGCGGGCGCGGCGCCGCTCAGCTCCGGGCCGCTGTCCACCTTGGCGATCAGCTCGTCCAGCGCGGCCAGCGCGTTCTGTTCGGCCAGGGTGTCCACCACCAGGCGCTTCGTCTCCTCCTCGGACGAGTCGGCCGGCTGCGGGAGGTCCGTCTGGTCTGCCACGGAGCCATTATCCCCGAGCGCGCGGGCCCCGTCAGGCCCCCGCCCCATCAACTTTTCAGGAAGTCACGGACCTGCCCGGTGATGCCCTTGGCGTCCATCTTGAAATGGGCCAGCAGCTCCTCGGGCGTGCCGCTCTCGCCGAAGGTGTCCTTCAGGCCGATGCGGAGGAGCTTGCGCCCGACCCCTGCCTCGGCCAGCGCCTCGGCCACCGCCGAGCCCAGGCCGCCGTTGATCTGGTGGTCCTCGGCGGTCACCACCGCCTTCGCCTGCTGGGCGATGCGGATCACCGCCGCGGTGTCCAGCGGCTTGATGGTGTGCACGTTCACCACGCCGACGGAGAGGCCCTCCTGCTTGAGCGCCTGCGCCGCCTGGAGCGCGAAGGCCACCTCGCCGCCGGTGGCGAAGATGGCCGCGTCGGTGCCGCCGGGGAGCAGCTCCACTACCTTGCCCAGCTCGAACTTGTAGGTGGCCGGATCGTTCACCCGCTCCAGCTTCTGCCGGGTGGTGCGCAGGTAGGTGGGGCCCACGTGGCGGCACAGGTAATCCACCGCCGCCTCGGTCTCCACGTCGTCCGCGGGCTGGACGATGGTCATGCCCGGGAGCGACCGCATCGCCGCCACGTCCTCCAGGCCCTGCTGCGAGTACCCGTCGTCCCCGATGGCGATGCCGGCGTGGCTGCCCACCAGGCGCACGTTGGCCTTGGAGTAGGCCACCGAGATGCGCACGGTGTCGAAGCGGCCGGTGATGAAGCAGGCGAAGGAGCAGCAGAAGGGCACCTTCCCGGCCAGCGCCAGCCCGGCGGCGGTGCCCACCATGTTCGCCTCGGCGATGCCCATCTCGAAGAAGCGGGACGGGTACTTCTTGGCGAAGCCTTCGGACTTGGTGCTCTTGGCCAGGTCGGCGTCCAGCACCACCAGTTGCGGGTACTTCTCCCCGGCCTTGACGATCGCCTCTCCGAAGGCGTCTCGGGTCGCTTTCTGCGGCATCACGCCTTCCCTCCCGGAGCGGGCGCGCGCAGCTCGGCGAGCGCCTTCTCCGTCTGTTCCTTGTTGGGCGCCGCCCCGTGCCAGGCGATCTGGTTCTCCATGAAGGAGACGCCCTTGCCCTTCACGGTGTTGGCGATGATGAACGTGGGCCCGCCCTTGTGCGCCCTGGCCTGGTCCAGCGCGCCGAGGATCTGCGCGTGGTCGTGGCCGTCGATGGAGAGCACGTTCCAGTTGAACGCACGCCACTTGTCCGCCACCGGCTCCAGCGGCATCACCTCTTCGGTGTGCCCGTCGATCTGCCCGTGGTTGTAGTCGAGGATGACGGTGAGGGTGTCCAGCTTGAACTTGGGGGCGCTCATCGCCGCCTCCCAGATCTGCCCCTCCTGGGACTCGCCGTCGCCAATCATGCAGAAGACGTGGAAGCGGTCCCCGTCCAGCTTGGAGGCCAGCGCCATGCCCTGCGCCACCGACATGCCCTGGCCCAGCGAGCCGGTGGGGGCCTCGATGCCGGGGAGCAGGTGATTGACCGGGTGGCCCTGCAGCGGCGACCCCAGCGTGCGCAGGGTCTTGAGGAGGTCGCGGGAGAAGTAGCCCGCCTCCGCCATCGCCACGTACTGGGCCGGGACCGCGTGGCCCTTGGAGAGGATGAAGCGGTCCCGGTCCGCCCAGTCCGGCCGCTTGGGGTCCAGCCGCATCCTGGAGAAATAGAGGCAGGTGATGACGTCGATGGCCGAGAGCGAGCCGCCCGGGTGGCCGGAGCCGGCTTTCGCGAGCGTCTCGATGATGTCGATCCGCAACTTGCGGCTGATCTGCTGGAGGCGCTGAACGTCGCTCTGCGCCTCGGCGGTGGACGGTCCTGGCATCGCGCCTCCTTCAAATAAGGCGCGCGGTGTACCGCGTGCAGGCGCGGCGCGTCTACTGCGCGTCGCCCTCGCCTGCCAGGTAGCTCAAGATGACCTCGTCCAGGCTCTTCTCGGAGATCAGGTCTTCGCCGAAGAGGGTCTCCACGCCGACCTCGTTGATCCTCGGCTTCTCCTTCATCTCGCGGGCGGCCAGCACTTCCGGGGGGAGCGGCTCCTGGATGGCGGGACGCGAGCCGGTGCTGCCGCGGGCGCGCTTGGCGTCCTCCTCGGTGCCCAGCTGGCCGGGCTGGTAGTGCTTGGAGACGGCGGTTTCGACGTTGTCGTAGACGCCGTTGATCAGGTTCCGCAGCATCTCCTTGTGCTGCTCCTCCATCAGCTCGCGGACCACCTCGGCCAGGTTTTCGGCGTTGAGGATGTCCGCGTAGGAGGTCTTCTTCGACGCGAGGATGTTCCCGCCCACGAACAGGTGCGTGATGATGTGGGGATTGTTCACGCCAGAGTCCTCGGTCTGGACGTGGTAGACCTTCCCCTTGTGCTTGATGTTGTGGTTGAAGCCAGTGACGGCCTTCTCGAACGTCTTCGCCATCGCGGTGCGGGCACGGTAACAGCGAGAGATCCGGGGGATCAAGGAACCGGCCAGACAACGTGACCAGGGCTGGACGGTGCCCGGGCGCTCTCAGCGCCGGAACCCGCGAGATCCGGGTGCGGGCGGCGGGAGCGGCGGCAGGGTGGCGCCCAGCCGGGCCAGGTCCTTCGGGTCGTTGATGCCTTCGAGTGAGCGGAGCTCCCGGTCCACCCGCCGGAGTCGGTCCTCGGGGAGGAGCCGCGCGCGAAACTTGCCGATGAGCAGGCGCAGCGGCGGGTCGGTGGCCAGCGCCCGGCCCCAGGCGGGGTGCAGGGCGGCGCGGTAGGCGGCCAGCAGCGGCTGGAGCCGCCCGCCCGCCTGGAAGGCCACCACGTCGGCGTCGGGCGCGCGCTCCGAGAGGAGCAGCTCCACCACCTTCCGGGTGACGAAGGGCATGTCGCAGGCGATGGCCACCACCCAGTCGGTCCTGGCCGCCGCCAGCGCGGCGTGGACGCCCCCCGGCGCGCCCTTCCCCGGGATGAGGTCCGCGACGAGACGCACCTCCGGCCGGGCCGCGAGCATGGGCGCGTAGGGGGACGCGTCGCTGGCTACGAAGAGGACCTCGGTGAAGGACGGGAGGAGCTGGAGCTGCGATTCCAGGATGGTCCGGCCGCCCAGGGTGATCAGTCCCTTGGGCGCGCCGCCGAGCCGCTGCCCCTTGCCCCCTCCGAGGATGGCCAGCGTGGCGTCCACGAGGGTTCAGGATACTGTGGGCGCGATGATCCCGCTGGAGCGCGCGCGCGAGATCGCGCTGTCGCTGGTGGCGCCGCTGGGGACGGAGGTCCTCCCGTTGCCGCAGGCGCGCGGGCGGTTCCTGGCCCGGCCGCTCCAGGCGACACGCCCGCTTCCGCCCTTCGACAGCGCCGCCATGGACGGGTGGGCGCTGCGAGCGGAGGAGACCGCGGGCGCGACCCGCGACCGGCCGGCGCGATTACGGGTGCGTGCGGTCTCGGCAGCGGGCGCTCCGGCCGGGCCGCCGCTGGGGCCCGGGGAGGCGGTGCGCATCTTCACCGGGGCGGTGGTGCCGGCAGGCGCGGACGCGGTGCTGCGGCAGGAGGCGGGGGCGGAGGAGGGCGAGGAGCTGCGGGCGTTCGCGGCGGCCCGGGTGGGCGAGCATGTGAGGCGCGCGGGCGAGGAGGTGGCGGTGGGTGAGGTGGCGCTGGCCGCGCCGTGCCCGCTGGACGCGTACGCGCTGGGCGTGGCGGCGTCGCTGGGCCTGGCCGAGGTGGAGGTGGCGCGGGCGCCGAGGGTGGCGGTGGTGACCGTAGGGGATGAACTGGTGCCGATGGGGAGCTCAGCGCTCCCGTACCAAATCCACGATTCCAACGGCGCGCTGCTGGCGGCACTCGCGGCGGAGCTCAACGCGATCCCCGTATTGCCAGTCCGGGGTGCGGCAGAGGCGAGCGCGGTCCTTCACACCCACGCTCCCGATGAGGACGCCCGGATCCGCGCGGTGCTGGAGGAGGCGCTGGAGGCGGCGGACCTGGTGGTGACGTGCGGCGGCGCCTCGGTGGGCGACCGGGATCGCGTGAAGCCGGTGCTGCGAGCGATGGGTGGGGAGCTGCGCGTGGACGGGGTGCTGCTCAAGCCTGGCAAGCCGCTGGGCGTGGCGGTCGCGCGCGGAAAGCCGGTGGTGGTGTTGCCGGGGAACCCGGGCGCGGCGGCGGTGGGGTTCGACCAGGTCGCCCGGCCGATGCTGTTGCGGATGCAGGGAGTCGCGGAGATCCGGCGCCGGATCCCGGTGCGGTTGGACGCGCCTCGGAAGAAGCAGGCGGGCCTGGAGTACTACCTCGGCGCGCAGGTGGAGCTGGATGGAACCTGGCCGCCGCTGGCCCGGATCCGCGCGCAGGGGGCCGGTCAGCTCGTGCACGCGGTGGGCGCGCACGGGTGGGTCATCCTCCCCCGCGGGCGCGCCGAATTCACAGCGGGGGAGGAGCACCCGATGGAGCTCTTCGCCGCTCCGAGGTGGACGTGACCATCCCCGCACTCTCGATCATCGGCTGGTCCGGCACCGGGAAGACAACGCTCATCGAGGAGCTGTTGCGAAGGTTCCGGGCGCGGGGGATGCGGGTGCTGGCGGTGAAGCACTCGGCACACGCCCACGCGCCGAGGCCCGGGCCAGACACGGACACCGCGCGCTTCCTGGCGGCTGGGGCGGCGGAGGCGCGGCTGGTCGCGAGCGGCGCTTCGGTGGAGCTCCCGGATGGCGGATTCGACCTGGCGCTGGTGGAGGGATGGAAGGGCGGGCCGCTGCCGAAGCTGGAGGTGTGGCGAGAGGGATTGGAGCGGCCACTCACCGCTGACCCGCTGGTGCTCGCTCCATCGCTCGATCTCGATGCGGTCGCACAGCGCGCGCTGTCGCTGGCCATTGCCGGTCTCCCTGACCCACCCGCCGCGCCGGCGGCTCGCCCACTCACCGCCGAGCGCTCCGTCCCGGCCGTTCGCTTCATTCCGAGCGGCGGAGGCGCGTTCCAACTCGCCTCTGAAGCACCCGACACCGTGGCGGTCGAGGAGCCGCTCGAGATCCGCATCTCCGGCGACTCGCTGGCGGTCACCATGCGCACCCCGGGCGACGATCTCGACCTGGCGGTGGGCTTCCTCTTCGCGGAGGGCCTCATCCACGGCGCGTCGGACCTGGGCTCCGTGGCGCACTGCGGCCGGCCGGACGACGAGGGCTACGGCAACCTGGTGGAAGTCACCCCCGCCCCCGGCGTCCACATCGACCTGGAGAAGCTGGACGCCACCCGCCGCGGCACGCTCACCACCTCCGCCTGCGGCGTGTGCGGCCGCCGCAGCGTGGACGATCTCCTCTCGCGCGTGGGGCAGGTCCCGCCTGGCGGGCCTCCGCTCTCCGCCCACCTGATCGCCTCCGCCCCAGACCTCCTCCGCCGCGAGCAACGCGCCTTCGCCCGCACCGGCGGCACGCACGGCGCGGCCATCTTCGACCTGCGGGGCCGGCTCCTATCGGTGGCCGAAGACGTGGGCCGCCACAACGCCGTCGACAAGGCCATTGGCGCGCTGGTCCGCCGCGGCCTGATCGCCACCGCCCCACCCCTGGGCACCCTCCCTCCTCCCCCAACCCCGGACGACACACCCACCCTGCTGGTGGTCTCCGGCCGCGCCAGCTTCGAGATCGTCCAGAAGGCCGCCGCCGCGAAGCTCCCCATCATCGCCGCCGTCGGCGCCGGGAGCTCCCTGGCCGTGGACCTGGCCCGGCGCGCCGGGATCGCCCTCTGCACCTTCGTCCGCGGCGGCACCTTCAACGTGTATTCGCGCCCTGACCGGATCGCCGGCGCGCCCCCCCTCGAACCCTGACGGAGATCAACCTCAGCCCCCGAACCCAGGGGGCGCTGATGAGGCCGGCCTGCGGCCGGCTTGCTCTGGGCTCAGGCGTCCCAGCGGCCGCGCGGGCCCGCGACGTCCGACGGCCCCTCGCACGGGAGCTCGACGATGAACGTCGATCCGGCGCCGGGCTGGCTCTCGACCCGGATGGAGCCTTCGTGGGCCTCGACGATCCGCTTGCTGATGTACAGGCCCAGGCCGAGCCCGCCGTATTGCGACGCGGGCGCCGCACGCCCGAAGCGCTCGAAGATCCGGACCTGTTCGGCCTGGTCGACGCCGATGCCGTGGTCCTTGACCGTGATCCGCGCGATGCCGCCCTCGGCCCCGACCGCGATCTCGATGGGCTTGCCCGACCCGAACTTCGCCGCGTTGGAGAGAAGGTTGGTGACCACCTGGTCGAGACGGGACCGGTCCCACCGTCCATGGACGGGATCGCCGGCGCTCAGGGACCACGCGCACCGGGACTTCACCAGGTCCGGCTCCATCCGTTCGACCACCTCGCGGACGAGCGCTCCCAGCTCCACCTCCACCGGTTCGAGCGGCAGCCGGTGCATCTCGATGCGCGAGACATCCAGCAGCTCCCCGACGAGCCGGGCCAACCGCTTCCCCTGCCGCGAGAGCTGGGCGAGCTGGTTGAGCACGGTCCGTGGATCGAGATCGCGGCCCTTCCGGGCCGCCCGGTGCATCATCTCCACGGTGAGCAGGAGCGTGGTGATGGGCGTGTAGAGCTCGTGGGAGGCCACCGAGAGGAACTCGTTCCGCAGCTGGAGCGCCTCCTGCGAATCCCGGTACAGCTCGGCGTTGTCGACCGCCAGGGCGGCGCGGTGCGCGAGCTCCTGCACCAGCTCGAGATCGGCGGGGCCGTAGCGGCCGGGCGAGGCGGAGACGAGGCTCATGCCCCCCACCAGCTGCCCGCGGGCGATCAGCGGCACGACGATGGCGCTCGCGGTCCCCAGGGCGCGGACGATCCGCGCGTGCTCGCCGTCGTAGGTGTACCGGCCGATCTGGTCCTCGTCGAAACCGGGGAGCAGCACCGGTTCGCGGCTGCGGATGACCTGCGCCAGCGGCGCGGCGGAATCGCGCCGGGACGGATACCGCCGCATGAGCTCCCGGAGCAGCGGCTCCTTCTCGCGGTCGGCGTGCGCCCCGCCGACGTGCCGGATCTCGCCACCCTCCTCGATGATGTCGATCACGCACCAGTCGGCGATGGAGCCCACGCAGAGCCGGGCGAGGCGGTCGAGCGTCGTCTCGTAATCCAGCGACTCGGAGAGCAGCCCCCCCGCCTCGGCGAGGAAGGCGGATCGGCTCCTGGCCTCCTCGGACGCGGTCCGCGCCGCCTGCGTCTTGGCGAGCAGCTCGGCGTTCTCCACCGAGATGGCCGCCTGCGTGGCCAGCAGCTCCAGCGCCAGGAGCCGCTCGGGCGTGAACGCGCCCGGGAGCAGGTCGTTCTCGAGGTACAGCACCCCCACCACCTCGGCCTGCCTCCGGATGGGCAGGCACAGCACCGACCGCGGCTTGCGGAGCGCGATGTACGGGTCGGAGGAGAACCGGCGCGCGACGGCGGCATCGTCGAGGATCACGTGCTCCTTCGTCCGCTGGACGTACTGGACGATGGACGCGGGGACCAGCGGCGAGGATGGGCCCACCGGCACCGACTGCAGGGCGGTGGTCCGCTCCCCCCCCTCGCCCAGGGTGGCCTCCGCCTCGATCCGCAGCTCGCCGTTGCGGGCGAGGAGGAGATAGCCCTTCTGGGCCCGCCTTGCTCGAGCACCACCTGGAGCAGCGTCCGCACCAGCCGGTCGAGGACCATCTCACCCGAGATGGTCTGCGACGCCTTGGCCACCGAGAGCAGGTCGAGCTGTTCGGCCCCGAAGGAGATGGTGGGCGCGGCGGCCCTGGGCTCCAGCAGGTGGGGATGGCGCTGGTCGATCTGCCTGACCTTCCCGTCCGCCCCCCAGCGCGCGTAGCACGCCCGCGCCTCGCGCAGGTACGTGTCCGCGACGGGGTCGAGCCCCCTGGCCCGGTAGAACCGGGCCGCGAGCTCGTGGGCGATCGCCTCGACCTGCACGTAGCCGCTCTTGCGGGCGGATTGGATGGCCCGCTCGTAGAGCTCCATCGCCTCCTCGCCCCGGCCGCCGAGGCGCGCGACCTCGGCGCCGGCGAGCGCCGCCCGGTCCCCGAAGTTCTCGGGGCAGCCCTCCGCCCACCGCTGGAGGACCTCGTGGTGGGCGGCGAGCGCCTCCATGTTCCGGGACCGCTCACCCTCGGGCGCGGCGTCGCAGCGGGCGGCGTGCGCGAGCGCCCCATAGAAGTGGTACTCGGCCTCCTCGAAGAAGGACAGCGTCGCCTGGAGCAGTTGCTCCGCCTTTCCGGCGGCCTCGAGGGCGGAGCGGTGATCCCCCGCGTGGAAGCGGGCCTGGAGCTTCCGGATCCAGTACCGGCAGGCGGCGACCGCCTGGTGTGGATCGCCTTCCAGGTATCGCTCGAACCGCTCCTCGTCGAAGCCCTCTTCGTCGAACGACGAGAAGTCCGGAGTCAGGCCCCGCAACGTCCGGATGAGCCTCAGCTGCAAGATGATGCCGTTGACGACGAGGCCGTAGCTCGCCTTCTGCGCGAATCCCAGCGCGCGCTCGGCCTCCCGCTGCACCTCGCCGAGCGGCTCGCCTCCGGCGAGCAGGAGCGTGATCAGGGAGACCCAAGCGTAGCACGCGTACGTGAGGTTGCCGGTCTCCTGGGCCGCGTCGAACGCGCGCCGGACCAGCTCGATCCCGCTGCGGAGGTGCTGGGCCCAGGGGCTGACCCGGCTGCCGAACCCCAGGTACGCCTGCGCCTTGAAACGCAGGAGGCGGCGCTTCTCCACGAGATCGAATCCGAGCTTGCCGAAGCGGAACCCCACCCGGTAGTCGCCGAAGTGGGACCCGAGGATCCCGCCGAGCCAGACGTAGGCGAGGCAGGAGCCGTCGCTGTTGCCGTGCTCGAAGCTGAGGTTCGCCATCCGGCCGATGATCAGGCGCCACAGGTTCTGGTCCGTTAACAAGGCCGGCGCCTGGCACCACATGAGGACGTCCATCGTGGCGCACCACTCCGGCTCGGCCATCGCCGGCAGGTCGATCAGCGCTTCGATGGAGCGGTCCCCGAGCTGCCGCCACATCCGCTCGTACTCTCGGCGCACCTCTTCGGCCGCCGGGTGCGGCGACCACTGGATGCCGAGGCGGCGGAGGTATTCCAGGCACGCCTCGACGCTGCGGTCGCTCCGGCCCATGTTCGCGTAGAGCGCGATCTGCGAGCAGGCCACGGCGGCCGCGTCCACCGTGTCGCGGGTGCGGCGCGCGAGCCCCGCCAGCCGCTCCTCCGCCGCCGCGAGCCGGCCGGTCAGGTACTCGCATTCGGCCTGGTGGAGCTCCAGCGCGAAGGCGAGCGCGTACTGGCGGTCCCAGCCGCCGTCCTCCAGGAGCGCCCGGCCCGCGGTGAGGTACTGGAGCGCCGTCGCGTAGGCCGCCGACGCCTTGGCCCGCTGGGCGGCGGCGAGGTTGAGCCCAGCCACCCGCTCGCGTTCGTCCCGCGACTCGATCAGCGCGGCCCCGCGGTCGAGCTGGTCCACGATCTCGAAGAGCCGCTCCTGCGGCCCGGCGGGCCGCGCGCGCGCGAGCAGCAGCCGGCCGATCCCCAGGTGCACCACCGCGCGCTCGCCTTCGGGGATGAGCGAATAGGCCGCCTGCTGGATGCGGTCGTGCGCGAACGCGTACACGCCCTGGAAGCGGAAGATGAGCCCCAGCTGGACCGCTTCCCACAGGTCGCCCAGGGTCTCCTCCTCGGACTTCCCACGCGCCAGGGCGAGGAGGGAGATCTGGTCCCGGTTCCCGATGCAGGCGGCGATCCGGAGGGCGTCCCGGGTGCTCGCGGAGAGCCCGCTCAGCCTCCTCACCATGAGGTCCGCGACGTTGTCGGTGTAGCCCTTCTCCTGGATCCGCTCGACGTCCCACCGCCAGGTGAGCGCGGCCTCGTCCAGCGTCAGGAGATGTTCCTCGTGGAGCATGGTCAGGAACTGGATGGCGAAGAACGGGTTTCCGCCCGTCTTCTCGTGAACGATCCCGGCCAGGGACCGCGCCTGCGCGGCGCCGGCGTGCACTGTCCCGGCCACCAGCTCCACGAGGTGGTCCAGCCCCAGCGGCGGGAGGGCCAGCTCTTCCACCACCGCGGGCGTCTTCCGGATCCGCTCCAGCGTCCGGGCGAGCGGGTGCGAAGCGTCCACCTCGTTGTCGCGGTACGCGCCGATCAACAGGAGGTAGCGCGTGCCCGCGTGGGTGATGACGTCCTCGATGAGCGCGAGGCTCTCCGCGTCCGCCCACTGGAGGTCGTCCAGGAACAGGACCACCGGGTGCTGCTTCCTCGCGAAAACGTCCAGGAAGTCCCGGAACACGCGCCGGAACCGTTGCTCCGCCTCCGCGGCGGGGAGCTCCGGGACGGCGGGCTGCTCTCCGACGAGGAGCTTGAGGGGCGGAATCACGTCGGCGATCAGCTTGCCGTTGGGGCCGAGCGCCTCCTGGATCTCCCGCCGCCAGGCACCCAGGCGCGGCGCTTCCCCGCCCAGCAGCTCCAGCACCTGGTCGGCGAGGGCCCGCGCGATGGTCGAGTACGGGACGCCCCGCGCGAGCTGGTCGAACTTGCCGGACAGGAAGAGCCCGCGCTGGACCAGGGGCTCCTGCAGCTCGCGGACGAGCGTGGACTTGCCGACGCCCGCGTACCCTTTCACCAGCAGCAGCTCCGCGGTCCCCGTGGCGGCCACGCGCTCGAAGGCCCAGAGCAGGAGCGCGGTCTCCCTTTCCCGCCCGAAGAGCTTCTGGGGAATACGCAGGCGGTCCGGGACGTCCCGCTCGCCCAGGGAGAACGGATCGATCCTTCCCCGGCCCCTCCATTGCTCGAGACACCGCTCGAGGTCGTGCCGCAGGCCGCGCGCGCCCTGGTAGCGGTCGTCCTCCTTCTTGGCGAGGAGCCTCAGGATGATCCGCGCGATCATCTCCGGCAGCTCGGGGACGAGCTGCGACGGCGAATCCGGGCGGCGCGCGACGTGGGCGTGCATCCACTCGAGCGGGTCGTGGGCCTCGAACGGGAGCTTCCCGGTCACCATCTGGTAGAACGTGACGCCCATCGAGTACAGGTCGGTGCGGTCGTCGATCGCGGCGCTCATCCGTCCCGTCTGTTCCGGCGACATGTAGGGCAGCGAGCCTTCGATGAGCCGGGGAGGCCGGGCGGGCTGCGGTTCGCTGGGGAGGCGGGACGCGAGCCCGAAATTGGTCAGCTTCACCTCGCCCGTGGTGGGGTTGACCAGGATGTTCCTGGGCCTGAGGTCCCGGTGCACGACGCCTCGCCGGTGGACGTCCGCCACCGCGCCCGCGATGCGGACCGCGAGCGCGAGGAACCGGCCCATCGGCATGGGCGTGCCGAGGAAGTGGTCGAGCGGCAGGCCACCGAAGTCCTCGACGATGAGCGCCGGCATGCCCTGGTACGTCTCGAGCGCGAGCGGCCTGGCGACGGCCGGCAGGTCCAGCGTCCGGCCGATCTCGTACTCGCTCCGCTGGTGATCGACGTCCTTCGGGTGGCACCGCCGCGGATCGAGCACCTTGAGAATCACGCGGGTGTGATCGGCGCCGCGGATGGCGCGGTACAGGTCCGCCCCCTCCCCCCCGCTGAGGGTTTCCGTGATGGTGTACGGCAACATCTCCTGCAAAGAACAATCGGGATGACGTTCGCTGCCGCCAGGGCCGGCTGCCGCGCGCCAGGGTGACGGCTCCGCCTGGTGGTCGGCCGCTCACTCCCCTCCGAGCGTGTATTCTTCGCCCCCTCGTCCCATGAATCTCCTCAAGCGCGCCTGGGCCTACTTCGTCACCCACTTCCCCTTCGGGTTGCTGGTCCGCGCCAAGCCGCGCCACTTCCGGGAGATGCTCCGCGTCGTCTGGGAGAACCGCACGCAGCTCCCCTACGCCTGGCGCATCCTCAAGCACGGCGTGTGCGACGGGTGCTCGCTGGGGCCGTACGGCCTGCGCGACAACGTCATCCCCGGCACCCACCTCTGCCTCACCCGCCTCAAGCTCCTCAAGCTCAACACCATGGACGGGATGCCGGGAGGCGCCTGGGCCGACCTGGGCGCGCTCCGCGGGATGACCAACGAGCAGCTCCACAACCTGGGCCGCCTCCCCTACCCGCTCGTCCTCAAGAAGGGCGGCACCGGGTTCCGCCGCATCTCCTGGGACGAGGCCCTCCAGAAGGTCGCCGCCGGCCTCACCGCCGCCGAACCGGACCGGACGGGCTTCTTCGCCTCCAGCCGCGGCATCACCAACGAGACGTACTACACGTTCCAGAAGCTGGCCCGCATCGCCGGCACCCCGCACATCGACAGCTGCGCGCGCCTGTGCCACGCCGCCTCCTCCTCAGGCCTCAAGGACACCCTGGGCTGGAGCGCGGGGACGTGCTCGCTCAAGGACTGGATCGGCTCCGACCTGATCGTCCTCTTCGGCACCGACCTGGCCAACAACCAGCCGATGACGATGAAGTACCTGCACTACGCCAAGAAGGCGGGGACGAAGGTGGTCCTGATCAACCCGTTCCGCGAGCCGGCGCTGGAGCGGTACTGGGTCCCGTCGGTGCCGGTCAGCGCGGTCTTCGGCACCCACATCACCGACCACTTCTTCCCGGTCGCCCCGGGCGGCGACATCGCCTTCATCAGCGGGACGCTCAAGGCGATGGACGAGAAGAAGCTCTTCGAGCGCGCCTTCATCGACGAGCACACCACCGGCTGGAAGGACCTGGAGGCGAAGATCCGCTCGCTGGACTGGAAGGAGCTGGAGACCGCCAGCGGCCTGTCGAAGGCGCAGATGGAGCAGTTCGCGGAAGTGTACGGCCGCGCGAAGACGGCGGTGATCGTCTACAGCATGGGCCTCACCCAGCACCGCTTCGGCGTGGACAACGTGCGCGCGGTGGTGAACCTGGCGCTGTCCCGCGGGAACGTGGGCCGGGAGAAGACCGGCGTGGTCCCCATCCGCGGCCACTCCGGCGTCCAGGGCACCGCCGAGTGCGGCGTGGACGCGGACAAGCTCCCCGGCGCCAAGGACATCACCCCGGTGAACGTCTCCATGCTCATCCAGGCGTGGAACTACCCCATCCCCGCGCGGCCCGGCCTCAAGGCGGCGCACCTTTTGGACAAGGCGGGCGAGAGCGGGCTGGACTTCCTCTACAGCATCGGCGGCAACTACCTGGACACCATGCCGGACCCGCTCCAGGCGGCGCGCTCGCTCTCGCGGGTGAAGCTGCGCGTGCACCAGGACATCGTCTTCAACACCTCCATGCTGGTGGAGCCGGAGATGGACGGGGGCGAGGTGCTGCTCCTCCCCGCCCAGACCCGCTACGAGCAGCGCGGCGGCGGCACCAGCACCTCGACCGAGCGGCGGATCCGGTTCAGCCCGGAGATCCCGGGCCACCCCCGGATCGGGGAGGCGAAGCCCGAGTACGAGATCCCCGCGCTGATCGCGAAGGCGGTGAACCCTGCCCTCGCCGATGCCTTCGACTACAAGGACAGCCAGGCCATCCGCGACGAGATGGGCCGCACGATGCCCGTGTACAAGGGCATCGAGAACCTCAAGCGCGAGGGCGACTGGATCCAGTGGGGCGGGCCGCTCCTGTGCGAGGACGGCAAGTTCCCCATGCCCGACGGACGCGCCCGGTTCGTGCCGCTGGATCCGCCCGACGTCGACGTCCCCGAGGGTTGGTTCTTCCTGACGAACCGGCGCGGAAAGCAGTTCAACTCGATGGTGCAGCG
>DATBSS010000227.1:0-8119 GCA_036559665.1 Myxococcaceae bacterium
CTGGAGGCGCGGCGCCCGGAGCGATTGGTGTTCGAAGCCGGACAGGTGCTTCGGCGCGCGGAACAGGACGGCGATCTCTTCGAGCCGCTGCTGAAGCTCCGGCAACAGTTGCCGAAGCTCACGGGAACGAATCAGCCTTGACCCCTGGGCGCGCGGCCCGCCGGATCCCTAGAATGCGGCCCCGTCTCCTTATGGAATTCCGATCACCTGACCCGAACGCGCTCGTGCGCGGGGCCAACGTCAAGGCCACGTTGGACGCGTTCAAGCAGATCCCCACGCTGGGGAAGTCCTTCGTCCACAAGCACTTCAAGCCCGACGAGCTGCGCGAGGACCACTTCGTCTCCGTGCAGAAGTGGCTCGACGCGCTGGCGGAGATCCGCGACGAGGTGGGCGAGCCCACGCTGCGCGAGGTGGGCCGCCACATCGTGGTGAACGCCGACTTCCCGCCGCAGTTCAAGACGGTGAAGGACGTGCTGCTGGCGCTGGACACCATCTACCACCTCAACCACCGCGGCGAGGTGGGCCACTACGTCGCCTCGGTGGAGAAGGACGGGGCGATCATCGTCCGCTGCGAGACCCCGTACCCGCGTTCGTTCGAGCGCGGGTTGGTGGAGGGGATCAGCAGCAACCCGCGCCTGCTCAAGGACGGGGAGCGGTACCAGGTGCGCTACACCGAGGCTCCGCCCGGTGGGAAGCTCACCTGCACGCTGCACGTGAAGGCGCTGTGAGCCCGCGCCCCGCTCAGTTCAGGCAGCAGGCGTAGCCGGCGTTCGAGCTGAGGTTCGGGTTGTCCGGCATGGTCCCCACGCCGACGGCGGCGTTGCCCGAATCGTTGTCGGAGTGGGAATTCGTCCAGACCGGCACGGAGAGTTGGCCGGCCGTCCGCAGCACGGACGACTGCGCGATGGAGCAGATATCGGTGCTCGCCGCCGCGCAGGCCGTCGCGGCGCCTCTGAAGTCGGTGTCCGCCACGTTGTGGATCGCCGTGGCGCAGACTCCCGAGGTCCTGGTGACGGGGCACGAGAGATCGCTCGGGCGGAGCGAGGGGCAGCAGGCGTATCCGTAGACGTGGCTGGGGTGCGTGTCGTCGCTCGTGCCGCCGGTGATCGCGTTGTACAGGGTTCCGTCATTGTCGGAGTGCGCGTTGGTCCAGGCCTGGACGGTCAACAGGCCCGAGTCGCGCACGAGCAACGTCTGCGCGTCGGAGCAGATGTCCGAATTCAGCGAGGCGCAGGCGGCGATGGCGCCCATCCAGTAGGTGTCGGCGGCGTTGTGGATGGCGGTCACCTTGACGTTGTTCACGACGGTGACGGGGACGCGCGGGATGGGAGGCGAGAAGCCGCCGCAGCAGGCATAGCCGTACGAGCTGTTGGGGCTGTGGTCGTCTCCGGTGCCGTTGTTCACGCCATTCCAGTTGTTGCTGTCGTTGTCGGCGAAGGACGCGGTCCAGTGGGGCCCCGTGAGCATGGTGTCGTTCAGGTAGATGTTCTGCCAGGTGCCGACCGCCAGCGGCCACGTCTGGCTGTCGGTGCAGATGTCTCCGCCCAGGAAGGCGCAGCGCTGCGCCGCGAGCTGGAAGTTGGTGGCGTTGGCGTTCTCGTAGGCGAGCAGGCACGTGCCGCGGATGCGGAACCCGGGGCAGCCCGTATCGGTCGCGGGTCCCTGTGGGCCCGCTGGACCCTGAGGCCCGGCTGGGCCTTGCGTGCCGGCGGGACCGGCGATGCCCTGTGGCCCCGCGGATCCCTGTGGGCCGGCCGGGCCCTGCGAGCCGGTGGGACCAGCGATGCCTTGATTGCCCTGGGGGCCCGTGGCGCCTGTGGGACCCGGGACCCCCGTGGAACCTTGCTGTCCCGCCGGTCCCTGGGGCCCGGTCGCTCCGGTGGGGCCCTGGGGTCCCGTCGCGCCCTGTGGACCCGTGGCGCCCTGCGGTCCCGCGGGGCCCTGGGTGCAGGCCAGTACGAGGAGCACCGCCATGCCGGCTGCCGGGAAATTTTTCATGGTTCATGCTCCCGTACCTGGAGCGAAGTTGCAAAAGACATCGCGTCCGGCATGGAATCGCGCGCGAGCGATGCGCACGCAGGCCGCCGCGACGCGAACCTTCGAGTCCCTGGTCGAACCGCACCGGCGCGGGCTGCTGGCGCACTGCTACCGGATGATGGGGTCCTGGACGGACGCCGAGGACGTCCTCCAGGACGCGCTCCTCAAGGCATGGCAGGGCATGGCCGGGCTCCAGGACACGTCCGCGTTCCGGGCCTGGCTGTACCAGGTGGCCACCAACGCGTGTCTCTCGGCGCTGCGCGCGAACAAGGTCCGGTCGGTGCCACAGCTCGCCTCCGCGCCGGTGAAGCCCGGCGACGGCGTGGGCGCCTGGAGTGAACCGGACCGCTGGGTGGAGCCGTTCCCGGACGCGGAGGCGCCGGACGACCTGTCGAGCGCGGTGGAGGCCCGGGAGTCGGTGGCGCTGGGGTTCATCCTCGCGCTGCAGCACCTGCCTCCGCGGCAGCGCGCGATCCTGTTGCTGTCCGAGGTGGTGGGCTACCGCGCCGCCGAGGTGGCGGAGATGGTGGGCGTCAGCGTCACCGCGGTGAACAGCGCGCTGGCGCGGGCGCGGGTGGCGCTGGAGCGGGCGCGCGGGGAGACCACGGACTGGGGCCTGGCGCCGGAGCTGGGCGCCGAGGACCGGCGCGCGCTGGAGCGGTACCGCCGGGCCTGGGAGGCGGGCGACGTGTCCGCGCTGGTGGCGCTGCTCAGCCGCGAGGCGACGTTCTCCATGCCGCCGGTCTCCAACTGGTTCCGCGGCCCGCGCTCGGCGAGGGTGGCGATGGAGGGCCACGTGTTCGAGGGCGGCCGGCACTTCAAGACCGTGCCGGTGGCCGTGGCCGGCGGCGTGCCCGCGTTCGTGCTCCTCAAGGCGGAAAGCGGGAGCGAGGACTACCAGCCCCTGGGCGTGCAGTTGGTGTGGATCCGCCGCGGGAAGGTGCGCCGGGTGACCAGCTTCCTGGGTCCCAAGATGGCGGAACGCTTCCTGAAGCTGGCCGGGCGACGAGTTTCGCGGGGCCGCCGCGTCTAAGCGGCGACAACCCGCAGCTCCCCAGATCAGGAGAAACGCCCATGACCTCGGGTCGGACGGCAACCCCATGGGTCCGGCGTTCGTGGTGGACGAGGGGACGCCGCGCGCGCTGCTCATCGTCCCGGTGGTCCAGCCGCCCGCGGACGCCAAGCAGCACCAGCACTGAGCCTCTCCGGCCCGTGCTGGTGCTGGCGCACCCGTCCCGGTGTGGGCTCCCAGCTCCCTTCAGCGCGTGGCAGTCGGGGTGCCGTTGATCCGGTTGCGGAGCGTCCCAGCGGGCGCGGCCGCATCGGCGCGCTCAAGGGCGCAGTGGTCGCCGCCCCCGAGGTCGGTCTTGCCCGCCTTGAAGCGGTTCGGGCACTCCTTGACGATGGCCTCCAGCGACTCACCGTGGCGGGTGCGGGCCAGGCAGGAGGCGCCGTCCGGGGCCCACGCCGCCTCGAACGAGGCGAGCTTCGGGTCCCACCCCTTCACGGCCGTGGTGAGCCGGGGGTTGAGGCCCATCGTGTCGTAGTACTCGATCATGGTCCGCTCCTTGGTGTGGGTCTGGCCGTCGCCGCAGTAGTCGGCGCGGGCCATGCGCGTGCAGGCCTGATGGCCGTCCGCCAGCGAGCGCCCGTCGCGGCTCATCCAGGGCTTGTACCCCCAGCCCACGCACTTGCTCAGGTCGCCGGTCTCGCAGGCGAAGGTGACCTTGCCCGCCACGTCGTGGTGCGCGCCCTTCTCGTCCCACACGCCGCCCAGCACCATCGCGCGCGGGTTCGGATGGTCGCCGTTGGGGGAGCACGGGTTCTCCCAGTCCTTGGAAATCGGGTTCCACGCCTGGATCTGGTACCAGGCCACCTGCGGATCGCCGTCCGCCGCCGCCTCCTCGCAGATCGCCACCTCGGTCGGCTCTCCCGCGCTGGACATGCCCTGCAGGACGGTGCCCTTGAGGCTGGCGCCGCCGGCAGCGGCCAGGTGCCCACCCTCCAGCTTCAGGGCCTTCACGCCCTCAGGGGCCTTGGCCAGCCCCTCCAGGTTGGCGGACACCAGCACGCTCTGCTGCTCGTTGGCGTGAGTCCGGTCCTTTTCCGACCAACCGCTCCAGGTGCCCCACAGCTTCGGGCCCTGAGAGGCGGGCCACCATCGGCTGGATGCCTGCGGCCGGCATCTCCGCGCGTAGCGGTCCGCCGGCGCGGCCCCGGCGCCGTCACCGGCGAAGGCCACCGCCGAAGCCAGCACACCCACCCACCCGATCCACCGCTTCATCGTCGTCGCGACCATGTTTGTCTCCCCCCAACGAAAGTTCGAGAGTGTGTGCCACGGGCCCGGCAACCTATTCAGTGCAGATCCGGCGCAGGGGCGCAGGTCCGGGCGCCGGTGAAGAGCTCCCTCATGGTTGGCTCACCGGGTCCGCGGTTGGCGATGAGGGTCGCCTGGCGCGGGAAGTACCAGTGGCCCCCTTTGAGGACGATCGATCCCTGTTCCGGCGTGAGCGGGATCACCATCTCCTGCGCGTTGCCCGCCATGTTCAACACCCCGAAAGGACTTGCGGAATTGCGATGTGAACCGACCGTGTCCGGGCCATACGCGTTGGGTTTCCGGCCGTAGGTCTCGTCGAAATTGGCGTCATCGGCCTGGAGGCTGTCGCCGCTCGGATATCCCCGCGCGTCGGCGCCGCGGGCAGCGCGCTCCCACTCCATCTCGGTGCAGAGCCGAGCGCCGGGCAGCCGGCCGGAGCGATCCAACCACGCGAAGTACCCTTCCAGGTCGACCGACGAGACGCTGGAAAGAGGAAGCAGGCGCCAGTCTCCCGTGGCGTTCTGGGTCCGGGCCTCGTAGCGGAAGTCCTCACCTTCCGAGGCGCTGAAGATGGGCTTGCCGGAGCGGAAGTAGGACAAGGTCCAACCGCTGGGCCGCTCCCAGTGCAGCGTCAAGCCGGTCGAGGTCGGGCCGGACAGCGACTCCAGCAAGTGCCTGGCTTCAGCGCTGGGTGGAAGGGATTCCAGGTACTGGATCCAGTCGCCGAAGGTGATCTCGGTCCGGCCGACCAGGTACCCCCGCTCCATGCACACCTGGTGAAGCGGGCTGGCTCCGAGCAGGTCGCGCCGCAGGACCTCGTTGTCGCTGCCGGCGAGGAAGCACCCAGGAGGCACGTACACCATGCCGTCCGGGAGCTTGGCGGGGAGCGCGAGGCGAACGGATTCTCGCTGGCCCGGGGCCAGCAGCAGCGGCAACGCGACGGTCGACCGGCCCGGCGCGGAGAAGTGCAGGAGGTAGGAGCCAGGCGGGAGCTGGAAGCGGGAGCGATCGCCCGGCGGTGGAACCGGCTTCGGGTCGAGCCTGCCGTCGGCTTCGACGTAGCGGGAGATTTCCACGTTCGCCCCGGCCGGTTCGGTGACCACCTTCACCTCGCCGGGAGCCACCGGTTCGGCGCCATCGCCGAGGCGGTCCATCAGGTGTCTGACCGCGGGGGAGGCCTCTCCTTGCGGGTGGAAGCACTCCTCCAACTCCAGCTCGCTGGAGATCGCCTCCGACAGCATGCGTCGCGATAGGCCGTGCTGGTACTGGCGATCCAGCGCGCCCTGGAGCGTCTTCTCAACGGCGCCGTACGCCGTCTCCGCCTGGTCGTACAGCGCCAGTACCGCGGCCCAGCGATCTTCGGCGACATGCCACCGATTGGCCGCTCCGGCCGGGAGCGCTTGCGGCCGATCTGGCCGTGGCGGGTCGAACCACTGGAGGGCCTCCTTCCGCTGCGTGCAGGCCTCCTGGCTGAGGTCGCGCGCCTCCTTGAGCTGTCCGCGCGCGGTGGCCTGCCGGCTGGTGACGAAGTCGACCTCCTCCCGCCACTGCTGGAATCGGAATCCACCGTACGGCGCTCCGATCGCCGCTGCCGCGAGGACCGCGGCCAGCCGGCGCAACCATTTCCGGCGCGTCACCCGGCGCCGGGAAGCTCCAAGGAACTCCAACTCCTCGGGGGTCAGCGTGGACGGATCCAGGCCCCGCGCCTCGTCCAGCTGGCGCTTCGGCCACAGCGCCTCCGGGGCGAGCTCGGTGCGCCGCCACTCCGCCGCCGCGGTCTCCAGACGCTTTCTCACCACCGTCTGGCCCACGTCGTCGTCAAGCCAGCCCACCAGCTTCGGCCACGCGTGGATGAGCGAGTCGTGGGTGATCTGGTAGAGGACGTGGCCCCCCTCGGCGCGGACCTGGAGCAGGCGCCCGTCGATGAGCGACCGGAGCGCGACCTGGGCCGCCGGTGAGCCCACGCCCAGCTCGTCCGTTCCGCGCTCGATGCGGGTGCGCTCCGCCGTGATGAGGCGGACCAGCAGGCGCCGGGCCTCCCGGGTCTGCTCGGCGTCCAGGTGGGCCACCACGCCGTCCGCGTGGCGCGACAGCATCCCCTCCACGCCGCCCAGCGCATCCAGCGACGCCCGGGTGATGCGCGCCCCGGCGCGGTCGCGCCGCTCGTACAGCTCGGCCAGGGCGAAGCTGAGCAGCGGGAGGTTGCCCGTGCCGTGGGCGGTGGTGTCCACCAGGTCCTGGACCAGCGCCTCGGACTCGAAGCTCACGCCGCACGCGCGGGCGGGCGCGACGATGGCCTCCCGCAGCCCCGAAGGCGACATCGGCCGGAGGAGGTAGAGCGCCCGCTCCGCCTCGTCGCTCAACCCGGGCAGGCTGGCCACGCGGGTGAAGAAGTCCCCGCGCACGGCCAGCAGCACGCGCACCCCCGCCGCGGGGCGGGCCAGCTGCTGGAGCGCGCCGGCGAAGGCGTCGCGCTCCGCGGACTCGCTGAGCGTCACCAGCTCCTCCAGCTGGTCCACGAACAGCAGCAGGCCGCCCTGGGCGCGGAAGGCGTCCCCCAGCTGCCGCCCCAGCCGCGCCGGCTCGTCCGCGAGCCGCGTGAACAGCTCGACCTCGCCGCCGGCCGGTGCCTCATCGAGCGGAATGCGCCGGAGGACGGGCGCGAGCGCCGCCGCCAGCGCCTCCAGCGGCCGCCGCCCGGGCGCCAGCGTCACCACGGTGAAGGCGCGGCCCTTCACCAGCTGGCCCGCTTCCGCCCTGGGCAGGACGCCGGCGCGGCACAGCGACGACTTGCCCACCCCGGACTCGGCGGCGACGAGCACCATGGGCTTGCCGGCGAGGCGATCCAGGACCTTCTGGATGTCGTCGCCGCGGCCGAAGAACAGCGCCTGGTGCTCCGCCTCGAACGCGGCCAGCCCGCGGTAGGGGTTGGCGTCCAGATGCGAGATGGGCTGGATGGTCTTCAGCGCCCGCACCAGCAGCTCCGCGGAGGCGTAGCGCTCGTTCGGGTCGGACCGGATGCAGCGTTCGATGACCGCCGCCAGGTTGCGGTTGACGTCGGGGCCCAGCCGCGCGTTCTCCAGCGGAACCCGGTCCGAGCAGAGCTGGAAGAGGACGGCCCCCAGCGAGTAGAGGTCGCTCCGCTCGGTCGCGGGCGCCCCATCCGCGCACTCCGGGGCCATGTACAGCAGCGTCCCGGCCACGCCGCCGGAGCCCTGGGGGGCATCCGGGTCGAAGTGCTCCGCCAGGCCGAAGTCCAGCAGCTTCACCCCGCCGCCGCCCGTGGCCATGGCGTTGGATGGCTTGATGTCCCGGTGGAGGACGTGCTGGCGATGCGCCGCCGCCAACCCCTGTGCCAGCCCCAGACCCAGCTCCAGCACCTGGTCCCAGAGCAGCGGCCTGGGCAGGGCCGTCAGGCTCTGGCCCTGGATGAGCTCGGTCTCGATGTAGGGGTGCCCGTCGACCTCCCCCACCGAATACAGCGTGACGATGTTGGCGTGGTTGAGGGTCGCCAGGATGCGCGCTTCGTTGTGGAAGAACTCCTCCACGCGCGAACCGGGCTGCGAGGAGGCGATGAACTTCAGCGCCACCTCGCGCCCCACCGACAGGTTGAGCGCGCGGTAGACCACCCCCATGGCGCCGTGGCCGAGCTCGGGCCCGAGGCGGAAGGGGCCAAACTCCGGAGGCGGAGCCCAGGCCGGTGACTCGTCGGGCGCGGCTGGCCTCTCCCCGCCCTTCAGCGTCGACCCCTCCAACTCCTCGACC
>DATBSS010000228.1:0-5393 GCA_036559665.1 Myxococcaceae bacterium
CCTTCGGACTTGGCGAGGAACACCTCCGCCATCCCGCCCACGGCGAGCTTGCGGATCAGCCGGTACTTGCCGAGCAGCGCCAGGCGGGGCCTCGCAAGGGGGACGAGGGGAAAGGCGCCCGAGTGTACCCGGCAGGGCGAATCCGGGCATCCGGCACCGGGAGGATGCGCTAGGAAGGGCGGCCATGCGCGTCCACTTTCTGCGTTGGTGCGTTCTCGGGCTCGCCGCGGCCGCCCTGGCGTGTGGGAAGAGCGATTCCTCGAAGCTGAAGCCGAAGGGCAAGGAGGACGCCTCCACCGCGCCGCCGAAGGAGGAGGCGGTGAAGCTGGACCTCTTCTGGGACGACCCCTCGTACACGGTGATCGGCGACCAGGCGCCGTGCCCGGAGGGCTTCTGGGCGCTGTTCGGCGGAGACCCGCCCGGCGAGACCAAGGAGGAGCAGAAGGCCAACCTGGCGAAGAAGGCGGACCTCAAGAAGGCGCTGGAGGGGAAGACCTTCCTGGTCCGCCTCCAGGGCGGGGACGAGGTCACCCTGGGCGACTACAGCAACGCGAAGGGGGAGCTGGACGTCAACGTGAAGGCCAGCCTGCTCTGCAAGTCACCCTCGCTGGAGAACGTGGCCATCGCTTTCGGGCCGGTGAAGGCGCAGCTGCCGCCCGGCCGGGACTTCGGGCAGTACTTCTGGCTGGGGGACCCGGTGAAGTACCCGATCAAGGTGGCGTTCTCCCAGGTGCCGGAGTTCCGGAACAAGCACCGCCTGGACCTGAACGCGCGCATCGTCTTCACCGCCGGGAAGGTGGAGCAGCACAAGAAACTGATCCGGTCCACCGAGACGGCGGAGGAGAAGGCGGAGCGGTTGAAGCACGACATCCCCAGCAGGGCCGGGGGGACGGACGACTGGGGGGCGGGCTGGGTGATGCACGCCGAGGTGAAGGGCGTGCGGCTGGCGGCGGACCGGGGGCGGACCGAGTTGGCGGCGGTCCGGCGCTGAGCCGCGTGCACGCGGCGCCGGAGTGGTGTTTAACCTGGGACTCCAGAAGATGGCGGTGAACAAGCGAAAGCATCCCCGCGTGCGCGCGCGCGGCGTGGCGGCGAACCTCCGGGCCCAGGAGGTGCTGAAGACGGGGTGCGTGGTGGAGAACATCTCCGCCGGCGGGTTGCTGGTGCGCACCGACCAGCCGCTGGAGGCGGGTACGCCTGTGGTGATGGACCTGGTGCGGCCCGGGATGAAGAAGCTGCTCAAGCTCTCCGGGCGGGTGGTGGGCCGGGTGGAGCGGGCGGCCCAGTCGGCCTCCACGGTGCCCGGGCTGCGGGTCCAGTTCGATCCGATGCCGGACGAGACGGTGGACCGCCTGCAGCAACTGCTGCGGGACCTGGGGCTGCAGCCGGAGGAGCCGGCCGCCGCGGCGGCACCTCCGCTGGACCCGTCGCCCGCGCTGGTTCCGCCCCCTGCGCACGTGCCGGGGTTCACGCCCGTGCCGATGCGCGCGCCGACCCCCGTCCCCGCGGTCATCCACGAATTCGCGCCCGCGAGGAACACGTCGCCGCCGGGGTCCGCGCCGCCGCCCGTCTCCCCGAGCGCGCCGTTCGGGTCGCCATTCCTGCCGTCGGAGATGCAGCAGATCACCTGGGCGCCGCCGGAGGGGCTGGAAGCGACGAAGACGATGTCGATGGAGGCGGTGCGGTCGGCGCTGGAGGCGGGGGAGCGCCTGCCCCCGGAAGGGAAGGCGCCGGTCCAGCCACAGAGCGAGATGGCGCAGGCCGCGCTGGCGCCGCCGCCCATCATGCCGGTGCCGTCCGGCGCGGCGGCGTCCGGTCCGCCGGGGCCGAAGGGGGAGGGGGAGGGGGCGGGGGATCCGCGGTTGATGGTGCAGATCCGCGGGCTCTTGATGGAGCTGGGGGACGTCCAGACCAAGCTGGACGTGAGGGAGCGGGAGTCGGAGGACCTGGGGTCGGAGCTGGTGCGCCTCCGGCGGGAGAACCAGGAGCTGCGCCAGAAGCTCGAGAAGATCGAGGAACAGCTCCGGGTCCGCGACCTCAAGGACCGCGACGAGCGGTTCTGAGCCGGCGCCGCCCCTCACTCCCCCTTGAGCCGCACCGTCCGCCGCGAACCGCCCACGTCCACGGTGAGCCGCAGCTCCTTCTCCGGCCCGGCTTCATGCGCCGCCGCGGCCACTGCCTCCGGCGAATTGGGCGGCGCGCCGTTCAGCGCCTCCAGCACGTCCCCGTCCCGCACGCCGGCCCGGTGCGCCGGGCCGCCGGGCGTCGCCTCCATCACCACCAGCACCTCGCCACACCGGGCGACCGTCATCCCCAGCGCCGTCACCCGCGCCCGCAGCGCCGCCCGCGCCTCCTCCGCCGAGGTCCGGGTGAGCCCGAACCGCACGTAGGTGGCGCCGCCCGTCGTCACCTTGTCCCCCGTCGTCGCCAGCGACCCGGCCGCCGCCGCCCCGATGATCCGCGCGCTCGCCGCCGCGTCCGGGAGCGGGCGCTTCCCCAGCGTGCAGGCGTCCTCCGGCTGCGCGCCCGCCGGCACGTTCTGCGCCAGCCACGTCCCCGCCGCCACCGCCGCGTCCGCCCGCGCCGCCGCCAGCGCCTCCTCGGGCGAGGCGCCGCGTCCCACCCCCGGCACGTACAAGAGGTCCCCGTCCACCACGCTCGCCGCCCAGGCCGGCACGGGCCTTTCGGGCGGGTGGTCCTTCCCACCCATGCGCGGGAGCAGCGCCACGGCCCCCAGCGCGATCACCGCCAGCGCCAGCGTGGCCACCACCGCCACCACGGGGGCGCGCCGGCGCTTCCGCTGCACGGCGCGCTTCGTCTCGGGCGGCGCCATCAGCTTCAGGGCCGCGGGTGACAGCTTCGTCCCCAGCTCGCCGTTGCAGTTCGCGCACCGGGGGAGCGGGGTCCCTGCCTGGATCTCCAGCTCCTTGGTGGCGCCGCACCCCGCGCACCACGTCGGCACCTTCACCGACTGGACCTTCACCCTCGGGTCGGTGCCCTTCCCCAGCTCCTCCAGGAGCGGCGCCGGCGCGCCGACCACCGCCACCGCCTTCACCTCCGGCCCCAGCGCCTTGAGCGCGCGGACCAGCCCCAGCGCGCCCTGCGGGGTGACCTTCGTCGCGCGCGCCAGGTCCACCTCGATGCCGCCCTCCGCGCCCTCCAGGATGCGGCCCCAGCGCAGCGCCTCGTCCAGCCCGGCGCGCAGCCGGTAGCGGGTGACGCCCCCGTGGACCGCCTTGTCCACCGCGGCCGGCGGCGGCTGCAGCGTGTCCAGCGCGGCGCGCACGTCCGGCGGCGCGCTGGTCACCATCCCGGTGGCGAACGAGAAGTACGCCCGCGGGTCGTCGTCCAGCGCGCCGTCCGCCCCGCAGCGCGGGCAGCTCTCCACCGGGGCCACGCCCTGCTTCACCTGCTCGCCGTGGCGGCCGCCCTCCAGCAGCGCCTCGAACTGCGAGCCGCACTTGGAGCACTTGTAGGGCGCATAGAAGGAGACCACCTGCCCCTTGCCGGACAGCCGGCGGATCATCCGCAGCTGGTTCACCACCGCTTCGGTGCAGCGCGAGAGGTAGAGCTCCGACAGCCGCCCCGCGCTGTCGTCGATCATCCGCAGCCACTCGCGCACGCCGAAGGAGGTGATGCGCTCCACCTCCCCCAGGTCCAGCACCACCTTCCCCTCCAGCCTCAGCGCCACCTCGGCGCCGCGGAACAGCTCGGTGAGGCGGCCGCCCAGGGAGACCACCTTCACCGCGCCCACCTTCCGCTCCTCCACCCACCACGGCTGGCCGGCCTCGCGGTTGCCGCCGGACTTCTCCACCTCCTCCTCGTCGCCGCCCTCGTCCTCGCGCGCCCAGCCCACCAGCACGGTGGGGAGGTCCACGCCCTCCTCACGCGCCTTGCGCAGCTCGGCCAGCTGCACCGAGAACAGCTCCTGCATGTACTTGCCCAGCGCGGCCCCTGAAGCGTCCAGCCGGGTGGTCTTGCAGAACGCCAGGAGCTCTGCGCGCATCTCCTCCGTGCGCCCGTAGCGCTCCGCCGCCTGGCGCGAGAGCGCCTTCATCACGATCCGCTCCAGCTCCGGCGGGTACTGCGCCACCAGCGAGGAGGGCCTGGGGATGGGCGTGTAGAGGATGGCGTTGAGGAGCTGGAGGTCGTTCTTGCCGCGGTAGGGCCGCTTCCCGGTGGTCAGCTCGTAGAGCACCGCGCCCAGCGAGTACACGTCCGCGCGGCGGTCGATGGCGCCGCCGCCGGCCTGCTCCGGCGCCATGTACGGCAGCTTCCCCTTGAGGGTGGTCTGCTGGGTCTCGTTGAGGCGGCCCTGCGCCTTGGCGATGCCGAAGTCCACCACCTTCACCAGGCCGTCGTAGGTGACCAGCAGGTTGTGGGGGGAGATGTCGCGGTGGATGATCTCCAGCGGGCGGCCGCCGGGGTCCTTGCGCTCGTGGGCGTAGTCGAGGCCGGCGGCGGCGCCCGCCACGATGGCGAGCACGTGCCCGAGCGGGATGCGGCGGCTCCGGTGGTGCTCGGCGACGATGGCCGCCCGCACGTCGTGGCCCTCGATGTACTCCATGGCGATGTACGGGAGCCCGTCCAGCGTCCCGCTCTCGAACATCCGGACCACGTTGGGGTGGTCCAGCATGGAGAGGATGCGCGCCTCGTCCTGGAACATCTGGAGGTACGAGGTCTCCCGCGCCAGGTGCGGGAGCATCCGCTTCAGCACCAGGACGCGCCCCTGCAGCGTGCCCTCGCGCACGCGCGCGGCGAGGATCTCCGCCATCCCGCCCGCGGCCAGGCGGTCCAGCACCTCGTATCGCTGTCCTGCGGCGCCGGCCAACCGCTACCCGCCCCCCGCCTTCCCCGCGGGCCCCTTGGCGGCCTTGCCCAGGTTCACCTTCGCCGGCTCGTTGTCGTGCTCGTACACCAGCAAGAGCCCGCCCGGCTTGAGCGCCGTCTCCAGCGCGATCTTCGGCAGCCCCTCCAGCGTGCCCAGCGTGCGCCCGCCCAGCGACAGCAGCACGTCGCCCGGCTTCACCTCCGGCACCTTGGAGGCCACCACCATCAGCTCGCCCTTGGTGCGCACGGTGTGCTCCAGCGTCGGGAAGAACAGCGCCGCGGTGATCCCGCGGTACACCACCACCTTCCCGTAGCGGTCGGCCGCCGCCTTGAGGGCGTCCTGGCCCACCCGGAAGCGCGCCACCATCTCCTGGCGCCCGCCCTGGTCGCGCACCGTGGCGTCGGTGCGCTCGAGCGTCGTCGTCGCGCCGACCTGCCGCTCGAACCGCGCGGCCACCGCGGCCGAGTTCTCGGGCGCCGCGTTCGCGCCCGAGTCGTTCACCACGTCGAAGATGGGCTTGCCCTGGAGCGAGTTGAGCACCTGGTTCGCCAGCAGATCGGTG
>DATBSS010000229.1:0-6667 GCA_036559665.1 Myxococcaceae bacterium
GTTGAGCTTCACCTTCGCACCCTCGAACTGGACCCGGATCTGCTCCACCGCCGCGCCGGGCTGCAGCTCGAAGTCGTACTCGAAGCGACCCTGGCGGCCGTGCACCACCAGGTCCACGCCCGGGTACACGCCCCGGTAGCGCACGTCCTCGAAGGTGCGGATCCCGGTCTTCCACTTCGACGGATCGTTCCCCCACAGGATGTTCACATTGCCGGGGAGCGCGCGCTCCGCCACCGGCGCGCCGGCCAGGCCGGCTCCCCCCCGCAGCGCCATCCGCACCAGCCCGCCACTGGAGACCAGCACCGGCCCGCCGTCGGTGAGCAGCGCGGAGAGGTCATGCCCGCGCGCGGCGAACCGCACCGCCGGGTCGAGCTGCCCCCGGTTCTCCTCGAACGCCAGGGGGAATCGCCCGTAGTCCACCGCCGCCCTCGGGCCGCCCGCCGCGGCGAGCCCCGGGCCCGCCACGCACATCACCAGGAACGCTCGGATCGCCGCTCGCTTCACTTGGTCACCGTCAGGGGAATCGAGTGCTTCTTGCCGTCCACCGTCTCCAGCTCCACCGCCTGCCCGTCCGCGCTGTAGTGCGGCGCCGTGCCGGGCATGCCCAGCGTCCCGGCCACCCAGTAGAAGGTGTTCCCGCCGCTGCGCACCTTGGACCAGTCCTTCACGGTGGCCCCGGCGTTGATCGTGTACTTGCGCTTGTCGCGCTGGAACACCTCGCCCACCACCGTCTGCTGCGGGATGCCGGCCGACCTGGGGAGCTGGTGGAGCACCACCACCTTCTCGCAGTCGTTGGAGATGAAGCGCAGGTCCAGCTTCGTGCCGAAGCACTTCTCGGCGCGCCACAGCTTCTCCGCCCCGTGGCCCTTCGAGCACTCCGCCACGCACTGGCCGCGGAGGTCACCCGTCTGGATGAGCGCCGCCTGATCGTCCGGCGACACCGCGGTCCAGCTCAGCTCCGTTTTCTTCGAGTCCGACTCGGTACCCGGCGCCGGTTCGGGGGTGGCGGCCGGGGCGGTAGGGGCCTCGGCGGCGGCCGCCGGGTCCTCGGGGGGGGGCGACTCCACCGGAGGTGCTCGCCCCTCCTTCGAGCCAGGGCAGGCGAGGGAGAACAGCGCGAGCGACAGCGGCAGGGCCAGGCCAGGGATTCGCACGAGGCGAGCCTGCCCGACCGACCTGCCCGGAGCAAAGTTCGAGGCGCCTCCGGCGGCCCTTCTCAGGCCATGGGCTGGTCGTCGTCCGGCTCGCCGGAGGGAGGGGGCGCCGGGGTGCGATCGTCCTCCCAGTTCCCATCGCGGCTCCAAGCCACCTCGCCGGTGATGCCCCACCCGGCCCGGAGCGCCTGGCGGCCCTCCAACTCCAGCCAGAAGACGGCCCCCTCCGGTCGCGCCGCCTGGTCCAGGCAGGCCACCCGGGTGACCTGGCCGTCCGGGTGCCGGAAGGTGGTGGCGTACGGCACATGCGAGTGCCCCGCCCACAGCCACGCCGGGCGCACCCGCTCCAGCACCTCGCGCGTCACCGGGCTGCCGATCCACGGCATGCGGTAGGCGCGCAGCGACTGCTCGCGCGAGCGCCGGATGAGGCCCTTGGGCCATTCGTGGACCAGGAGCAGGTCCACGTCCCTGGCCTCGGCCACCATCTTCACCACCTCGGGCTTGCGGTAGTAGCCGGCCTGCTTGTGGGTGTCCTTGGTGCGGGGCGGCTCCAGCGGGCGCTCGAAGTGCTTGGGCGCCATGATGCCGGAGAGGTACGCGACGGTGAGGCCGCTCATCGTCCGCACTCCCGCCCGGCCCAGGTAGTGGCAGCCGCCGGGGAGGTCGCCGCCCTCCGGCATGGGGTGGAGCGTCTCGAAGTCCTCGTTGTTGCCACCGATGAACCAGAGCGGGCGGCGCAGCGCGGCGCGGCCGGAGGCGTAGTCGGCGAACTCGGCGGGCATGGCGCGCTTGGCGGCCTTGCGCCGGTGGTCCTCGGCCTTGAGGAAGGCCTCCACGTCCCCCACCGCGAAGACCAGGTCCGCCGCGCGGCCGAGCGCGCCCTCCAGCGCCTCGATCCACTGCTGGACGCGGTGGAACCGCCCGTGGATGTCGCCGACGCCCACCACGAGCAGGGTTCCGCTCCGCTCCGCCATGGCGGGCCAAGTTACCCGAAACGCTCGCCTCCCGGGTCCCTGCACGGTTTCTGCACGAATTCTGCGGCGTCATTCCTCACCCGGCGCACCGGGGCGGCACGAGTGGATCGGATCCTCTCCCCATGACCTCCGACGCTCCTCCCGCTCCGCCGCCCACCCTGCCGCCCTTCGCCGCCCGCCCCCGGCCGCACGGACGGATCCGGCGCGCCGCCCGCTGGCTCTCCTCCCACCACCTGTTCGGGAGCCTGTTCATCGTGGCCTTCGCCAGCGCGGTGATCTCCGACCAGGTGAGCCACCGCACGGACTTCGCCGACTCGGAGCTGGTGAAGGAGGTGGAGTCGGTGTGGGGCGCGCCGGTGTCGCAGCCGGCGCCCTCGCTGCGCGCGGTGCAGAGCGGCTCCATCTTCACGGAGCTGCGGCCGGTGGCCTTCGACCAGCAGCACGTCCAGGTGGACGCGCGGATGAATTACCGCAAGCGCGGCCTCCGCTACTTCTCCGGCTTCGACTTCACCTTCTCGGGCCGCTACCTGGCGGTGAACCGGTTCGACCACGACGCCGACGTGGCCTTCATCTTCCCGGTCACCGCCAACAAGTCGCAGGTGCTGCTCTCCGAGCTGATGTTCAAGGTGAACGGGGCCGACGCCTCGCTGGACCTGGGCGAGGAGGGCAACCGGCTGATGTGGACGGGCCGCATCCCCAAGGGCGCCACCGCGGAGTTCTTCATCCGCTACCGCGCGCGCGGCCTGGAGTCGTTCCTCTACCGGCTGGACCCGTCACTCCCCGCCCACGACGTGAAGCTGCACGTGGGGGTGCAGGGCGGAGAGAACTACGACTACCCGTCGGGCGCGCTCTCCGCCCAGAAGATCACCCAGACCTCCGGCGCGGTGGCGCTGGACTGGGAGTTCCCCTCGCTGGAGTCGGGCGTCAACCTGGGCGTCATCCTCCCCTCGGAGATGACCTACGACAGCATCGTCGCCACCATGGCGACGCGCTCGTGGGTGCCCTTCCTGGCGCTGATGGCGGGGCTGGTGGCGCTGGGCCTCCGCCACCGCCGGCCGCTCGCCTTCTACGAGGCGTACCTGGTGGCCGCCGCCTACGGCTTCTTCTTCGTGCTGCTGGCGTACCTGGGGGCCTTCATGAATTTCTACGTGGCCTACGGCATCAGCCTGCTGGGCATCGGCGCGGCGGTGGTGGCGTTCCTCCAGCGCATCTTCTCCGCGGAGCGCCGATGGGTCCTCGCCGCGGCCTGGGGCGCCACCATGCTGGTGCCCACCGGCGCGGTGGTGCTCCAGGGCTACACCGGCCTCATCTACACGCTCGAGATCCTCGCGGTGCTGCTGGGGCTGATGGTCGCCGCCACGCACAAGGGGATCCGCGCCTTCCTCTCCGACCTGCCGGGCCAGATCGCCCAAGGAGCCCAGTAACCATGTCCGCGCTTTACGCCCTCACCGCCGCGCTGTTCGTCGCCGCATCCGGTGTCTCCTCTCCGGAGGCGCCTCCGGCCGGTCCGCCATCCGGGACCGTCACCGTGCCGTTGGAGCAGCTTCTCCCGCTGCTGGGAGAGAAGTCCCCGGCCGCCAAGCCCGCCGCGCCGCCACCGGTGGACGCGGTGGTGACGCGGGCGGAGCTCAAGGGCCGGCTCACCACGGACGCCGTCCACCTGGACGCCCACTTCGAGGTCCGGGTGCTGGCAGCGGGCCGCTGGACGCGCGTCCCGCTGATGGGCGTCTCGCCCGAGACGGTGCTCACCTCGGACCCGCGCGGCGACGGGGCGGTGGTGGCCATCCACGGCGGCGAGCTGCTGCTGCTGGCGAACGAGCCGGGCGCCTACCCGGTGGACGCCACCCTCACCGCACGCGCCTCGACTGCCGGCACCCGCCGGACGATCTCGTTCAAGGTCGCCTCCGGAGGGCCGCCCGCTCCGCTCCAGCTCGAGGTGGATCCCGCCTTCACGCTGGTCGAGCCGTCCGCGGCTGGTGAGCCGTCCGTCGCCGTCTACCCGCGCGGGGGCGAGTGGAGCCTGGCCTGGACGGTGACGGCGCCGAGGACCGCCGCCAAGGTGGCGCAGCGCCCGGCGCTGGAGCCGAAGATCCTCCGGGCCCGCGCGGTGTGGGTCTCCACGCTGGAGGGCAAGCTGGGCCTGCGGGTCCTCTACGCGCTGCGCCTGAACCGGGCGGAGAAGATCTCGGTGGAGCCGCCGGCCGGCTACCGGTTGGAGCGAGCCGCGGTGAACGGCCGCGCGGTGCCGCTGCCGGAGGCGGGGCACGCGCTGGAGGTGGAAGTGGCGCCGCCCAACGCCGGCGACACCGAGGCGAAGCTGGAGCTGGCGCTGACGCAGGACCTGGGCGTCTTCCACCTCTCCGGCAACCTGCGCCTGGGACTGCCGCGCGCCTCCTGGCCCATCGCCGACGCGTCGGGCGAGGCGTACCTGCCGGCGGTCTTCAACTACCGGCGCCAGGGCGGCAGCCTGGAGCAGGTCCTGGAGGGGCCGGACGGGGACTGGGACACCACCTTCGGCACGCCGTTCGCGAGCGATGGCGAGGCGCTCCCGGGCAAGGTGCTGCGCTTCCGCCAGTACCTGGTGGCCAGTTCGTCGCCGGACGTGGACCTGGGGTACTCGGTGGACATCGCCAAGAGCTACTTCCAGTGAGCCGGTTGAGTCGTCACTCGCCGAGCCCGGGATGGCTGGAGCGGCGGCGGGCCGCTTGCAGCCTTCCCAACCGTGAGCCTTGAGGCCATCCTGGGGCGGGTGCATGACGAGGCGCTCGCGCGAGCTCCCGAAGTCGGGCTGGCGCAAGTCTGGGTAGGGACCCGGAGGCGCCATCGGACGGCAACTGGAGAGTCCATGAGCGAGATGAACCCACCTCCGGCGAAGCAGAGGCGATGGACCCGGCGCGCGGCCTGGGCCGCCACTGCGGCGGGCGCCGTGGTGCTGGTGCTGTTCGGCGCCGTTCAGCTATTCCTGCCGCTCCGGCCGGACCCTCCGGGGATCGACCTGACGAACGTCCCCGGGGCCTGGGAGAACCACACCATCCTCCTCCCCGGACGCGGCGACGGCGGGGGCCCGCTTCGCGTCCACTACCTCGCGGCGGGCCCTGAAGCGGCGCCGGTGGTGGTGCTCCTGCATGGCTTCCCGGACACGGCCTTCGGGTGGCGCCACGTCATCCCGTTGCTCTCCGCCGACTTCCGGGTCCTCGCCCCCGAGCTGCGAGGGTACGCGGGCACCGACAAGGCGCTCGCCGGGTACGACCTGGGATCGCTGGCCCGCGATCTGGAGACGTTCATCGACGAGACCCACGCCGCCGCAGGTCGGCCGCGGGGCGCCCCGGTGCACGTGATCGCGCACGACTGGGGCGCGCTGGTCACCTGGAGGGCGACGGCCGACGCGCCCGAGCGCTTCACCACCGCGACGATCCTGGACATCCCGCATCCGATCGCGTTCGCAGACCAGATGCGAGCGTCCGCCAAGCAGCGGGAGTACCGCTGGTTCGTGGCTCAGCTGGTGTCGCCGGGTGCGGCGCGGCTGCTGGCTGGGCTGAGCGTCCCCCAGAGGAGCCAGATCTTCTACCTGGACGAGCTGCACCGGGGGTCCGCCCTCACCGAGGCGGACGGCCTGTATTACCAGGCGGTGTTCAACCGGCCGGAGAAGCTCAGAGGACCGCTGGAGTACTACCAGGAACTGGCGGCCCACGGTGACCAGATCACCGAGCACTTCGTGAAAGCTGGTCCGGCGAAGGTGCCCACGCTGGTGCTGTGGGGCGCGCTGGACTCGAAGATGATGCCCGAGATGGCGGCGATGTCCTGCACCCACGTCTCGGCGCGTTGCGAGCACGAGGTCTTCGCCGAGTCAGGTCACTACCTGCAGTGGGAACTGCCCGACGCCGTGGTCGCCCGGTGGCGGCGCTTCGCCGCCGTCCCGCCCCCAGCGCAGTGAGCCCACCCTCATCCGCGAGATACGGTCACGGCTAGGCGACGAAGGGAGCGTGGGCGTGCAGCGACTGTTCGGCTGGATGGCGGTCTTGCTGTGCTGTGCGGCGGAGGCGGGGACCAGCGACGCGGGGGCGGACGCGCGGTTGGTGGAGGCGCAGGCCGCCTTTGACGAAGCACGGAGGCTCCTGGACGCGGGCAGGTACGCCGACGGCCTTCCACACGGCGACCATGCGCTGGCTCTGCGGGAGGCCGCTCTCGGGGAGAACCATCCAGATGTCGCCAGTTACCTGGACATGGCCGGTGAGCTGCACAGGCGCTCCGGTGACTATGCCCGCGCCGAGACGCTCCTTCAGCGCGGGCTCGCCCTCCGGGAGAAGGCCCTCGGCAAGGATCACCCCGACGTTGCATCCTCGCTCAACAACCTTGCCGAGCTCTACAGGAGGGCAGAATTGTTCGCTCGGGCTGAGCCCATGTATTTGCGCGCGCTCGCGATTCACGAAGCGGCCCTCGGCAAGGATCACCCCGATGTCGCCACTTCGTTGAACGGCCTCGCCCGTATCTACTGGCGGCAGGGATCGTATGGCCGGGCCGAGTTGCTTGCTCAGCGCG
>DATBSS010000230.1:0-2023 GCA_036559665.1 Myxococcaceae bacterium
CTGCTGGAGGAGAAGCGCTCGCGCGCCCAGGCGGACTACCTCAAGGCCCTCAAGGACCGGGCGCAGATCCAGGTGAACGAGGCCAACCTGCACGCCGTCCCGATGAAGACCCGGGCGGGCGCCGGGCCCAAGCTGGCCGAACCGTGATAGTCGGGAGCGTCATGAAGCGATCTCCAGCAATCGTCTCCGCGCTGCTGCTGGGCGCCCTCTCCGCCCCGGCCCGGGCGGAGCTGGTGGACAGGGTGGCCGCGGTGGTGAACAACGACGTCATCACCCTCTCCGAGGTGGAGCAGCGCGCCATCCCGTTCCTGGCCAGGGCGGACGTGAAGGACCCCAAGGAGCGCGCCGCCGTCCGCCAGAAGATTCTCAAGCAGTCGCTGGACATGCTGGTGGGCGAGAAGCTGATGGAGCAGCAGCTCCACGACAGGAACATGGACGTGAGCGAGCAGGAGATCGACTCCACGGTCGACGCGGTGAAGCAGGAGCAGCACCTCAGCTCCGCGCAGCTGGAGCAGGCGCTCCACGAGCAGGGCTTCACCGTGCAGAGCTACCGCGACATGCTCAAGAAGACGCTGGCGCGGCGGAAGCTGGTCGCCCAGCAGGTCCGGCCCAAGGTGAAGATCTCCGACGAGGACATCAAGGCCGAGTACGCGCGCTGGGCCAGGTCGGAGTCCTCGGACCCGGAGGTGCACGCGCGGCACATCCTGGTCCAGGTGGGCGCCAACGCCCCGGCGGCGGACGTGGAGAAGGCGCGGCTGAAGGCGGTCGCGCTGGCCGAGGAGGCGCGCAAGCCGGGCACCGACTTCGCCGACCTGGCCAAGAAGAAGAGCGAGGGCCCGTCCGCGTCCGACGGCGGCGATCTGGGCTACTTCCGGCGCGGGGTGATGGTCCCGGAATTCGACAAGATCGCCTTCAACCTCAAGGTGGGCGAGGTGGGGGACCCCATCCGCACCAAGTTCGGCTGGCACGTCATCAAGGTCGAGGAGCGCCGCGCGGTGGGCCTGAAGACGTTCGACGAGATGAAGGACGAGCTGCGGGACAAGATGCTGATGGGCCAGTTGGAGAAGTACACCGAGGACTACGTCCAGGAGCTGCGCCAGGGCGCCGCGGTGGAGATCAAGCTGTAGTGAGCAGGCCCAGGGTGGGGATCTCCATGGGGGACCCATCCGGCATCGGCCCGGAGATCATCGCCCGCGCGCTCGCCGACCGCCGCGTCCACCGCGCGCTCGTCCCGGTGGTCTTCGGGGACGGCCCTTCGCTGCGGCGCCTCTCCGGTGTCGAGGTGCGCGCGGTCACGGAGCTGGGCGCGGCCGACCGCCGGCCCGGCAAACCCTCGCGCGCGGGCGGGCGAGCCCAGCTGCGGTACATCCGCGCCGCGGTGGACGCGGCCAGGGCAGGCGAGGTGGACGCGCTCTGCACCGCGCCGGTCTCCAAGGAGCAGATCAGCCGCAGCGGCGAGCGCTTCACCGGCCACACCGAGCTGCTGGCGGAGGCCTTCGGGCGGGACGTGCTGATGTTGATGGATGGACCGCGGTTGAAGGTCGCGCTCGCCACCAACCACGTCTCCATCCTTGAGCTGCCGCGCGCGCTCACCCGGTCGCGGGTGGCGGCGGCGCTGAGGCTGCTGGACGCCTCGCTGCGGCCGTTGCTGGGACGGACACCGCGGCTGGCGGTGTGCGGGTTGAACCCTCACGCGGGCGACGGAGGGGTGCTGGGGCGCGAGGACCAGGCGGTGATCGCCCCGGCCATGCGGGACGCGGCGCGGCGCGGCGTGAGGTGCGAGGGCCCGTTCGCCGCGGACGGCCTGTTCGCCTCGCTGCTCCGCGCCCGGAAGCCCAGGTTCGACGCGGTGCTGGCCATGTTCCACGACCAGGGGTTGGTGGTGGTGAAAGCGGTGGATTTCGAGCGGACGGTGAACGTGACGCTGGGTCTGCCACTCCCGCGCACCTCGCCGGACCACGGCGTCGCGTATGACATCGCGGGGAAGGGGCGGGCGGATCCGGAGCCCATGGTCTCTGCGCTG
>DATBSS010000231.1:0-2969 GCA_036559665.1 Myxococcaceae bacterium
CGGTGAGGAAGCACCAGCCTCCGCCGTAGACATCCGCCACGGGGTGCCCGCCGGAATAGTAGTAGTAGGTGGGGGCTGCCGTCGTCGTGTAGCCGTAGCTGCCGCCGTACACCCGGTGCACGATGCATCCGGAGAAGGCGGACATCGCCAGCGCCAGAGCCAAGATCCGTTTCATTCTTTCCTCGCTGACCCGGCCGTGGGGCCGACCGGACTCCGACACGTCCACCGCTCAGACGGAGGACGTCGGAAAACATTCAAACACGGCTCAGTGCAGGGTGTGGTGAGGCCCCGGGGTGCGCTCCCGTTCCACCTTGTCCAGGCATCCCAGGATGTGGTCGCGGTACTCCGCCACCTCGCGCAGCCCACAGAGCATCCACCGGCCGCCGATCACGACGGTAGGGACGCCGCGCACCCCGCGCTCGCGCGCCATCCGGTGCTCTTCCAGAATCAGCCGGCGCGTCTCCGGCGACTGAAAGGCCGCGGAGAACCGGTTCATCTCCAGCCCCACCGCGGAGGCCAGCTCGAACACCACGTCCGGCCGGGTGACGTTCACGCCCTGCTCCAGCGCGGTCCGTTGGAGCGCCCGCGCCAGCGCGTTCCGGGCGGAGGCCCCCTGCAGCCGCGCCGCCTCCAGCGCCGCCAGCGCCGGCAGGCTGGACCGGGGCGGGTCCCCCGCCGTCCACAGGCCGTCGGAGAGCGCGGTGCCCTCGGGCTCCTTGCGCGCCTCGGTCAGGTCCTTCACCCAGCCCGCCAGCTCCCGGCCGGACGGGAGCGCCTCGTGGATGCGCAGCGGGAACGGGCGCGTCCTCCAGCGGAGCTGCTCTCCCAACTCCCGCTGCACCGCGTGGAGGCGTTGCTCCGCGATGAAGCACCACGCGCAGAGCACGTCCTGGTAGACCACCACCTGGACTGGTCTGGGCGAACGCTGCATGCGTGCGCCGGACTTTAGAAGTCCGCGCCCGGCGCCTTCAATCCCGTTCGCGAGTGCTCGCTGAGCGAGCGAGTGCAGCCCGGACGGCCGGCCGCCTGGCCCGGCTCACGCCAGCCCGCGCGCCAGGGGCCGGGTGCGCTGCCGCTCCGCGAAGGCGAGCGCGTGGTCGACGATCGCCCCTGCCACGTCCAGCCCGGTGGCGCGCTCCAGGCCCTCGAAGCCGGGGCTGGAGTTGATCTCCATGATCTTCGGCCCCTCCTTCGACTCCAGCATGTCCACCCCCGCCACCTCGAGGCCGGCGAGCCGCGCCGCGAGCACCGCCGCGCGCGCGTACGGCTCGGGGAGGCGGATGATGGTCCCGGCGCCGCCGCGGTGGATGTTGGAGCGGAACTCGCCCTTCTTGGCCTGGCGGCGCATGGCGCCCACCACCCGGTCGCCCACCACCAGCGCGCGCACGTCGCGGCCCCGCGACTCCCGGATCATCTCCTGGAGGACGATCTCCTGCCCCAGGTCCCAGAAGGTGTCGAGGATGGTCTGCACCTCCGCCAGCGTGGAGGCGATCATCACCCCCACGCCCTGGGTGCCCCGGATCAGCTTGATGATCGCGGGCAGTCCGCCCACCTCCTCCACCAGCCGGGCCAGGTTGCTCCGGTCGTGGGCCATCACCGTGCGCGGGATGAGCAGACCCTCGCGCGCCAGGAGCTGGAGGCAGCGCAGCTTGTCCCGGCTGCTGGCGATCCCCTGGGCCGAGTTGCACACCGGGACGCCCATCTGCTCCAGGTGCCGGACCACGGCCAGACCGTAGGCGGTGATGGAGGCGCCGATCCGCGGGATGGCCACGTCCAGCCCGCGCACCTCCACGCCGCGGTAGATCATCCGGGGCCCGGAGTTGGCGATCACCAGGTTGCAGCGGAGCGTGTCCAGCACCAGCGGGCGATGTCCCCGCTCCTTCACCGCCTCCACCAGCCGCCGCGTCGAGTAGAGGGACCGCTTCCGCGAGAGGATGGCCAGCAGCCGGCGGATGCGATGCCGGCGCCGCGGCGCGGAGGGCGCCTTCGCGCGCCTGGAGGACTTGGCGGCCATGGAGCGGGCGGACCCTAGCACGCCGGTAAATTCCACCCGGGGGCCCCGGAACCGCTATTGTTCCCTTCCCGTGGCGAGCAACGACCCGACGCAGGCGCAGCCCAGCCCTGACGAGATCCTCACCTCCCCCGGCGATGCCGCGCAGCAGGAAGTCCTGGAGTCGGTCAAGTTCAACACCACCCACACGTTGGTGGTCGAGAACCGGACCACCCTCAAGCTGCGCAAGTGCCGGCTGGCGGTGGTGGCCGGTCCGGACACCGGCAAGCAGATCGTCTCCGACAAGGAGAAGCTGCGCGTGGGCGCCCACCCGCAGAGCGACGTGGTGCTCTCCGAGGACCGCACCGTCAGCCGCAACCACTTCGAGATTGAGTACACCGACCGCGGCTACCTGCTCATCGACCTCAAGTCGACGAACGGGACGTTCCTCGACGGGCGGCGGGTGGAGCGGGCCTACCTCTCCCCCGGCTCGCAGATCCGCTCCGGGCAGTCCACGCTGACCTTCGCCCCCATCGACGAGGAGGTCACCGTCGAGCCGGACTCGGAGGGTCAGCTCGGCGGGATGGTGGGCAAGAGCTTGAAGATGCGGCAGATCTTCGGGCTCATCAAGAAGATCGCACCCATGGATGTCTCGGTGGTCATCCAGGGCGAGACGGGCACCGGCAAGGAGCTGGTGGCGCGCGCCGTCCACGAGAACTCGGGCCGGCGGCCGGGGCCGCTGGTGGTCATCGACTGCGGCGCCATCCCGCCCAACCTGATCGAGAGCGAGCTGTTCGGCCACGAGAAGGGCGCCTTCACCGGCGCCACCCAGAGCCGGCCCGGCGCCTTCGAGCGCGCCAAGGGCGGCACCATCTTCCTGGACGAATTGGGCGAGCTCCGGCTGGACCTGCAGCCCAAGCTGCTCCGGGTGCTGGAGAACCGGGAGGTCCGGCGGGTCGGCGGCAACGAGGTCATCGAG
>DATBSS010000232.1:0-4494 GCA_036559665.1 Myxococcaceae bacterium
CTGCTCCTGGCCCTCCTCGACTCGCGGACCGAGGCGTCCGAGATGCTGCGGCGCGCGGCGGTCTCACGCGACGGCCTGCTCATGGTCCTGCGCGAGATCCGCGGCAACCAGAGCGCCTCTGATCCCAACGCCGAGGACCGCTATCAGGCCCTCGAGCGCTACGCCCGCGACCTGACGGAGCTCGCCCGCAAGGGCAAGCTCGATCCGGTGATCGGCCGCGACGAGGAGATTCGCCGCGTGATCCAGGTGCTCTCCCGCCGCACCAAGAACAATCCGGTCCTCATCGGCGATCCCGGCGTCGGCAAGACGGCGATCGTCGAGGGCCTCGCGCAGCGAATCGTCGCGGGTGACGTACCGGAGGGCTTGAAGGGCAAGCGCGTCTGGGCGCTCGACGTCGGAGCGCTCCTGGCGGGCGCCAAGTACCGCGGCGAGTTCGAGGAGCGGCTGAAGGCCGTCCTCACCGAGATCCAGTCCGCGGCCGGCGAGATCGTGCTCTTCATCGACGAGCTGCACACGATCGTCGGCGCGGGCGCGGCCGAGGGCGCCGTCGACGCGGCGAACATGCTCAAGCCGCTGCTCGCCCGGGGCGAGCTCCGCTGCGTCGGCGCGACGACGCTCGACGAGTACCGCAAGCACATCGAGAAGGACGCCGCGCTGGAGCGGCGGTTCCAGCCGGTGTTCGTCGGCGAGCCGTCGGTCGCGGACACGATCGCGATCCTGCGCGGCCTGAAGGAGCGGTACGAGGTGCACCACGGCGTGCGCATCCAGGACGCGGCGCTGGTGGGGGCGGCCACGCTGTCCCACCGGTACATCGCGGACCGGTTCCTCCCGGACAAGGCGATCGACCTGGTGGATGAAGCGTGCGCGCGGCTGCGGATGGAGATCGACTCCATGCCGACGGAGATCGACGACGTCCGCAGGAAGGTCATCCAGCTGGAGATCGAGCGCGAGGGCCTGAAGAAGGAGACCGACCCGCACTCGAAGGAGCGGCTGTCGGAGATCGAGCGGGACCTCTCGCAGCTGCGGGAGCAATTCACCCAGCTCAAGGCGCACTGGGAATCGGAGAAGGAGGCCATCGGGCGGGTGCGGGGGCTGAAGGAGAAGCTGGACCGCGCGCGCACCGAGCAGGCCGCCGCCGAGCGCCACGGAGAGCTCAACCGCGCCGCGGAGCTGAAGTTCGGGATCGTCCCGCAGCTGGAGAAGGAGATCGCCGCGCAGAACGCGAAGCTGGCGGAGCTGCAGAAGAAGCAGAAGTTCCTCAAGGAGGAAGTGGACGCGGAGGACATCGCCGAGGTGGTGGCGAAGTGGACCCGCATCCCAGTCTCCCGGCTGATGGAGGGGGAGATCCAGAAGCTGGTCCACATGGAGGAGCGGCTGTCGAAGCGGGTGGTGGGGCAGCGGGCCGCCATCGAGGCGGTGTCCAACGCCGTCCGGCGCGCGCGGTCGGGCTTGCAGGACCCCAACCGGCCCATTGGCTCGTTCATCTTCCTGGGCCCGACGGGCGTGGGGAAGACGGAGACCGCCAAGGCGCTGGCGGAGTTCCTGTTCGACGACGAGACCGCGATGGTCCGGATCGACATGTCCGAGTACATGGAGAAGCACGCCGTGGCCCGGCTGATCGGCGCGCCTCCCGGGTACGTCGGCTACGACGAGGGCGGGCAACTCACGGAGGCGGTGCGGCGGCGGCCGTACACGGTCGTCCTGTTCGACGAGATCGAGAAGGCGCACCACGACGTGTTCAACGTGCTGTTGCAGATCCTCGACGAGGGGCGGCTGACGGATAGCCAGGGACGGACGGTGGACTTCAAGAACACCGTGCTGATCATGACCTCCAACGTCGGATCGGCCCTCCACGAGAAGGGGATGAACCAGATGGAGGCGCTCAAGGCCCACTTCCGGCCGGAGTTCCTCAACCGGGTGGACGAAATCGTGGTGTTCGAACCGCTCCGGCGGGAGGACATGGCCACCATCGTGGACATCCAGATCCAGCGGCTGCGGAAGCTGTTGGAGGACCGGCGGCTGACGCTGGAGCTGACGGACGCGGGGCGGGAGTTCCTCGCCGAGCGCGGGTACGACCCGACGTACGGGGCCCGGCCGCTCAAGCGCGCGGTGCAGAAGTACATGCAGGACCCGCTGGCGCTGAAGGTGCTGAGCGCGGAGCTGGTGCCGGGGGACACGGTGCTGGTGGACGCGGGGAGGGACGCGCTCCGGATCTCGAAGAAGGCGGTGAGCTGAGGGCTGTGATAGCTGAGCCCGGGTGCGGCGTACCCGGGCCGTCCTCCTGCTGCTGGCGGGGTTGGCCGCCGTCCACTGGCGCGCCTTCCGCGGATGGGTGATCGCGGACCGGGACGCCGGGCGGATCTTCTTTCCGGACTCGGCGTTCCTGGAGCGGTGCCTGCGGCGGGGCGAGCTGCCGCTGTGGCAGCCGTACGCGTTCCTGGGGAGCTCGGTCGCGGCGTCGCTGCAGGCGCAGCTGTTCTACCCGCCGCGGGTGCTGGCGGTGCTGGTGGCCGGGCCGTACTGGAGCCTGACGCTGCTGCAGGTCTTCCACGCGGGGGTCGCGGCGGCGGGGGCGTACTGGCTGGCGCGCGCGCTGGGGAGGAGCGCGGAGGCGGGCGCGCTGGGCGCGGTGGCGTTCGGATTGTCGCCGGTGCTGGCGGATATGGCGACGACGCCGAACCTGGTCCACGCGGCGGCGTGGGCGCCGTGGGTGGTGCTGGCCGCGCGGCGGAGGTGGACGCTGGGGCTGGCGGGGTTCCTGGCGCTGGCGCTGCTGGCGGGGTCGCCGGAGATGGTGCTGTGGGAGCTGGGGCTGGTCGCGCTGGTGGGGGTGCGGCGGCGGACGTGGGCGCGGGTGCTGGGTGCCGTGGCGTGGGGTGGCGCGCTGGCGGCGGCGGCACTGGTCCCGGCCGTCGAGGCGACGATGGCGTCGGCGCGGGGGACGGCGCGGGTGGATCCGCTGGATTGGTCCACGTCGCCGAGGCAACTGCTGGCGATGGCCTGGCCGCTGGCGGATTCGCCGCGCGGGCCGTACTGGGGGCCGGACCAGTGGCTGCTGATCCAGGTGTTCGCGGGGACGGTGGTGGTGGCGCTGGCGGTGGTGGGGGCGAGGCGGTCGCGGCGGGCGTTGCCGTTCGCGATAGGCGCGGTGGTGTTCGGGCTGCTGGCGTTGGGGCGCGCGTTTCCGCCGGCGGCGTGGGTGCTCTCGGCGCCGCCGCTGAACGTGTTCCGGTACCCGGCGAAATACCTGGTGGGGGTGCTGTTCTGCCTGGCGGTGCTGGCGGCCTACGGGGTGGACGCGGTGGCTGCGGGACGGCGCGCGGCGCGGCGGCGGCGAGAAACCCGCAACAGAAAGAAGTCCACGGGCGTGGCTCGCCTCTGGGAGGTCCCGGGCGCCCTGGCGCCAGAAACCCGCAACAGAACGAGCTCCTTCGGGGTGTCCTCCCTCTGGCGAGCCTGGCCGACAATCGCGAGGTGTTGCGGGTTTCTCGCAGCCGGGGGCCTGCTGGCGGGCACGGCCGCGCCCATGGGGCTCGGCATCGGGCTGCCCTGGGTGGTCCTGGCGCTGGGCGCCGGGGCCGCCGCCACGTTCCTCCCCTCGACCGCGCTGGGAATCCGCAGGGCGCTCCTGGCGGTCGTGGTTCTGGAGCTCGCGCTCTTCCACGCGCTTCAGGTCGGCCACGGCTGGGCCCCCGTGAGCGAGGTCTCTCGACCTGCCTCCTTCGCCTCCGCACTCGATGCGCGCGCGTACCGGATCAGCGTCCCGATCGGCCGTCGATCCGACGCCGCCAACGCCACCGTGGAGCTCTCCCTCCAGCCCTCCGAATCGCTCCTCGCCTCGCGCCAGATGTTCGTACCGAACCGCTTCGCCGAGGACGAAGTGCGCGCACTGGAAGGCTACGGAGCCCCGGAGTCGGCGCGGATCTTCGACTTCCAGCTCAGTGGCCAGCGCGCGGTCGCTGACCTGGCCGGCGTCCGCCTCTTCCTCCGCCCCACCCCACCCTTCCCCGATCTCCGCACCGTCGCGGCCCTCCCCGGAGACCTCACCGCCTACCAATCCGAGACCGCGTTCCCGCGCGCCTGGGTGACTGGTCGCGGAACCGTGGCCAGCGATCACGACGTCATCGACGCGCTCACCCGCGGCTCATCCGCCTTCCGAGACGAAACGCTGCTCGCGGACGGCCCTCCCCTGCACGCCTCCACCTGCCCCGGCGCCTACGCGCGCGTCGTGGCGGAGACGTGCCGGAGCATCGACCTGGAAGCCGCCGCGTGCCCTGAAGGAGGCTTCCTCGTCCTCAGCGACGCCTTCGACCCGGGCTGGCGCGCCCAGGTCGATGGCCAGTCCGCCAGCATCCTCCGAGCCGATCTCGCGCTCCGGGCGATGCGCCTCACCGGCGGCGCGCACCAGGTCCGGATGACCTACTCCCCCTGGACGCTGTGGCTGGGGCTCGCCATCAGCGCCGCGGCGCTCGCAGCCCTGGCGACGGCGAAGGC
>DATBSS010000233.1:0-7024 GCA_036559665.1 Myxococcaceae bacterium
AACTTCAAGGGGTATGGACGACAGATGGTCGAACGAATGGTGCTCACCTCGCGTGAAGGCATCGTCCACCGCTGCCCCTATGAGACGGGCAAGCCCTCAATGGCTACGATCTATGCAGTGAGGACTCTGCTCCAACTCCGATAAGCCAAACGCGACGATGCCAGGCCTGATATCCGGACAAGTGCGCATCCTGGCTGTTTGCGGCAGCCTTCAGGCCAAGTCCGCGAACCTCGCGCTGCTGCAGCTCGCCGCCGCGACGGCGCCCGAGGGAGTCGAGGTTGTTTTGTTCAGCGGGCTGGAGCGGCTCCCGCACTTCAATCCGGACCTGGAGGCCGGCGGCGCGGAAGCGCCCGCCGCGGTGACCGCGTGGCGCCGTGCACTGGCGGAGGCGGACGCGGTCCTCATCTCGTCACCAGAGTACGGTTTCAGCTTGCCGGGCGTGCTGAAGAACGGTGTGGACTGGGTGATCGGCTCCGGGGAACTGGAGCGCAAGGTCGTGGCCATCACGGCCGCGGTCCCGGGGTCGGCGCGCGGGCTGATGGGGCTTCAGGCGCTCCAGCAGACGCTCAGCGCCGTGCGCGCGCGGATCGTCGGGGGAAAGCCCATCCCGCGCGGCGAGTCATTCGAGCGAGAGGTGAGAGCACTGGTCCTCTCGCTCGTCGAGGTGGCGCGCGCCGCGCGGGCCGGTGACGACTCGATCTGATCGTGCCGGTGGGCTGGGTTTTGCTGGTCTTTGCAGGTCGCCCCGAGGAACCGTCAGCGCCCCTCCAGCCCGGCTACTCGCAGCCCATGAGCGGGGCCCCTGGAGTGAAATCGCAGAGCACAGCGTTGAAGAAACCCTTCCCTTTCTCGCCGTCTGGAGCGAAGGAAAGGTCGAAGGTGCCGTTCATCTTTCCGCCGGGCTCGGCGCCATACGAGCTCAGGTTCAACGTGCCGGCGGTCGCGCTCGCCGCGACGCTGTTGGCGCAACTGCCGTCGGACTGGGTGAGGCCCGCCGTCACACCCTTCCCCGCCAAGCCTTGCCCGACGGAGTAGGCCCCTGGCGCAATGACCTGTCTGTTGAGGTTCACATCGGAGTCCGACAGCACGGCGGCGAAGAGCCTGGCGTCCTTCACCTTGTTGCCGGCCTTGAATGCTTCACAGATCCCCGTTCGCTCGCTCATGTACAGGACCAGTTCCTTGACCTCGCTGCTGCTGCTGCCCTCCCTCACCGGGAAGAAGAAACTGCTGCTCACCGACAGCGAGAACCCGTTGACCGTGCCATCGAAGCTCCCGGCCCCCCCGCAGGCCACCAGCGCCAGGACGGCCAGCACGGACAGGAACCGCAGCGCGCGAGACGGATCGAACATGAGATGCCTCCTCGAAGGCCGTTTCTAGCCCTGCGCCTGGCCGCGCGGTGGCCCACCCGCTCGCCGGAAGGCTATTCGAGAAGTGTGACGTTCCAGGGGCCTGGGGTCGATGTGGTTGCCCGGCCGCCACCCCATCGGACGTGTGCGTACCCCTGGCGGCGCCGCAGGTGAGCGTTACTTCCCGGGTGAAGGCTGAGCAGTGAACCCGCGCAGGGGCGCGTTGCTGCCCAACGCGATGAAGGTGGCCCAGTAGGAGGGATGGGGCTTCTGTTCGCGCAAGGCCAGCATGGCTTCCCGCAGCGCGGTGACGCGGCCCTTCCCGGCCAGGAGGTGGCGGTAGTAGCTCTCCATCAGGGTGCGGGTCGACTCGTCGTCGACCTTCCACAGGCTCATCACCACCGTCTCCGCCCCGGCCACGACGAAGGCGCGGCGCATGCCGTAGACGCCCTGGCCGAGCTTGATGTCGCCACGGCCGGTGTCGCAGGCCGAGAGGACGACGAGTTGGGTGCCCCAGAGGTTGAGGCCGGCCAACTCCAGCGCCGTCACCAGAGAGCCTTCCGGGCGGCGTGACCTGGTGTTGCTGGCCCCGCCGAGGATGGGCGTTCGAGCCTGGTGGTCGCCGGGCCCGGACTGCCGAAATCCGGATCGGCGAGGATCACCACGGAGCGCGGGGGTGGCCACGGCCGGGCGCGCGTCAGACGCCGTCGGAGTCCAACTCGTCGGCGTCGGCGTCGGCGTCGTCACCCTCGTCGATGTCGTCACCCTCGTCGATGTCGTCGCCCTCGTCGATGTCATCGGTCTCCTCAAGGGCGGGTTTGGTGTTCAGCCCGGCGGTGTCGGCCGCTGCGGGGGGCGACTGTGGCCCGGTGGCGCCCGCCGCGGCCAGATCTCCCAGCGGCCGGGCGGGCTTGGTGTACCCATCCAGATTGGGGCCGGGCTTGTTGGAGGACTGGAGCTCGAAGCCATCCGCCGGTGGCCTGTAGGCGCCGCTCGTGCCGAGGCCGGTCGGCTTGTTGCCGCCAGTGGGGACGGCGCTCCCGGCGCCCATCAGCGCGTAGAGGTTTGACGACGGGCTGCGCCCGATGTTGTTCACGCCTGGCATGTGGGGTCTCCTCGGCCGTCTCGGCCTGCGGGGGACAGGGGTCACGCCCGCTGTCCTTAAGAGCCACCGAGCGGAAGTCGGTCGCCTGGCGCCGCTGACATCTTTCTTTTCAAATCCTGGAGCGGAGGCTCGCCGGCTCAACGCCCGAGCGTGGCGAGCCAGCTCTCGATCCGCTTGGCCTGTTGCGCCTGCCCGGAGCGCGCGTAGGCGTCCCTGGCCGCCTCGGCCAGCCCGCGCGCCCAGGCGGCGTCGTGCTTGCCGGCCCAGACGGCGCGAGCCAGGGCGAAGCCCGTCTCACCCTGCGCGGGGAGGTCGTCCCGCCACAAGGGCAGCGCCCGCTCCAGGAAGGGGATCGCCTCCGCGGCCTTCCCCGACAGGAGGAGCGTCTGCCCGATCCCGTCCAGCGAATAAACCAGGTGGACGTGGTCCTCCCCTTGCGCCCGCTGCCTGATTTCAAGCGCGCGGTGGAAGGCCGCCAGCGCCTCGCCGTAGCGGCCCCATTGCTGGTACGCCGTGCCCAGGTTCTCCAGCGCGCTCCCCACCAGGGGATGATCGGGCCCGAGCGACGCTTCCCAGATCTCCCTGGCTTGCTCGGCGTGGGCGCGGGCCCTGTCGAGCTCACGCAGCTCGGTGTAGAGCTGGCCCATGTCGTAGTGCGGGTACGCCAGGTCCGGGTGCCCGGGCCCCTCCGTCCGCTCCGTCACCTGCAGGGACTCCTCCAGCAGCGCCACCGCCCCACGCGCGTCGTTCTGCAAGGCGTGGGTCCTGCCCAGCGAAGCCAGCAGCAGCGCCCGCTTGGGGTGGTCCGAACCTCCGGGGGCGATCAGCGCCAGGGCGCGCTCGAACGACATGCGAGCCAGCGAGAGGTCCTTCTGAGCGAGGGCCACGCTGCCGCGCGCGGACTCCAGGTCGCTCTCCAGCTCCGGGTCACCACCCGCCCGCCGGACCACCGACGCGGTGAGGTCCGCCCATTCCAGGGCCAGCTCCCCGCGCAACAGCTCGGTGCCCATCACGTACGCGAGCTGGGTGCCGATCTGCGCGCGCAGGAAGTCATCGCGCGCCTCCTCGGCGAACCCGGACGCGCGCAGGAGCGAGGCCTCGGCGTTCCGGGCGTCTCCGTTCAGCGACTGCAACCAGCCGAGCTGGTACAGGACCTCCGCGATCAGCGGGGTGTACCCGGTCCGCTGGGCCTCGGGCGCGAGGTCCTGGGCCCCCGCCAGCGCCGGCCGGAACTTCCCGGCGGCCGCCAGCGCCTTGACCTCGGAGAGGCGCTCCCCCAGCGCGTCGATGCGCAGGCGCGCCGCCAGATCCTCCGGAGGCGGCGGCCGGGCGCTGAGGGCGTCGGCACTCGAGCAGGGCGCCAGCGATGGAAGCGCTTGCACGGCATCCACCGCCTTCTCCACCGCCTTGGCATCGGCGTCCGCGAGCACCCGGGTGAGCGCGGCCAGGTCTCGCCGCCGCTGCTCCAGGCACACCATCCGCCGCTGCATCAGCGCCTCGGACTGCTCGCCGCGAAGCCGCGTGGCGGCGCAGGCCTCGCGGTGCAGGTCCACCCAACGCCGGGCATACTCGTCCAGCACCAGCCGCACGGCCTGCGCCGCGCTCGGTGCGTATGGGAGCCGGCTGGCGAAGAACGCACGCTCCATCTTCCCCGCCACCGGCGCGTCCCACACCCCGGCCATCATGGCTTCGCCGCCGGAGCAGAGGGCGCGGGCCTGGGAGATCTTGAGCGCTCCCAGGCCGGCCACCGCCGCCACCACCAGCGCCGCCGAGGCCGCCACCCACAGCCGCCGCGCGCGAGAGGCGGACCGCGCGAGCTCGCCCAGGAGCGTGTCCATGGACGGGTGGCGCTTCGCCGGGTCGAGGGAGAGGCCGCGCATCACCGCGCGCCGCACGCCCCGCGGGACGCCTCCGGCCCGGGGCGGCTCGCGGAGCGCCGGCTCCATCGCCGGTTTCGGTCCGTTCCCATCGGTCTGGGTGAAGAGCCCTGCCGCTTCGGTGGGACCGCTCTGGGTAGGGCCGTCCGGTCTCGGCGCCAGGAGCGCCGCCACCCGCAGGCTGTCCGGGTCGTAGGCCCACTGGCCGTAGAGCGCGAAGTAGAGCGCGGCGCAGAAGCTGAACTGGTCAGACCTCGCGTCGGCGGCAGCGCCGCGGAACTGCTCCGGCGCCATGTACGCGGGCGTGCCCTTCACCACGCCGGCCCCGGTGAGTTGCACGCCCAGGACCCCGGACGGGAAGCTGTCGGTCGAGACCGGGACCGGGTCCGGCAGCCATTCGTGCGGCGCCAGGGTCTCCGCCGCGTCCTGCAGCCGCGCCAGCCCGAAGTCGGTCACGCGGGCGCGGCCGTCCTTCCCGACCACCACGTTCTCGGGCTTGAAGTCCCGGTGCACCAGCCCCGCCGCGTGCGCCGCCGCCAGGCCCTGGCCCGCTTGCAGGTAGAGGTCGAGGATCTCGCGCCAGGACCGCTCCCGCAGGGCGCGCCAGTCGTGCAGGGTGACGCCGTCCACCAACTCCATGGCCAGGAACACCTGCTCGCCGAACGTCCCCACGTCGTGGACGGCGATCACATTGGGGTGCGAGAGGCGAGCCATGGCCTGCGCCTCGCGCAGCAGGCGCAGCCGCACCTCGCTGGCCGGTACCTTGAGGGAGCCGACGCCCCGGAGCAGCTTGAGGGCGACCTTGCGGTCCAGCTGCGGGTCGTAGGCGGCGATCACCACCCCCTGTCCCCCCGAACCGACCTGCTCCAGCGCAAGATAGCGACCCAGGGCCTGCCCGGGTTGGACGTCTGGAATCATCGCGAGGGGGCGGAGTGTAGGCCGATCTCCAGTTGTTCCGGCAAGTTGGTCCCAGGCAGAGGGCTTTACAAGATCTGGACGCGACCTCGGCTCCAACGCCGGGTCTTAATGGCCCGAAAGGTGGGTTCTCCCCATGGGCCTCTCCATTTCGCCGAACAGCGGTGTCGCGCAGGCCTGGTCCCAGGACTCGGATTCGGACTTCGCCGGGTCCGAGAGCAGCGAGTCGGCGGCGAGCGAGCCGCAGTTCTCCCAGATCAGCCAGCAGGCCGTGGATGCGTACAACGGCGAGTCCGGCTTCGACTCCGGCGATGACGGCGGCGGCGACGGCGGCGGCGACGACGATCCACGTCATTCGCCGACGCAGACCGGCCGGCCGGGGGGGGGCCGGCCCCCACGCCGGCGCCGGTAGGCTCGAGGGAATAACCCGAACACCCGGAACCAGCAGCGCAGCATCAGCTCCAGGTACGGCGCGAGCGCCGCGCTCATCGAGGGTACGGGAGAACGCGTGAGATCCCTGCGCAGGAGCGTCTGCGTCGCCTGTTGATCCCGCCGCTCTGCCAACAAGCCGCATCATTGCGGTGCAGCCCAGGTCGATGCCCAACTCCACCTGGCAGAGGTCGAGGGCAAGCGTTGGGAGATCGCCGATCGCGTCGCCCTGGCGCTGCGCGAGCTGGACACGGCCATCGTCAACGTCTGGGTAGAGTGTGCTGGCGCTGCCGATAATCAGCGGTGGTCACCGAGCCGAGCGCGGACATGGTAGAGGCCCTGCTCCAGAGCGTGGTGTCGGTGCTGGACACCCCAGACCGCGGACCACCGGCGGGCTGATTCCGGCAACCCATCCCACTCTCCAGGAACGCAACCCACCATGTCCTTCCAGCTCACCAGGTTCCAACTCCCCTGCGGCACTTCCGCCGCCCGCATTGCATGGCAGGCGACCATCATCGGTGGCGACGACGCGGCGGAGCTGCTCAGGCGGGCCCAGCCCGGCGGGGATCTGCACAGGCTGCCGCTTCTGATACTGACCGAACAGGCCAGCGGCCTCAGCCCCGAGGCGCGCCGTCTTTCTCAACTGGCCCGACGGCCCGGAGGGGCTGGCGGTCGTGGTGACCAGCGCGCTGATGCGGGTTGCGATCAACTTCATCTCCGCATCACTCAGGACCAGCGCGTGCGGCTTTTCACCGAAGAGCCCCAAGCGATCCATTGGCTGGATACGCGCGCCCGCGCGGCACCGGAGAGCTGATGCCGTTCGACAGCTTCCGTGCTACGGGCGGCCCGCCTCGGCCCGCGCGACCAGCAAGCCCCCCCGGCGAATGAGCTCATCCAGCTCGAAGCGCGGGGCCGAGCCATCTACGTACCGGACCTGTTGGTAGCGGATGTGAACGGGCCCGAGATCTTCCAGGTAGGTGACGGTGACGGCCTCTCCGCTGGAGCCGCCGGCGGACGTCTCCTCCGTGCGCCGGAGGCGCCGCGCCCCGACGTTCTCCAGCCTGCCAGCTTCCGGCGCGGGAGCCGTGATCACGTCCACGCTGATCTCGACGGGTTCGCGGCGGTTGTTCCCGCCCGAGGCTGGCGCGACCGTCCAGCCGTTCCCTCGCACCTGGGCGGCGTAGCTTGGAGCGAGCTGGAGCGCGTAGCCTGCGACGGGAAGCTGGGCACGCAGGTCGGTCATGGGAGGCGCCTCCTCGCGGCAGCCTGCTACCAGGAGCATCATGGCGGCGAGCGGGCTCGCTGCAAGGCTTTTCAGTCTTTGGCTGGTCCAGGTCATCTCTACAGGACCC
>DATBSS010000234.1:0-17873 GCA_036559665.1 Myxococcaceae bacterium
ATTCCCCGGGTCGAACTGGCCGTCCGACAGGAACGTCAGGAGCTCCAGCAGCATCAATGACAGGAAGAGATACCGGTCACTCTGTTTGGTCCAGGCGGGGAACTTCACCCCGGGCTGGTTCTTGATGAGCTGGAGCACCCCGAAGCTCTGGCGCGTGGAGTGGGAGAAGTCCGCCGACATCACCGCGAGCGCGACCCAGAACGCCCAGAACATGGCTCCGAAGCTGCGCCCGTCCGGGACGTACCCCTGGAGCGGATCCACCCGCATCACCCCGATGGCCCCCATGAGCACCAGGAGGATCGCCGGTATCACGAAATAGAGCACCTTGTTCTTCGCCGTGGATCGGAAGTGCGCGAGGTGCCGCGCGTCCGCGTAGAGCGCGAACGTGATGAAGAAGTGCGTCATCCCGAAGGTGATGTGGTAGGCGCGGAAGAATTGATACTTCGTTCCATCGGCGAGGGCGGAGGCCTGTATCGCCAGGATTGGCACGGTGAGGAGCAGGAACGCGCCCAGGATCGTGGCGACCGGCACCGGGCGTTGGAGGAAGGCGGCCGGCGCCGGCATCGCCGCCGCGGGATTCAATGATGTGGCCTCGGCAGACATGCTGCACCCTAGTCCCAGCGAAACAGCCACAGGGCAGTGAAGAAGCAGCCCACGGACCACGCGAGCAGCACCGCCAGCGGCCCCAGCACCTGCCCGAATCCGGCCCCGTCGAACATCACCGCGCGGGAGGAGTCGAGCATCGCGGTCAGCGGGAGCCCCTTGAGCAGCGGCTGCACGGTCTCCGGGAACCGCTCGGCGGAGAAGAACACCCCGGAGCACAGCAACATCGGGATGGTGATGATGTTGATGAAGCCGCTCGCGGTGTGCGTGCTCCGGGTGCGAGACGCGGCCAGGAGCCCCAGGCCCGAGAACGCCAGCGACCCCATGAAGATCACCAGCCCCAGCAGCCAGATGGGGCCGCGGACCGGAACGCCGAAGAGCAGGTTCGCTCCCACCAGGGTGATGGCCGCCTCCGGGATCAGGTGCAGCTTCCGGAACAGGACCGAGGCGATGAAGAAATCCAACGGGCGCATGGGCGTTCCCCGCAGCCGCTTCAGCATCTTCTTCATCCGCTGATCCACCAGCATGAATCCCACGCCGTACAGCGCGTTGTTCATCACCGCCGCGCCGAGAAGGCCCGGGAACACGAAGTCGATGTAGCGCGTGCCGGGCTCGGTGCGGAGCTCGGCCCGGGCGGAGACGAGGTCGCGCCGGCCGCTCCCGCGCTGCAGGGCGCCGTCGGCGAGCTCCCGCGCGAGCCGCGCCTCCACCCGCGTCGGATCAAAGCGATACGTCGGAGGCGCCCCGGGCACGATGGCGAGCAGCGCCTTCCCGCTGCCCATGTCTTGCGCCGCCTCCGCCGGCGACGCGGCCCACACCCGGAGGCCCGCCTCCGTCTCGAGCAGGGCCCGCACCTTCGCCGCGGCGTCCTCCTCGCCCGGCGCGGTCACCACCACCACCCCGAGCGGCCCCGGCCCCTGCTCCTTGAGCGCGAACGCGAGCACCACCCCCAGCAACAACGGAACGATCAGCGTGATCGCGACCAGGTCCGGGAATCGATAGAAGTCACGGAGCCGGCCGAGCATGAGCTGAGCCACCACCCGCGCGCGCCTAGTCACGGAGCTTGCTCCCCGTCAGGTGAACGAAGACGTCCTCGAGCGTCCCTTCCCGGGTGGAGAAGCGGCGGAGCGCCACCGATCGGGAGTGCAGCAGGCGAAGCACCTCGGGCACGGCAAGGTGGAGGGCCTCGACCGTGATGGCATATCCGTCCGCGCTCTGGTGCACGCGGCGGACATGCGGGAGTTGCGAGAGCACCTCGACCTCGAGCGCGGCGTCCACCGACAGCTCGATCACCGGGCCGGCGAGGCGGACCGTGAGCTCGGAGGGCTTGTCCACGGCGATGACGCGCCCGTGATCCACCACCGCGACGCGGTCACACAGCCGCTCCGCCTCTTCGAGGTAGTGGGTCGTCAACAGGACCGTGCGCCCCTCGGCCTTGAACGTGAGGATCTGGTCCCACAGTTGATGGCGCGACTGGGGATCCAGGCCGCTGGTGGGCTCATCGAGGAAGAGGAGCTCCGGATCCCCGGCGAGCGAGCACGCGATCGCCAGCCGCTGCTTCTGTCCCCCGGAGAGGTGCTCGTACCAGACTCTCCGGTTCTCGGTGAGCTCCACCCGCCGCAGCAGCGTGTCGATGTCAGGGCCCTTGCCGTAGAAGGCGCGGAAGAGCTCCAGGATCTCCTCCACCGTCAGCCGCTCGGTGAGGCTGGTCTCCTGGAGCGTGAGGCCGATGCGCGAGCGCAACTCGTACTCCTGGCGGGCCCACCGCATCCCGAGCACCTCGACCTCGCCTGCGGTCGGCGGCTTCAACCCTTCCAGGATCTCGATGGTGGTGGTCTTCCCGGCGCCGTTCGGGCCGAGCAGCCCGAAACATTCACCGCGAAAGACGTCGAGATCGAGCCCGTTCACCGCGACGGTATCTCCGTAACGCTTCGTGAGCCCCCTGCACCGGATCGCCAGGGGGCGCGCTGGGTCAGCGTTGTGAGAGGAGATCACGGCACCACGACTTGCGAGTGGGATCGAGCTGCTTCTATATGGCAGCCACGGATGAGCCTGCAACCCACATGGGCCCTTCTCAGGGACATGCAGGCGTACCTGGCGGCGTTGACGAGGGTGTCGCTTCGCCGGCTGGTTCGGGGACCGCGCCACCCGGAGTGGGGCGTGCGATTGGAGGCGCTCGCCGACTCCCTGCGCAACGCGACACGGAGCGTCGGCGCGCGTGGCTGGGACAGCGTGCCGTGGGCGCTGGAGCGCGCGCGCGCCGAGAGAAACAGCAGCCCCGCCGTCGCCGGAGGTGTTCGCGTTGCGCCGCTGGAGCTGGATGGAGTGCCCGCCTGGGATCTGCATCCGGATGATGAACGCCCCCCGCGAACCATCCTGTATCTTCCCGGGGGCGGCTACACCCAGGGCTCATGGGCCTCGCACTCTGGGCTCGCCTCGCTGTTCGCCAGGGCCGCCCAGGCGAGGCTTGTCTTCGCCAGCTATCGCCTCGCGCCGGAGCACCCGTTCCCGGCGGCGGTCGAGGATGCAACGCGGGCGTGGCGCGCCCTCCTGCGCGCGGGTACCCCGGCGGGGACGTGCGTGCTCGCCGGAGACTCGGCCGGCGGCGGCCTCGCGCTCGCCACCCTCCTCGCCCTGCGCGACGAGGGCGCACCGCTCCCGGCGGGCGTGGCGTGCTTCTCTCCGTGGACCGATCTCACGCTGGGGGGAGCGTCGTTATCGGCGAATATCGGATTTGATTGGTATCCCCCCGACTGCCTCCGCGCGCAGGCCAGGGCGTACCTCGCCGGCGCGGACCCACGTGACCCGCGCGCCTCTCCCCTGTTCGGTCGCTGGTCCTCCGCGCGGCCGGTGTTTCTCCAGGCCGGGACGGCGGAGATCCTCCTCGACGATTCGGTCCGGCTGGCGGCGGCGATCCGCGCCGCCGGCGGAGACGCCGTGCTGGATCTCTGGCCTGGACAGATCCACGGGTGGCAGTTCTATCCGGAGCTCCTCGCGGAGGCGGTGGCGGCGGTGGAGCGCGCGGCCGCGTTCGTCGGGCGCGTCACCGGGCCGCCGGGAGCGATATCTCCCGCGTGACCATCGTGCCCTCCGGGATCCCGAAGCCGTACGGCTCCGGCATCACGCCGGGCGGCCTCGGCGGGAGGCTGGGGAGGGTGGGCAGCTCGAAGCCGAGGTCCAGCGCCCGCACCTGCACGCGCGCGGAGGCGTCCAGCGCGAGCTCCACGGTCGCCCCGGACGGATTGACGCCCCAGAAGCGGAAGACGCGGTCGGCCGAACCCTCCGTCAGCGTGGCGGTCAAGCGGGAGAGCTTTTGATTCGCGAAGCTTCCGCCGAGTACCGCCTGGAACGGCTCCACCTGGAGCTCGACCATCGGCGCCCCGCGCGTTGACGCGAAGCGAATCGAGACCTGCCGGCTGCCGCCCTGGATTTCATCGCGCAGGATCTCGATCGCCGGCGGGGAGAGCTCCAGCGGCTCGGCGCCCGCCCTCCGGACCGGCCATTCGCTGGGCAGGTAATCCGCCGGGGCGCTTCGCGGAGCATCCCGGGAGATGCTGGCCTGCGCCCAGTCCGAGAGCTCCTCCGCCTCGGCGAGCCACAGCGCCTGCTTCTGGTCCGCATCCAGCAGGTAGGTCAGGCTGCTCGATCGGAGCTCCCGGGCATCATGGGCCGCCCGGGTCACCGCCAGCCCAAGGGTGAGGGCTCCCAGCGCCGCGGTGGCCAGCGCAACGGCACGCCCGCGCCCGACCAGCAGGAGGAGCGGCGGCGCGATCAGGGTCGCAGAGAGGGCGCTGATCAGCACCATCAGGAAAGTGGCCCTCAAGGTCAATGCCACGGATGCGGCGTAGAGGATGGGGAGGAGGAGCAGCAGCGCGGGGACCGCCAGCGCCGATTGCGCCAGCGCGCGCGCCCGCGGGTCCGCAGGGAGCTCGAACAGCCCGAGCGCCAGGGCGGCCCCCCCGAATGCCGCCGGCCACGCGAAGAGATAGCTCGCGCCGGGCGCTGCCACCGCGCAGGCCAACCCGAAAACGCACCAGAGGCAGAGCCCGGCGGCCTGGATCGCCCGCGGCGCCGCCCTGGGCGCCCACGACCACGCCGCCGCGAGCACGGCGCCGGCGACGAGCCCCAGCCCAAGGGCGAACAGCCCCCCGTCGTACGGCACCCCCTGCGGCAGCGCCGCCTCCAGGTGGAAGACCAGGTCCAGCCCCGGGAGCAAGCCGCCGGCGACCGCTCCGGCCGCGACGGCGCCGCCCACCGCCACCGCCGCGCCCGCCCCCAACTCACGGACAGACATGCGCCCGGACCGGAGCGCCCTTCGCAACATCCAGCCTACGCCCGCGGCGATGACGACCGAGAGCGGCGCGCTCCACCAGGCCGGGTAACGGATGAGCCATGGCGCGACGTTGAAGAAGATCGCGCTCCCGCCCGCGGGGACCGGCCCGCCGCCGCTGGACAGGTGCCGCGTGAGCGCCAGCATCACCTCACCCTGGTGTTGCACGCTCCGGGGATCGAGGTGGCGGAGGGTGTCATTCCACGTGTGATACGACGTGTAATCATCGCTGAACGCGAAGTTCGCCCCCCGGGCCCCGGCGGCGCGGAAGACGTCGAAGTCGGTCTCATTGGGCAGCCGCCGAGACACCTCGTACGCGACCGAGATCGCCAGCGGGTCCGCGCCCGAACGGGCCACCTCATCCATCAGCCCCGCGTTCTGTTCGTCCGTCTCGAACAGCGCCAGCGGGCCGGAGGATCCCCGCGCCTCGAAGTTGAGCACGAGGCCCGCGCGCCCGGCCCAGGGGTGCCGTTCGACGAAGGCGCGCGCGCCGAACATCCCCAGCTCCTCCCCGTCCGAGAACAGCACCACCACGTCGCGCTGGGGCCGCGGGCCGTTGGCCAGCGCCCTGAGCGTCTCCAGCACCGAGGCCACCGCTGCGCCGTCATCCGCGGCGCCCGGGCCGGTCGGCACCGAGTCGTAGTGCGCGACGAGCAGCACGCCGGCTCCGCCGCCGGATCCGGCGAGCAGCCCCACGACGTTCTCGACCTCGGCGGCCACGTCCAGGCCGGGCCGCTCCTCCCGGCTGGACACCGCGCGCTGGATCTCCGCCTCCAGGCCCAACCCCTTCAGCTGACCCAGCAGCAGATCGCGAACCTCCGCGTGGCGCGCCGAGCCGATCGCGCGCGGCGCGGCGGCGATCGCCTCCAGCTGCCCCAGGGCGCGCGCGGCGGAGAACGCGGTGGCGGGAGCATCCGCCTCGAGCGGGGCCGGCGCGCGCAACGGGACCAGCGCCCAGGCGACGCCGAGCGCCAGCGTCACGCCTGCGACGATCCGGGGGAGCCACGCGGTCTGGGTTGGAGTCGTGGGGTCCAAGGTTTCACCGCCTCGAGAGAAAGCGGGAGAGGGCGGGCACCAGCCGCTCCCTCCGCGCTGCGCACAGTTCGATGCCCTCGGCGACCTGGGCGACCACCCGCTCGCCGCCCAGCACCGCCCTGGCCCGCTCCTGGAAGGTCGCGCGGAACGCTCGCGCGCGCTCCGCGTCGCAGAACCCCTCTCCCACCCGGAAGAGATCGGTCTGCGCGTCGCGGGGGATGATCTCCAGGAGCCGGTCGTAGTGGTCCCGGATGAGCTCGAACCGCGCCGCCGCGCTCCGCACGGGCCGGGTCCCGATGAAGAGCCGCTGCGCCTCCCAGGCGTTCACCTTCCCGTCGAGGATCAACGCGAGCTGCGATGGCAGGAGGGCCGGGCTGTCCACCAGCGCGAGCGCCCCGGTCACCTGCGCCCGCTCGAGCGGCTCCGTCGAGGTGGCCAGCCGGTCCACCAGCGCCTGGTGGAGCACCGGGTCCTCCGAGCGCGCGGCCACGCCCAGGAAGGCCTCCACCAACTCCGGGGGGACCTGCTCCGGGTGAGCCAGCCAGGTCCGCGCGCCTTCCCGGGCCCGCGCGATGAGCTGGGCGTCGCCGCTCCGGCGCCCCAGGAGGAGCATCAGCTTCGCCTGGAGCAGCCGCGCATCCCCTCCCTCGGGCTCGCCCAGCGCCTTCAACCGGGGGGCGAAGGTCTTTGCCAGATAGCGGTCGTACCGCTGCGCGAGCTCCTCCGGAAGCACGGGGCGATCCACCGCGTCCACGAGGTCGACCGCCGCCGCGGCGACCGACGGATCCGGCTCCGCCGCCGCCGCGACGATCAGGGCCATCTCGCGCTCGGACGCCAGCTCCCCGCGCGCCGTCCGGGCCTCCAGGTTCGCCAGGAGGCTCAGGCGCTCCGGCGCCGTGAGCGCCTCGAGGTGCTGCGCGATCCGGTCCAGGAGCTCCTCCTCGAGCCGCACCCGGTAGTAGCCGCTTCCCCCTTCGTCCGGCCAGATCCACTGCGGGCAGCTCTCCAGCGGAACGGTCTGCCGCGCCTGGGTGACCAGGGCACACCGCCGCTCCGACGCCGAACCGGCGCCGAAGCGCAGGCAGACCGGGACGCTCCAGGGTGGAGCCGGGGGCGCGGCGCTGCCGGCGGGGAGGTCCCGCTCCTGGCGAAGCTCCAGCGCCGCCGCGCCCGAGCGCTCGCATCGGAGCGAGACCGAGATCAGCGGAACGCCCGGCCGATCGAGGAACGTCGCGAAGGCCGCGGGCGCCTCCCCTCCCGCCTCCGCTTCGAGCGCAGCGAGAAAATCCGACACCGTCGTCACGCCGGACCGGTGCGTCTCCAGGTAGCGCCTCACCGCCCGCCGGAATACCTCGGGCCCGACCCAGTGCTCGAACATCTCCAGGATCGCGGCGCCCTTGGAGTACGTGATGGAGTCAAACGCGTTCGCGATGTCATCGTTCGACGCGATCGGCTGGCGGATGACGCGCGCGCTGGCGAGCGCGTCGCTGGCCATCGCCTGCTCCCGCTCCTCGAGTCGGTACCTGGCGGCGGCGGCGCCGGGGTCTGCGACCTCCCGTGCGGCCAGCGCCTTCTTCTCCATCCACTGGGCGAACGCCTCGCTCAGCCACAGGTCATCCCACCAGCTCGGCGACACCAGGTCCCCGAGCCACTGGTGCGCGAGCTCATGCCCGAGCAGCAGCGCCAGGGCGCGCCTGCGGTCCACCGGCGCCTGCTCCGCGCGCAACAGCAGGCGGTCGCTGGCGATGGTGATCAACCCGGCGTTCTCCATCGCGAGCCCATGGCCGTTCGGGACACCCACCACGTCCAGCTTCCGGTAGGGGTAGGCAATCCCGAAGGAGCGCTCGAGCGGCTCGAACAGCTCGGGCACCAGCGCCCGCGCCAGCGCGGCCTGGTCCGACTCCCCCTTGGGCAGGAGCAGCCGGAACGGAGTCGCCCCCATCCCCATGGGCCGCCCCTGCAGCAGCTCGAAGGGTCCCACCGCGAACGCCACCAGGTAGGCCGGCAGCGGCTCCGTCTGCTGGAACTGGACCGCCCGGGTGCCTCCGGGCTCCAGGCGCTCCCGCTCGATGGGGGTGTTGGACACCGCCGTATCCGCGGCGGGGACATGGAGCGTGATCACCCAGGGTGTCCGGAAACGCGGCTCGTCGAAGCACGGAAATGCCCGGCGCGCGTCCAGCGGCTGGAACTGGGTGAACAGGTACGACTCACCCTTGTGTTGCCGGTGGAAGATGCCGATCGCCTCGTTGTCCAGGATCTTCCCGGCGTACTGGATCGTGAGCACGGCGCTCCCCGCCGCGAGACCGCGCTCGAGCTCGAACCCAAGCCACCCTTCGTGCTCGTCTCGAACCCTCGCCGGCTGTCGCTCGCCCGCGGCCTCGAACCACGCCTGCTCCACCTTCAAGTCGGCGCCGTGCAGCCACACTCCGGACATCGCCCGCGCCAGGGAGAGATCGATGCTCACGCGTCCGGAGAACGTGGCCTCCTGCGGGAGCAGGGTGAGCTCCACTGCGTAGCGCGTGGGCCTCGCCCCCTCGGGGAGGCGCAGCGCCGGAGGCTCGCCGAGGCCCGAGACATCGGCGCGCGCGGGCCTCCGGGGCGTACACGCGACCACCTGCAATGTTGCCATCAGGAGCACGACAAGGCTTCGGGCGGGCATCCCTTCCCTCTTGGGCAGCCCTACCATTTTGCCGCACGATGGGACAAAGTCGCCGGTCATCCTCTTTCGGCCAAACCATGGGTGGACCCTTGCCAGGGCGGACCTTGCCAGCGCACCTCCACGAGGAGAACCGGCTCGCCTGGAACGAAGCGACCCGCGCGCATAACTCGCACAAGGGAGATCAAGCGCGCGCGCTCCGCGAAGGCGCCGGCACGCTCCACCCCGAGGAGCTGGAGCTGCTGGGCGACTTGCGCGGGCTCACGCTGCTTCACCTCCAGTGCAACTCGGGGCAAGACACGCTGTCCCTGGCGCGTCTTGGGGCCACGGTGACGGGCGTCGACATCAGCGACGAGGCGATCTCCTTCGCGGAGAAGCTCTCTGCGCAGTCCGGCATCCCCGGACGTTTCATCCGCGCGGATGTCTACGACTGGTTCGAGGAGGCCGCCGCCCGGCGTGAAACATTCGACCGGGTGTTCTGCTCCTACGGTGTTCTGATGTGGCTGTCGGATATCGCGCGGTGGGGCCGGGGCGTCGGCCGGGTGCTCGCGCCGGGCGGCCGCTTCGTCGTCGTTGATTATCACCCCGCGGGGTTGATGTTTGATCGCAGCCTCAAGCGCGACCGGAGCTACTTCGGAGACGGCACGCCCTACACCGAGTCACCGGGGGTGGGTGACTACGTAGCCGAGAGCAAGGATTCGATGGGGCTGGCGGCGTACGAGCCGGGCGTGCTCGACTTCAAGAACCCCCACCGGAGCCATGAGTTCAACTGGGGCATCGGGCAGATCGTGACCGCGCTGCTGGACGCGGGGCTGCGCCTCGAGGTGCTCCGCGAGTACCCCTACGCCAACAACAGCAAGCTCTACGACGACATGGTGGTGCTCGACGGCCGCCGGTCCACGCTGCCCCCCGAGCAGCCCGCCCTACCGCTGATGTTCGGGATCGCCGCGCGCCGTCCCGCGGACACCTGACCGCCATGGATGAAGTCCGCAACCGCATTGCCAGGCTCACGGCCGAGCAGCGCGCCACCCTGGCCGAGCGACTCGCCGCCGCCCGCCGGGAGGGCGCCGCCGCCGGCGAACCCGCCCAGAAGCTGTTCGCCTTCGTCGTCCCCGTGGGTGGCGAGGCGACGAGCGCGTCCGAGCTTCGCGACTTCGCGAGCGAGCACCTCCCGCCCCACCTCGTCCCCGGCGAGATCCTGCTCCTGGAGTCGCTGCCGCTCACCGCCACGGGGAAGGTGGATCGCCAGGCGCTGATCGCCGCGCGCGCCGGCAGCGCCGCGGACGCGACACGCTTCGTCGCGCCCCGCACCGGCTTCGAGGAGCTCCTGGCGGGGATCTGGTGCGAGCTGCTCAACCTCCCCCGCGTGTCGGCGGACGCCAACTTCTTCGACGTGGGCGGGCACTCGCTGCTCGCGGCGCGGGTGGCCTCCCGCGCGCAGCAGGTGCTGGAGCGGCCGGTCCCGGTGCGCGCGCTGTTCGAACACCCCACCCTCTCGCGGCTGGCGGCCCACCTGCAGGCGGCGGACGGCGTCGCGGGCTCCGCGCACATCGCAGCCCGGGCGGACCCCTCGGAGTGGCCGCTGTCCTTCTCCCAGCAGCGCCTCTGGTTCCTCGACCAGCTCCAGCCCGGAAGCGCCGTCTACAACGTCCCGTGCGCCGTCCGGCTGCGGGGGGAGCTGGACGTCCCCGCGATGGCCGCCGCCCTGAACCGGGTGGTCGCCCGGCATGAGCCCCTGCGCGCGTCCTTCCCCGGCGTGGACGGTCGCCCGGCGCAGGCGGTGCGCCCCACGCTCACGCTGGAGCTCCCGGTCGCGGACGCCGGCGCCGGCGAGTCGCTCGAGGCGTTGTGCGACCACCTCTGCGCCGCGGAGGCCCGCCGGCCGTTCGACCTGGAGCGCGGCCCGCTGATCCGCGCCGCGCTGTTCCGCCTGGCCCCGTCGGAGCACCTCCTGCTCGTCTCGATGCACCACATCGTCTCCGACGGGTGGTCCCTCTCGATCCTGGTCGGAGAGGTCGCCGCCGCGTACCGCTCGTTGCGGGCAGGGTCCGAGCCGTCGCTCCCGCCGCTGCCGATCCAGTACGCGGACTTCGCCGCCTGGCAGCGGCAGCGGCTCCGGGCCGAGCGGATGGAGGAGCTGACCGCCTACTGGAGGCGGCACCTGGAGGGGGCCCCGGAGGCGCTCGCGCTCCCCGCCGACCACCCCCGGCCGGCGGTCCAGTCCTATCGCGGCGGAAGGCTCTTCATCAGCGTGCCGCACGCGCTGGTGGCGCGGGTGGAGGAGCTGGGACGGCGCGCGGGGACCACCCTCTTCATGACGCTGCTGTCCGCGTTCGGGGTCCTGCTCGGGCGGTACTCCGGCCAGCGGGACGTGGTCATCGGCACCTCGGTCGCGGGCCGCTCCAAGCCGGAGTTGGAGGGGCTCATCGGTTTCTTCGTCAACACGCTGGCGCTCCGGGTGGATCTCTCCCGCGATCCGCCGTTCCGGGAGCTCCTCGGCCGGGTCCGCGAGGTGTGCCTGGGCGCGTACGCGCACGAGGAGATGCCCTTCGACCGACTGGTGGCCGGGCTCCGCCCGGAGCGGGACCTCAGCCGTTCCCCCCTGTTCCAGGCCGCGTTCGAGTTGCACAACGAGCCCGATCCCGCCCTGTCGCTCGAGGAGCTGGTCCTGGAGCCCCTGCACCCGGACACCGGCGCCTCCCAGTACGACCTGGCGCTGGAGCTGACCCGGTCGCCCTCCGGCCTCACCGGACTGTTTGAATACAGCGCGGATCTCTTCGAGCACGAGACCGTCGCGCGGATGGCCCGCCACTTCGCGCGATTGCTCGAGTCGCTGGTGGATGCGCCATCCGCGCCCATCTCGCGCGCCTCGCTGCTGCCGCCGGAGGAGCGCCGGGAGCTCCTGCAAGTCCATGCGCTCGGCCCCGAGGCCGCGGGCGCGCGGGTCTCGGCGTGGTGGGCCGGGAGGTCCTCCTTCGCCGACCTCTTCGAGGCGCGCGTGGACGAGCAACCAGGCGAGATCGCGGCGGTGGAGGACGGGCGCGCGCTGACGTACGCAGAGCTCAACAGCCGCGCCAACCGGGTGGCCCACGCGCTCATGGACCGCGGCGCCGGCACCGATCGAACCGTGGGGCTGTTGCTGGATCGCGGAATTGATTTCCTCGCCGGAATCCTCGGCGCGTTCAAGGCCGGCGCGGCGTACGTGCCGCTGGATCCCGCGCTCCCGAGCCCCCGGCTGGAGTCGATGGTCGCGCAGGCGGGGTGCGTCGCCGTGCTCACCGAGGCGAAACATGCCGGCCTCGCCCGCGCGCTGGGCCCGGCCACCCTCCCCGTCCTCGACGTGGCGGCCCTGGCTGCCGGGGGAGAGGCGCGCAACCCCGAGCGCTCCGGCTCCGAGCGCGACCTGGCCTACGTCTTCTTCACCTCCGGGTCCACCGGCACCCCCAAGGGCGCCATGGTCGAGCAGCGCGGAATGCTCAACCACCTCGGCGCCAAGGTGCATGACCTGCAGCTCGGACCGGGCGATGCGATCATCCAGAACGCGTCGCAGTCCTTCGACATCTCGGTCTGGCAGTTCCTGGTCGCGCTGGGGATCGGCGGCCGCGTCCGCATCGTCAGCGACGAGGTGGCGCGCGATCCGTTCCGGCTGCTGGAGTTGGTCGCCGCCGAGAGGGTGACCGTCCTGGAGATCGTCCCCTCCCTGATGCGCAGCCTGCTGGAGGGCATCCGGGGAGCGCCGCCCCGCCTGGAGCACCTGCGCTGGCTGGTGGTCACCGGCGAGGCGCTCCCGCCCGAGCTCTGCCGCGCGTGGTTGGAGCTCTACCCCGGCATTCCGGTGGTCAACGCCTACGGCCCCACCGAGTGCTCGGACGACGTGACCCACCACGTCCTTCGCGAGGCGCCCCCGGCGCGGGCGATGCGGGTGCCCATCGGCCGGCCGCTGCCGAACCTGCGCGTCCACGTGCTCGACGGCCGGCTCGAGCCGGTGCCCGTCGGCGTCCTGGGAGAGGTGTACGTCGGCGGCGTCGCGGTCGGCCGCGGGTACCTCAAAGACCCGGGCGGCACGGCGAAGTCCTTCCTCCCCGACCCGCACGCGTCTACCCCGGGGGCGCGCCTGTACCGCACCGGAGACATCGGCCGGCTGCTCCCGGACGGGAGCATCGAGTTCCACGGGCGGCGCGATCACCAGGTGAAGATCCGCGGCTACCGCATCGAGACGGGCGAGATCGAGGCGGCGCTCTCGGCGCTGGAAGGGGTCCGCCAGGCGCTGGTGCAGCTCCGGACGCCGGCCTCCGGCAAGCGCCTGGTCGCGTACGTCGCCGCGACCCCCGGCGCCGCGCTCCAGCCGCAGGACCTGCTGCGCGCGCTCCGCCGGACGCTGCCCGAGTACATGGTCCCCTCGGCGGTGGTGGTGCTCGACGAGCTCCCGCTGCTGCCCAGCGGGAAGGTGGACCTGCGCGCGCTGCCCGACCCCGCAGAGCTTCCGGGCCAGGAGGACGGATACCAGGCGCCCCGGACCCCCACCGAGGAGATGCTGTCCGCGCTGTGGGCGGAGCTGTTGGAGCTGCCGCGCGTGGGCCGCGCCGACAACTTCTTCGAGCGCGGCGGCCACTCCCTGATCGCCATCCAGATCGTCTCGCGCGTCCGCCGCGCCTTCGGCGTCGAGCTCCCGGTGCGGGCCCTCTTCGAGGAGCCGACCGTCGAGGGGATCGCGCGCCGGGTGGAGGTGCTCCGCGCGGACCCCGGCGCCGGCAAGGCCGGCCCGGTGCTCCACCTGTTCGGCGTGCCGATGACGCGGCTGGAGGATCAGCCGGCCTACGAGCTCAGCCCGTACCAGCTGCCCGAGCTGTACATGAAACAGCTCGAGCCCGATAACCCGTATTACAACGTCTCCAACAGCGACATCCTCCTCGAGGGGGACCTGGACCTGGACGCGTTCGTCCAGGCCTGGCAGGCGATGGTGGAGCGGCACCCGGCGTTCCGCACCACCTTCGAGCTGGTCGGCGGGAAGCCCGTCGCGCGTATCCACCCGCCTCCGCAGCTCCGCCTCGCGGACCTCTACCTGGACCGCCGGGACACGAAGGAGGCGGACTTCCACGCCGAGGTCTCCGCGCTGGCCCAGCGCTTCGGGACCACCTCCTTCGACTTCGAGGAGGGCCCGATCCACGCGCTGAGGCTGGCGGAATTCCCGAACAAGCGCTTCCTCCTGCTCTTCGTCACCCACCACATCCTCTGGGACGAGCGCTGCACCATCGTGCTCGCGGAGGAGCTCACCGAGCTCTACAACAGCATCCACCAGCGCCGCGCCCCGAAGCTGCCGGAGATCCCGTTCCGCTACGTGGACTTCTCGCACGCCATCAACCGCGCCCTGGCGGAGGGGCGGCTGGAGGCGCAGCGCCGGTACTGGCTGCAGAAGCTGGCCCCGCTGCCCCCCGTCATGGCCCTGCCCACGGACTTCGAGCGGCCGCCCGTGCAGACGTACAACGGGGCCACCGTGGAGGGCGTACTGCCGATCCCGGCGCTCCGGCGGCTCGAGGCGTTCCTGCGCCAGCGCCAGCTCACGCTGTACATGTTCCTGCTCGCGGTGCTGGACATGCAGCTGTATCGCCTCACCGGCCAGGCCGACTTCGTCGTGGGGACGCCCATCGCCAACCGGAACGACGAGGCGCTGGAGCGGGTCATCGGCTGCTTCGCCACCGCCATGCCCATGCGGTGCACCGTCTCGCCGGAGATGACCTTCGAGCAGCTCCTGGCGCAGGTGAGGAGCTCGTCCGTGGAGGCGTACGAGAACCACGCCTTCCCGAGCATCCTGGCCATCCAGGAGCTGAACCCCAGCTTCGATCCCAGCCGCAACCGGCTCTTCTCGTTGATGTACGGGCTCCAGAACAACAAGACGCGCCTGATGGAGCACCTGAAGTTCGACGGCGTGAAGCTGGACTTCCTCCGCGGGCTGCCGACCCCGGAGTTCGACCGCGCCAAGTTCGACATCACCCTGGTCGTGGATCAGTTCGGCGACGAGGTGGTGATGCAGTGGAACTACAACACCGACCTGTTCCTCCGGGAGACGGTGCAGCGGATGCTCGACCAGCAGCTCTCGCTGATCGAGCAGGTGCTCGACCAGCCGTCGCTGCCGCTCACCGCCTACCGGATGCTGGGAGACCGCGAACGCGCGCGGCTCTTGCAGGAGCTCAACGACACCGCCGTCCCGTTCGACCTGGGCGAGAGCATCGCCGGCGCCTTCGAGGCGCAGGTGGCCCGCACGCCGGACGCCGGCGCGCTGGTCTTCGACGGCGGCACGCTGTCCTACCGCGCGCTGGACCAGGCGGCGAACCGGTGGGCGCGCCAGCTCATGGCCCGCGGCGCGGGCCTCGGGTCCAGGGTCGGCGTGCTGATGGAGCGCTCGCCCGCGCAGGTGGTGGCGCTGCTCGCGGCCCTGAAGGCCGGCGCGGCCTACGTCCCGGTGAGCCCGGACCTGCCGGAGGCCCGCCAGCGCGCCATCCTCACCGCCGCGAAGGTGGAGGTCCTGATGGTGGACGCGCGGAGCGGGCTCCGGTGGGAGGGACACACGCTCCCCGTCGAGGGGCTCCCCACCTCCGGCGACGACGCGCCTCCCCGCGTGCCGCTCCAGGGCGGGGACCTCGCGTACGTGCTGTTCACCTCCGGCACCACCGGCGAGCCCAAGGGCATCGAGATCGAGCACCGCGGCGTGCTCAATGTCGTCGCCTCTACCCAGCGGCTGTACGGGCTCACCGCGCGTGATGCGCCGTGCTTCGCCAGCTCCTTCGCGTTCGACGCGTCCATCCTCGACCTCTTCTGGCCGCTGCTGGTGGGCGCGCGCGTGGCGGTCCCCAGGCCGGACGACGCGCGCGACCCGGAGCGGCTGGCGGCCGCCATCGACCGGCTCCAGGCCACGGTGGTCCAGTGCGTCCCGCTGATGCTGGCGTCGCTCGCCGAGGCGCGGCGGGCCGGGCGGATCGGGGCGCTGCCGTCACTGCGCCAGGTGATCTGTGGAGGCGCCGCCCTCACCCGCGAGGTCTTCGAACAGTTCCGCGCCGCCTTCCCCGCCACCCCGCTCGCCAACCACTACGGTCCCACCGAGGTGACCGTGGACGCCGCGCGCTTCGACTGCGCGGAGCCGTTCGCGGGCCAGGGGGTGCCCATCGGCCGACCCATCTCGAACGCGCGGATCTACGTGCTGGACCCGCGGATGGAGCCCGTCCCCACCGGCGTCATCGGCGAGCTCTACGTGGCCTCGCCCGGCCTGGCCCGCGGCTACCTGGGCACGCCGGACCTCACCGCGCGCCGCTTCGTGCCGGATCCGTTCTCCACCGCTCCGGGCGCGCGGCTGTATCGATCCGGGGATCTCGGCCGGTACGACCCGAAGGGGAACCTCCACTTCGTCGGCCGGGTGGACAAGCAGGTGAAGATCCGCGGCAACCGGGTGGAGATCGAGGAGATTGAAAGCCGGCTCGCGCAACACCAGGGGGTCTCCCGGTGCCTCGTCCGGCACGTGGCCTCGAAGGGAGGGGACGCGCTGGTCGCCCACGTCGAGCTGGGCGCGCAGGCGGTGGGCGTGGAGGTGCGCGGCCGCAAGCTGCGCCTCTTCACCCTCGCTCAGCGACCGGACCTGAAGTGGGCGGCGGAGGCGCTCCACGCGGGCGCCTGGCCGGCCTACTTCGCCGCCGCGCCGGTGATGCGGTCGCACTGGGCGCGGGCGTCGGATGAGTTCGCGCACCTGCAGCTGCTGGTGACGGACGAGACCGATCGCCTGCTCGCGGTCGGGAACGCCGCGGCCATCCGGTGGGATGGCACCCCCGCGGATCTGCCGCCAGGCTGGGACGCGGCGCTGGTCCGGGCGCTCGACGAGTCGGAGAAGGGCGTGGCGCCGGACACGCTGCTGATGCTGGCCGCGGTGGTGGCCACGTGTGAGCAGGGCGCCGGGCTCAGCCAGGGCTTGCTGGAGTTGTTCAAGCGCCTGGGCCGCGCGCTCGGCCTCGCGAGGGCCATCGTCCCGGTGCGCCCGACCGGCAAGGTGGCCCACCCGGAGTTGACCTTCCAGGAGTGGTGCGCCCGGCGCCGCGCCGACGGGCTGCCCGAGGATGATTGGCTCCGGGTGCACGAGCGCATCGGCGGGCGGATCCTCGCGCTGGCGCCCTCCTCCCAGCGGGTGGAGTCCTGCCTGGAGGACTGGGAGCAGTGGGCGGGGCGGCGCTTCGAGGCGTCCGGGGAGTATGCGGTCCGGGAGGCGCTGCAGCCGGTCCGGATCGATCTGGAGAACCGGCGCGGCGTCTACGAAGACCCCGCCGTCTGGATGGAGCACCCGCAGACCGAACCCCACGACGGCTGGGCGCCGGTGGACGCCGCCGCGCTGCGGGACCACCTCCGGGGCCACCTGCCCGAGTACATGGTGCCGGATCACTTCCACTTCGTCGCCCGGATGCCCCTGAACGAGAGCGGGAAGATCGACGAGCGGGCGCTTCCTCCGGGGATCCCGGGCCGCGGCCACCACGCGCGCTACGTCGCTCCCCAGACCCCCGTCCAGCACCGGCTGGCCGAGATCTGGAAGGAGGTCCTCGGGCTGGAGAAGGTGGGCATCCACGACGACTTCTTCGAGGCCGGCGGCCACTCCATCCGCGCCATGCAGATGCTCGCGCTCATCCAGCAGGCGCTGGGCGTGAAGCTGGCGTTGCGCCAGCTGTTCACGGAGCGGACGATTCGTGGACTGGCCGCCACCATCGAAGCCCTCGGAAGGGAACGCGATGTACGAGAACATTGAGCGCATCAAGACTCCGCCGCGAGACGTCTTCCTCAACGAGTACCTGCTCCAACAGCGGCCGGTGATCCTCACCGATCTCTTCGACGGCCAGGGGATCCGGGAGCTGTCCAGCCTCGAGGTGGCGCGCCGGCGGCTCGGCGACATGCCGGTGGTCGTCCGCGAGGGGTACGGCGAGTTCCTCAAGCGGATGGTCAGCGCGCTGGTGGGCGGCAGCGTGGACAGCACCGCGTACGAGGCCGAGCCGAGCACCGTCAACGGGTACTTGAAGTACCTGGAGACCGACCCGGGCACGCACAAGATGTGCGCGGACGTCCCCTCCGCGATGATCCGCCCCATCGAAGAGCAGTTCCGCGTGCCGGACGTCTGCAAGGACGCTCGGGGCGAACCGGACGACTACCTGACCATGCTGTGGCTGGCGAACGCGGGCAACTGCACCCACCTGCACTACGACCCGGACTACCGGAACCTGCTGC
>DATBSS010000235.1:0-5002 GCA_036559665.1 Myxococcaceae bacterium
TCGGATCCCTCCTTCAGGCCGCCGGCTGGAGGGTCGAGTATGCACAGGTGCGGACCCAGCAGATGACCAAGATGATGGCGGAGGCGCGCAACATCTTCTCCGCCGGCTGGTCACTACCACCGCGCACCAGGGTTTGCTCCACGCCGGGGTCGGGTGTCCGGCGTCGGTCAGCGCACCGAGCGTCGCGCGGCTGCGCACACGCGCCGTTCCGCCCCGCCGTTCGTCGGGGGCATGTGCTCCGGGCACGGGGGCCGATCAGCGCAAGCGACGTGTCCAGTGTGGACGGTCCCCCCTCCTGACCGCCTGGACCGAACCGAGGGACCCCGGGGGCAGCGCGAAGGGATAGCCCAGCGCGGCCCGCCGAAGGGTGGCAGCACCGGGGTTCCCCTTGCGGCCCGAGCAACGGGGCCGACCGATTTTCGCCCCAGACGCCTTTCGCCCCTGCTCGTTCTTGCCAGTCCCCCTCAGCGCTGTCGGCGGCTTCGGCCGGCGGGGAGCGTGAATGCTGGCTTGATGGTCCCGAACGCCGAACATGTTGCCGGATCGACGCTGCCACGTCCTGGCGCACGTCGCCCCCGCCGGGAGCAGCCACCCCGCGTCGCAGCTCGACGCGCTGCTGCCACATCGCTGGAAGGCCGCGTAGGCGTCAACACGTGGCGTCCGGACGATTACCATGGAGCGATCCGCTTCACGCTGCAACCGAATGGAGCTCCGATGATCGATCACATGAGCGTCATCGTCAGCGACTACGCGAAAAGCAGGGCCTTCTACCTGCAGGCACTCGCGCAGACCGGCCATTCAAGGTTGGTGGAGCTGCCTGCTGCGCTCGGTGGCCATGCGCAGACCGCCGGCTTCTGTCATGCCGACGGATCCGATTTCTGGATCAGCCAGGGCGATGCAACCAAGCCGCCCATCCATATCGCATTTCGCGTGCCCTCCCGCGCTGCGGTCGATGCCTTCTACAAAGCGGCCATCGCAGCAGGCGGCAGGGACAACGGTGCGCCGGGCTTGAGGCCGCACTACCACCCTAACTACTACGGCGCCTATGTGCTCGATCCGGACGGTCACAACATCGAGGCTGTCTGTCACGAGGCGCAGTGATTTCTGGGCGGGACGCGGCGGAGGATCGGCTCGCCCGAGAGTCGTCGGCCCCGTTGCTCGGCCGCAGGGCTATCCCTTCGCGATGCCGCTCGGCGGTGGGCTTCTTCCAGTCCATGAGGGCAGGATGGCGCGGTGGAGATCCGCGAGCTCACGCCCGAGCGGTGGGACGACCTGGCGGCGCTGTTCGGCGCGAACGGCGCGTGCGGCGGTTGCTGGTGCATGTGGTGGCGCATCGAGAAGGGCGAACGCTGGGCCGAGGTGAAGGGCGCGACCGCGCGTCGGCGGATGCGGGCGATGGTGAAGGCCGGCCGCGCGCTCGGCGCGCTGGCGTACGTGGACGGGGTGCCGGTGGGTTGGGTCTCCTACGGGCCGCGAAAAGAGTACCCGCGGTTGGATCGTGCGCCCTCACTCCGCTGTGCCGACTCGGAGCGCGTCTGGTCCGTGCCCTGCTTCTTCATCAGGGCTGGCCACCGCGGCCAGGGCGTCGGTTCGGCGCTCCTCCGGCACGCGGTGCAGCGGATCCGCGCCCTCGGCGGAAAGGGAAAGGTCATCGAGGGCTACCCCGTGAGGCCGGGGCGGGACGAGAAGCCACTCCCCGGCGCGTTCGCCTGGACCGGCACGCGGGCCATGTTCGACGCCCAGGGCTTCGAGCTCGCCGGGAACCGTGACGGCGGCAAGCAGCGTGTGCGGCGGAAGGCGTGATGCAGGGCATACCCTGCCGACGCTTCAGTTCGTCAACCTGACAGCGGACCAGCTCGCCGCATTCGAGTCCGAGAGTTGAAGGAAAACGGCGCTTTCCGCGGCGACCCGTGAAAGTCAGACGGCCTCGGTATTGTGCTGAACGTATGTACAGTATGCAGAAATCCGGGGACCCGACCCTTGGCCTGATTGGCACATCGCCGGCGATCGAAGAGTTGCGGAGGTTGATCGCGAAGCTGGCGGGGTCCAACAAGCCCGTCCTGGTCAGCGGTCCCACCGGAGCGGGCAAGGAGCTGGTGGTGGGCGCCATTCACGCGCTCGGCGCCCGGCCGGACGCGCCGATGCTGGCGATCAACTGCGGCGCGATCCCCGAGAGCTTGCTGGAGGCGCAGCTCTTCGGCCACGAGAAGGGAGCGTTCACCGGGGCGGACCAGCGGCGGGAAGGACTGCTGGCCTCCGCGGGCGAGGGGACGCTTTTCCTGGACGAGCTGGCGGAGCTCCCGCTGGCCCTGCAGGCCAAGTTGCTGCGCGTGCTGGAGTCGGGCACCTTCCGGGCGGTGGGCGGGACGGCGGAACAGGAGTTCCACGGGCGCTTCGTGTCGGCCACCCACGCCAACCTGGCAGAGCGGGTCTCCACCGGCGCCTTCCGCGAGGACCTCTGGTACCGGCTCAACGTGCTGGAGCTGCGCGTCCCGCCGCTGGACGACCGACGCCAGGACATCCCCCTTCTGGTGGAGCACTTCTGCGCGGCCCAGTCCCGGCGCCTCCACTTCAGCTCCGGCGCCCTGAACCTCCTGATGGAGCGCTCCTGGCCCGGGAACGTGCGGCAGCTCCGCAACCTCGTGGACCGGATCGCCGTGCTGGCGGCGGATGATTTCGTCGACGAGCGCGTGGTGATGGACTTCCTGGGGCAGTCGCTGCCCTGCGCGTCCCGGGCCCCGGAGCTGGAGGAGCTGGCCCGAGCGGTGCTCAGGCTGGACGTACCGAACAAGCTGGAGGCCATGGCGCGGGTGCTCGTGCACGAGGCAATGGTCCAGGCCAGGTGGAACAAGTCCGCCGCCGCGCGGCTCCTCGGCGTCGACCGCAAGATGGTGCAGCGACTGCTGGACCCGACGGGCTGACCCGCGTTGCCCCCGGGCGGCCGAACCGCCGCCCGGATCCGCCCAGCGGCACGTTCCCGGTCCGCCGATCTCCGGGATCGACTCGGATTTCCCGCTGGCACCGCCGCTGCAACAGGTACCGCGGCCGACACCGGGTGGCCCCAGATGACCCAGACCCAGGACGCGGGAACCGAGCCATGAATTCTTTCGATCAGCTTGCAGGGGACGTGCAGGAAGGCGCGACGACCACCGTCTGGACGGCGGAGACGCCGTTCATCGATCCCTCGCCGCCGGCCAGGGAGGACGCGGGCCCGCGCGCCTCGGAGACCTTTGGTCCCAGGGACCAGTACCTGGAGAGCCCATTCCTCTCCTCGTGGGGGACGGGACCGCAGGCGGTGCTGGGGCCCAAGGCCGAGGCGTTCGCGCACTTCATGGCGGAGGTCCACGACTCTGAGTTCGAGGACGCGTACGAGGCGGTGGTCAACGAGGCCTCGGCGCTGGTGGCGGAGCGGTTCAATTACGAGGCGGAGGACCCGGCCCAGCTGGAGGCGGAAGCGGCGGAAGCGGTGCGCGACTACCTGGAGCCGCTCCGGCGCGAGGCGGAGGCGATGCTGGACCGGATGATCGAGGCGTCCGGCGAGCGCGACGCCGGGGTGCTCACCGAGGCCGAGGTGGAGGCGTTGGTGGACTCCAGCGTCGGGGAGCTGGGGATGGAGTCCCCGGTCTTCGAGGACTTCCTCAAGAAGTTGAAGCAGAAGGTGAAGAAGGTGGCCCAGGCGGCGAAGAAGGTCGCCAAGAAGATCGGCAAGGTCCTCCCGCTCAAGGGCCTGCTGGACAAGGTCAAGCGGGTCGTCAAGCCGCTCCTCGCCAAGGTCGCCACCAAGGCGCTGAACCGCCTGCCTCCGGCCGTCCGGCCGATCGCGACGCAGCTGGCGAAGAAGATGCTGGGGGGCAAGCGGGGCGGTGCGCCGGCACGGAAGCGGGCCGCCAGGGCCCCCCCGAGGTCCGCTCCTCCCCCGGAGCCGGAGCCCGTCAGCGAACCGGAGCCCGTGGAGGCGGATGACGCCGGCGACGGAGGCGCCGAGGACGACGGCGCGGACATGGCGGACGGCGCGGACGCGGACGGTGCGCCGGCCGCCTCGGATTCACCGGCTGACGACGTGGAGGACACCGACGCGCAACTGGCGGGGTCCACCATCGAGGGCGAGGCGTTCGAGCAGGAGCTGGAGCTGGAGGAGTTCGCGGCCCGGCAGACGCCCAACGTCGCGGCGCCCATGCTCCGGCTGGACCGCGCGCGCGCGGACTTCGCGCGGCGGATCGTCTCGCTTCAGCCGGGCGAGCCGGCGGAGCCGGTCTTCGAGTCGTTCCTCCCGGCGGTGATGACCGCGGTGAAGCTGGGGGTGAAGCTGATCGGCCGGCCGAAGGTGGTGAAGTTCCTGGCGAACCAGATGGCGCGCCTGATGAAGCCTTTCATCGGGCAGCAGAACGCCGCCACGCTGGCCCCCTCGCTGGCCAGCGCCGGCCTGAAACTGGTCGGGCTGGAGGCCGCGGAGCCCGCGGAGCCCGCGGAGGCGGCGGACGCCGCGGAGGCCGATCCCAGGCAGGTCGGCTACGCGCTGGCCTCCACGGTGGAGGGGACGGTGGCGCGGCTGGCCACCGCCCCGGAGTCGGTCTTCGAGGACGAGGCGGTGCTCGAGGTGTACGCCGGCGAGGCCCTGGAGCAGGCCGCCGCCGCCGCGCTCCCGGACGAGATCATGAAGGAGGACGCGCGCGAGACGGCGAAGCAGCCCGGCGTGTGGACGCCCATGCCGCGCGCGGTGAGCGCCAAGCGGTACCTCAAGTACAGCCGGGTGATCGACGTCACCCTCACGCCGCAGGCGGCGAAGGCGGTCAAGGCCTTCGGCGGGATCACCCTGGGCACCATGCTGCGCGACCGCGCGGGCGTGAAGGTCAACAAGCCGGTGCGCGCGAAGCTGCACCTGTACCAGGCCATGCCCGGCACGACGCTCAGCCTGATCGCGTCGCTGGAGAAGAACGTCCGGGGCCTGGGCACGGCGAAGCAGCAGTCCTGGGGGCTGCTGTTCCCGCTCACCAGGCACGCC
>DATBSS010000236.1:0-3067 GCA_036559665.1 Myxococcaceae bacterium
CGCGGCCACCGGCGAAAGCTTCGGCATCGACCCCAGCGACCGCTTCTCCACCAACCTCCGCAGCGCCAGCACCAACGCCACGTACGCACCGGTGATGGACGCCGTCCGCGTCCCCCCGTCCGCCTGGATCACGTCGCAATCCAGCGTCAGCGTCCGCGTCCCCAGCGCCGCCGTGTCCACCGCGGCGCGCAGCGATCGCCCGATCAACCGCTGGATCTCCATCGTCCGCCCGCTCTGCTTCCCCTTGGCCGCCTCGCGGGCCGACCGCGTGTGCGTGGACCTCGGGAGCATCCCGTACTCCGCGGTCACCCACCCCACGCCCTTCCCCAGCAGGTGGGGCGGGACCTTCTCCTCCACCGAGCACGTCACCAGCACCTTGGTGTTCCCGAACTCCACCTGGGCGGATCCCTCCGCGTGGATGGAGACGCCGGTGACCAGCTTCACCGGACGGAGGTCGAGGGCGCTGCGGTTGAAGGAGCGCATGCGCCCCCAATACCACGTCACTCGCGGCGAGCGCGGACGTCCTGTTTCCTGGAGTCCGCCAGGTACGCCTTCACCGCGCCGGCAATGGCCGACACCAGGCGGTCCTGGTACTCCGGGTCCTTGAGCCGGGCGCTCTCCTCCGGGTGGGAGAGGAACCCCAGCTCCAGCAGCACCGCCGGGCAGTCCACCCCCAGCACGTACAGGGGCGCCTGCTGCACCCCGCGATCCTCCGCGTGCGTCTCGGCGATCAGCCGCTGGTGGACCGTGTACGCCAGCCGCGACGAGCCCGCGTGCGCCTCGGAACGCTTCAAGTCCGCCAGGATGAACGCCAGCGGGTCGTCCGCCGAGGGCTGTGCCGACGACGACGCCGCCGCCGCCATCCCCTCCGCGTTCTCCCGGTCCGCCGTCTTCCGCGCTTCCTCGCCCGACGCGCTCAGCGAGAGGAAGAACGTCTCGATGCCCCGGTTCTGCGCCCGCATCTTCCGCGTGGGCATGGAGTTCGCGTGCAGGGAGATCAGCAGATCCGGGCGGAACTTGTTGGTGGCCGCCAACCGCTCCGGCAGCGGGACGGTGGCGTCCTTGTCGCGGGTGAGCATCACCTTCGCGCCCCCCTTCTCCACCGCGGCGGCCAGCTTCTGCGCCAGCTCCAGGGAGAACTCCTTCTCCTTGTACCCCCCCGGCCCCAGGGCGCCGTCCTGCTTGCCCCCGTGGCCCGGGTCGATCACCACCCGCGGCTCCGCGCCCATCAGGGACAGCACCAGGACCAGCGAGACGCTCACGCCACCACCTGGATCCCGCTCCCCTGCACCACCGCGCCGACGACGTAGCCGGGCACGTTCGCCTTCTCCAGCAGCTTGAGCGCCTTCACCACGTCCTTGAACGGCACCGCCGCCAGCAACCCGCCGTTGGTCTGCGCGTCGGCCAGCACCAGCTTCACGTCCTCCGGCAGCCCCTCCGGGTACTCCACGAACGGCGCCACGTACTCGAGGTTGTTCTTCGTCCCGCCCGGCACCACGCCGCCGCGCGCCAGCGCCGGCACGCCCTCCAGGATGGGAATCCGGTCCAGGGAGATCACCGCCCGCTTCTTCGCCCCCGCCATCATCTCGCCCAGGTGCCCGAGCAACCCGAATCCGGTGACGTCCGTGAGCGCGTTCACCTGCACCTTCCCGGAGGCGAACACCTCGCCTGCCTTTTTATTCAGGGTGCGCATCACGTCCACCAGCCGGTCCACCAGCTCCGCCGGAGCGCTCCCGCGCTTGATGGCGGTGGTGCCGATGCCGGTCCCCAGGGGCTTGGTGAGGATGAGCGCGTCCCCCACCTTCGCGCCCGCGTTGGTGAGGACCTTCTTCGGGTGCACCACCCCGGTGACGGCCAACCCGTACTTCGGCTCCGGGTCGTCGATGGAGTGGCCGCCCAGGATGGGGATGCCGGCCTCCTCCGCCTTGCTCTGCCCGCCGGCGAGGATCTTCCCCAGCATCTCCATGGACAGCGCGCGCGGGAACGCCACCAGGTTCAGCGCGAACAGCGGCTTGGCCCCCATCGCCCAGATGTCCGACATCGCGTTGGCGGCGGCGATCTCCCCGAACACGAACGGGTCGTCCACCACGGGCGGGAAGAAGTCGACCGTCTCCACCACGGCCAGGTCCTTCGACACGCGGTACACCGCGGCGTCGTCCGCCGTCTCGTAGCCCACCAGGGCCCGCGGATCCCGCTTCCCTTTCTTCAAGTGGCGCAAGACCTGCACCAAGTCCGCCGCGCGGATCTTCGCGGCTCAGCCCGCACAGTGGCTCATCTCCGTGAGCCGCTTCTGAGTATCTGCCATGGCCCCTCGTCGCGAGGCACCCAGCGAACGCTAGGCGCCCCGGATGTAGTCGCTCTTGATCAGGTGCAGGACGATCTCCGCCGAGGCCACGTCGTCCTTGTCCGAGTGGTCCAGCACGCCGCCGAAGGTCCCGTGGTTGTGGACCAGCTGGAGCACGTCCAGCTGCTCCGGCCCCAGGTCCTTGAGCGGCGAGCTCATCGGCTGGGACAGGTGGAGCGGGGCGGTGAGCGACGGCAGGTCCTTCTGGATCCGCTTGAACTCGTCCAGCAGCCGGAGCGCGTCCATCAGGAGCGCCTCGGTGGAGCTGTCCAGCTCGGTCATGAACTCCTGCGGGTCCGGCGGCCGCAGCTCGAAGTCGCCCGACTCCCAGGTGACGATGCGGTTGAAGCTCTTCTGCGGCCCCAGGTCGTGGTTGTCGTCGATGACCGCGTAATAGACGCGGCCCTGCTTGAGGTAGATCCGCCCTTCCTGCTCGTTCTTGATCGCCAGCACGCCGTTCTTCTTCGACGTGTGGAAGAGCTGCAGCAGGTCGGGGAGCGGGACTTCTTCGATCTTCCCGGTCATCGCCGTCTTCGTCTGCCGCTGGCTCTGCACCACGGCGACCTGCTCCAGGTTCTGCTTCACCTGAGCGTCGGACAGCTCGACCGCGTTCGCGCCGGCCTTCACCAGCTTGAGGATCGAAGTGCCGACCAGGATGCGATCGCCTTCCTTCAGGCGCGAGGTCTTCACCTTCTCGCCGTTGACGAAGGTGCCGTTCGTCGA
>DATBSS010000237.1:0-9430 GCA_036559665.1 Myxococcaceae bacterium
CCAGCAGATGGTGACCACCGCCGAGGACCTCTCGCGCGCCGGGGTGGAGACCACCATCCTGGTGGGTGGCGCGGCGCTCACGCGCAACTTCGTGGACTCGAAGATCGCCCCCGCGTACTCGGGGACGGTGGCGTACGCGCAGGACGCCATGAGCGGGCTGGACCTGGCCAAGCGCATCGTGGACCCGTCGCAGCTGGAGGCGCTGCGCGGGGAGCTGAAGGACCGGCGGACGAAGCTGGCGGAGGAGCAGCGCGCCCGGCCGGCGCCGGTGAAGGCCCCGGTCCGCACCACCCGCGCCGCCCACATCCCGCTGGTGGAGGCGCTGCCGCAGCCGCCGGACCTGGACCGGCACGTCATCACCAATACGCCGCTGGAGCAGATCTGGAAGTTCGTCAACCCGGTGATGCTCTACGGGCGGCACCTGGGGGCCCGCGGGTCGGCCGCGCGCGCGCTGGGGACGGCGCAGGAGGCGCAGCTGGCCTCTACCGAGGAAGGAAAGAAGGCGCTCGAGCTCAAGGCGGTGCTGGACGAGCTGAAGGCGACCCTGCGCGAGGGGGCGATGCGCCCGCGCAGCGTGTTCCAGTTCTTCCGCGCCGGTTCGGAGGGGAACAGCATCCGGCTCTTCCAGCCCGACGGCGTGACGGGGGTGGTGGCCTTCGAGCTGCCGCGCCAGGAGCGCGAGGACGGCGTCTGCCTCTCGGACTTCGTGCAGCCGCTGGCGTCCGGGAAGCCGTCGGACACACTGGCGCTGTTCGTCACCACCGCGGGTGAGGGCGTGCGGGAGCTGGCGGAGGGGTACAAGGCGCGCGGCGACTACTTGAAGATGCACGCGGTGCAGGCGCTGGCGCTGGAGACGGCGGAGGCGTACGCGGAGCTGCTCCACTCGCAGCTGCGGCGGATGTGGGGGTTCGCGGACCCGCCGGAGATGAGCATGCTGGAGCGCTTCCGCGCCGAGTACCAGGGCAAGCGGTACTCGTTCGGGTACCCGGCCTGCCCCCGGCTGGAGGACCAGCAGCTGCTCTTCCAGGCGCTGCGGCCGGAGGAGATCAGCGTGAAGCTCACCGACGGCTGCATGATGGAGCCCGAAGCGTCCGTGTCCGCCCTCGTGTTCCACCACCCTGCGGCGTTCTACTATTCGGTGTCGTAGAACAGGCGTTCTGGGCCTACATCATCCCAGGTCCCACGTGCATGTCAGGCTAGGTTGGTGTATGGTGTTACCCCCGTTTTAGGGGACCTCACCTACCTGGAGCACATTTCATGATGCGATCTCTTGCCGTCGCATTCTCCCTGGCAGCATTCACCTTCCTCAGCGCGTGTGGCGGCGATCCAGCCACCGACCCGGACGGCGTCACGACGGACGGCACCGGCACCGCCACTGGAGCGCTGGTCCTTGCATCCTGGGACGCCACGCTGGGCGTCCCCAAGTGCGGGGCCGTGGGCGCCAGCTGCGACACCGGGACCACCCTGGTGCGGGGCCGCGGAACCGTGGGGCCCGAGTCGCACGCGCCCAACACCATCAACGGCACCTGCGCGGACGGCAACTCCGGCCTGTTCCACTCGGACGAGTCGATCGACCAGCTGAGCGTCGTCTCGTTGAACGGCAACTTCGGGGCGGGCAAGTCGGTGCGGGTGGACGTGAAGGTCTGGGCGTACAACCCGCCCTCCTTTGATTACCTGGACGTGTACCGCGCGCCCAGCGCCACCTCGCCGGTCTGGACACTGGTGGGCACGGTCCAGCCGACCGTCTCGGGCGCGCAGACCCTCTCCCTGACGTACACGCTGCCCACCGGCACGATGCAGGCGGTCCGGGCAGCCTTCCGTTACATGGGCTCCGCGGCGCCGTGCACCGGCGGCGGGGATGACGACCGCGACGACATCGTCTTCGCGGTGGGCACGTCCGACACCACGCCGCCGACCATCACGCTCACCTCCCCGGCGAACGGCGCCACCGTGAGCGGGACCATCACCCTCGCTGCCACCGCCACCGACAACCTGTCCATGAATCGGGTGGAGTTCTACGTGGACGGCGTGCTCCGGGGGACGGACACCACCTCTCCGTATAGCGTGAGCTTCGACACCACCACCGTCGGGAACGGGGCGCACAACTGGTACGGGAAGGCCTTCGACTCCTCGGGCAACTCAACCACGTCGGCGGTGCGCAACTTCACCGTCAACAACGTGAGCCCGCCGCAGCTGGTCTCCAACGGCGGGTTCGAGACCACCATCTCGCCCTGGGTGCTGACCGGCGATGCGACCTGGACGAACAGCGGCGGCGCGCACGGCGGCACCGGCCTGGTCGCGCTCGCCGGGGTGGACGGCGTCTTCACCGCGAACGTGAACCAGGTGGTCACCATCCCGTCGAGCTCTCCGGCGAACCTGACGTTCTGGCTGAACGTCACCACCGACGAGTACGACAGCACCCCGTACGACTACTTCTACGTCGAGGTGTGGGACCAGTGGGGCGGATCGCAGCTCGGTACGCTGGGCACCTTCAGCAACATGGACCAGAACCCGCCGGGCGTGTACGCGCAGAAGAGCTTCAGCATGGCGGCCTGGCGCGGCCAGACGGTGGAACTGCGGTTCAGCGCCACCACGGACTACTCCCTGTCCACCACGTTCAACGTGGATGACGTGTCGCTGAAGTAGGCAGAGACGCGCGCGCGCCGGGCGGAGGCACCGGCGCGCGTCTGGTCCGCCAGTGACGGGCCGACGGGGCTATGCTCCGCCGCCATGAGCGCGACCAACGTCCGGAAGGCCCTCTCGCTCTTACCGCCGTGCGCCACCACGGGCATCGGCAGCCTGCCGCACAGCCAGCTGGAGATGGCACTCCAGATGGCGTTCCAGGTGGACATCCCATACCTGCCGCAGCTGGCGACCGGCGCCCCGGGGGAATGGCTCATCCCCCAGGCCCTGGACGGGCTGCCCGGCCTGCGCTTCGACGCAGACGGCGTCACCACCGTGGACGTGCCGGAGTGGGAGCGGGCGCGTGACGCGTTCGGCCTCTCCATCGAGGCCGCCCTCCAGTCCGACGCGCTGGCCCCCTTCGAGCCCAGCCCCCAGTCCTCCCGCGCCTTCCGCCCCTTCCTCTGGGAGGTGGAGAACCGAAAGCTCGCGCTGGCCAAGGTGCAGATCGCCGGCCCGTGCACGGTGCGCTGGGTGGCCAAGACCGCGGACGGCCGCCCCACCTCCGACGTGCCGGCGCTGGACCAGCAGATCTTCCGGCTGCTGCTGGCCAAGTCCCTGGCGCTGGTGAAGGCGGTGCGGCGCGCCGGCGCTACTCCCCTCATCTACCTGGACGAGTCCGGCCTCTACGCGCTCTACCGCAAGAACGCGCAGCACCTGATGGCGCTGCAGGAGCTCAAGGTGATGGCCATGGCGCTCCGCCGCGAGGGCGCGCTGGTGGGGCTGCACTGCTGCGGCAACACCGACTGGCCGGCCGTGCTGGACCTGGGGATGGACGTGCTCTCCATCGACGTCCGGCTCTCGCTGGACGCGGTGCTGGAGGACACCTCCGCCATCAAGCGCTTCTTCGCCTCCGGCGCCACGCTCTCCCTGGGCATCGTGCCCACCAACCTGGACACCACCTACTCCATCCCGGAGTTGGTGGACTCCGTGGAGGCGTCCTTGCGCGCCACGCTGGGCCGGTCGGCCTTCGCCGCCTTGTCCCACGTGCTGCTCACGCCCGCCTGCGGGCTGGCCATGCGCACCGTGATGGACGCCGAGCGCATCTTCGACGAGCTCCGCCAGGCCCAGCGGGCGGCCCGCGCCACCGTGGCGGCGGAGCTGCCGCAAAACGGGGTGCCCGCGCTTCCGGAGGTCCGCGCCTGAGCGCCCCCGCCGCGCAACGCGTGTTGGCCGTGGACTGGCTCCGCGGGTTGGCGGTGCTGTTCATGATCCAGTGCCACGCCATGGTGCTGATGCTCCCGGAGCTGCGGACCACGCACGCCTTCCGGGTGCTGGTACGCATGGACGGGCTGGTGGCGCCGTCGTTCATCCTCGCCGCCGGGTTCTCGCTGGGGCTCATCCTGGTGCGCGCCGCGGCGCAGCGGAAGCTGGCCGACCGGGTGAAGAAGACCTCCCGGCGGGTGGCCGAGGTGTTCGCCGTCGCCGCCGCCTACACCATCGTCTTCCTCGACGGGCTCCACACCCCGTCCAGCTGGGCGAAGGTGGAGATCCTCCACTGCATCGCGCTCTCGCTGGTGGTCTGCCTGACCCTGGCGGCGACCCTGGCGTCGCGGCCGCTGGCGCTCAGCCTCGTGGCACCTTCGCTGGGGTACCTCGTCTTCGCGCTCTCCCCCTTCGCCGAGCATGCGACCGGGGCCCTGGGCCACCTCGTCAACCCCAACAGCGGGTCCATGTTCCCGCTCTGCCCCTGGATGGGCTACGCGCTGATCGGCCTGACGCTGGGCGCGGAGACGTCGCGCGCGGGCGTCCGCGGGCTGTTGCGCGCCTGCCTCATTCTGCTGGCGGTGGGCGTGGCGCTGGATTTCTTCCGGAGGCCAATCGTCGCCGCCTACCCGCCCCACAACGAGTGGGTCACCAGCCCGGCGGAGGCCGGGCTGCGGGTGGCGCAGGTGATGGGCATCACGCTGGTCCTGATGGGCGTGGAGCGGTGGGTGCGCGCGGCGGAGAAGCTGCCGCCGCTCCGCGTGTTGGGCTTCTTCGGCACCAACTCGCTGGGCGGGTACTTCTTCCACGAGGTGTTCATCTACATCCAGATCTTCGGGCTGTGCTTCACGCGCTTCTGGCGCGACGCGGCCGGATGGTGGACCTACGCGGGGCTCACGGTGGCGCTGATGGCGCTGACCGCCGCCGCCTGCGCGGCCTGGAACTTCCTCTGGGAGTGGCTCACCGGGGAGCTGAGCCGGCGGTGGGCGCAGCTCAGAGGTAGCGTTCCTCGTAAGAGTCCGTCGAGCGGGTGAGGATCATCGTCAGTCCCTTCCCCGCCGCCGCCGCCGCCCGCACCTGGGCGGTGATCTCCCCGAGGCGTTCGACCCAGAGGTGGCTGTTGCCTCCCAGGCCGGAGTACGGCACCGGCAGGTACGGCGAGGCCCGCTCCGCGCCCGTCCAGTAGTCCAGCACCGCCTTGGCGTCCGGGATCTGCATCGACAGGCGCGTCTCCTCGCGGCGGAGCATCCGGCCCAGCTTGGTGGAGAGCTGGCGCGTCCACAGCGCCACCGCGTTCGCCGACCGGTAGGACCAGTCCGCCACGCAGATCTCCCCGGCCCGGTAGAGGCCCCGGTCCTTGACGGTGGAGATCACCTCGTGCGCCGGGAAGCGCGGCGTGGGGTCCCACAGCCCGGCGAAGAAGGCCGCCAGGCCGAGGTTGAACGCCGGCTCGGTGGTGAGCTGCTGGACGATGGCGCGGGACTGGGACTCGTCGTCGTAGGGGTAGTGCGGGCTCTCCACCATCATCCCCAGGTGGAGCATCAGGCCCCAGTCGGCCGCGAAGCCCGGCTCCTCCGAGCGGACGCTCCACAGGCCATCCACCTGCTCCCATTCGGCGAAGACCAGGCGATGGACCGTCTCGTGCCAGAGGTCCTGCTCCAGGTTCCACAGCGCGGTGCCCCTGGCCGAGCCGCGCTCTAGCAGGAGCTCCACCAGCATCCCGGTGCGCTCGTCCGACAGCTGCGGGCGCAGGCGCTCCAGGGCTGTCTCGGAGCTGACCATCCCCATCTCGAGGACGGGGAAGACGATCTGGTCGAAGAACTGGTCGTTGACGGACCGGAGGACCAGCTGCACGCCCGGGACTCTATGCGCCGGGCGCGTGCCGCGATAGGGCGGAATCCCCTACCGTCGGGCGCGCAGCTCCTGCTCGGCGCGGAGCCAGTCCTCCTGGGCGTTTCCACCCATGCCGCCCCGCTTCGCCCACAGCTCGTAGGCGCGGCGGGAGATCTCCTCGTGGGAGGGGGGCCGGTTCGAGCGGGTCTCGTCGGAGGCGGGCTGGTTGGGGACCAGCTCGTTCTTCTCGGAGACCTGGACGGGCCTGGCGGCCTTCGCGGTCACGGGAGTTGGGGTCTTCTCGGCGGTCGTCTCGGCGACCTGCTCGGCGGGCTTCTCGGTCTTGGTGATCTTGCGTGGCATGCGCCCTCCGTTACGGGAGCCTGGATGGCCCGTCAAGCGCGCGGGGCCGGGCGCACACCTCAGCGCTTGCGCAACAGCAAGGCTTCGAACAGTTCGGCGAATCCACCGTGCGTTCCTGGATGTGGGAAGTCGGGGGAGCCAATGGGCGGGAGCTCGAAGCGGAAGAAGCGGGTGAGCAGCGGATGGCGCGCCTCCAGCTCCGCCTTCGGGAAGGCGTAGATCGGCAGGTCGCGGACCAGGCGCCGGAGGCGGAGGAGGTCGTGGTAGCTGGCGACGCGCACGGAGCGGTCGAGACCCAGCAGGTCCGCCACCTTCAGGCGCTCCACCTCGAAGCCCAGCGCCCGGCAGGAGGACTCCAGCTCGCCGAAGTGGATGGAGTGCTCCAGGTGGCCGCCGCGGCCCATGGCGCCGGAGAGCCAGACGCCCTTGGGGCGGAAGTCGCCGCCGAACTCGGTCAGGCAGGCGGTGCCGCCGGGGGTGAGGACGCGGTGCAGCTCCGCGGCGAAGCGGAGGGCGCCGGAGTTGACCAGGGCGCCGCGCCCGTCTCGGGTGGTCTCGAGGTCCGCGATCACCTCGTTGGCCAGCACCAGCCCGCGAAAGGAGGCGTCGCGCAGCGGGAGGCGCTCGGCGTCCGCGCGGATGGCGCGCGCGCCGGGGACCTGTTGGCGCTGGATGGAGAGGAGCGGGCGGGAGAGGTCTGCGAAGGTGTAGCGGAGGGAGTCTCCGGATTCGCGCGCGAAGGCGGCGGAGACGAAGCCGGCGCCGGCGCCGACCTCCAGCATGGCGCTTTGGGCTTCGAGGTAGCCGCGCTCGCGCAGTGCATGGAAGAGCGCGCTCCCGTAGCTCCGCCCTCCCAGCGCCGGGTGCGGCCGGCGGAGGAGGTGGGACATGGTCGTCTCCACCTCGTCGAAGCGCTCGACCGGGGACAGGCGGTCTTTCCGGTAGCTCTGGGCGGGGGACTTCACGCGACCGGGGCGACTAGCACGGACGCGCCAGGTTCGCTTCAAGGGCACGGGCGCTGCGCCGCTCATCTCGGCGTGAGGCCCTGGTGCGTGTGGCCAGGCGCGTGCGCTCAGGCCAACGCGCTGCGGTAGCCCACCTCCAGGCCCTGCTTCCTGACGGTCAGGACAGGCCTGCTGAACCACCCACACGATTTGCACACGGCGTGGGCGCCGCCCTCCGGGGTCACCCGGACCGGCAAGTCGCCGCCACACACCAGGCACCCTTCGGGGAGGGTGAAGTCCTTGGGGCCAACCCCTTCGGTTTCGATCTCGGTGTGGCTCATGACCATTGACCTAACGCGGCTTCTGGGCGGCGCAAGCCTGAATGATTCCCGGCCGTCTTCACCGGGCAGGCGAGCGCTCGCGCGCGGCGGCCCCGAGCGCCAGCGCCTGCCGCGTCGCCGAGCTGACGCCCAGCTCGTCCAGCTCCCCATGCCTCACCCAGCGCGCGCCCTTTCCCTCGCGCAGGGCGGCCCGCGCGGGGAGCTTCAGCGCGTAGACGTCGATCTGCAGCTCCCGGTGGGTCAGCGTCCTGTGCACCGTGCCCAGGTGCTCGCTGCCGGCCGCGGGCGGGTCGAACAGCGCCCGCAGCGCCTCCCCGTCCCCACCCTCCACCGAGGGCATCTCCCACAAACCGCCGAACAGCCCGCGCCCCGGCCGCTGGGCCAGCAGGATGCGCCCCTTCCGCTCGCACCATGCCGCCGCCACGCGCAGGTGCGCCTTCTTCGGGCGCGCCTTCGGTGGCGGGAGCGCCTGCTCGCGCCCCTGTGCTCGGGCCGAGCAGGCGTCCCTCCACGGGCAGAGCAGGCACAGCGGGCCCACCGGCCGGCACACCGTGGCGCCCAGCTCCATCAGCGCCTGGTTGAGGTCCCCGGGCCGCTCGCCCTGGACCAGCTCCCCTGCGCGCGACCACAGGTGGGCCTCGCGCGCCCGGTCGCCCGGCGCGCCCTCGATGGCGTCCAGCCGGGAGAGCACCCGCGCCACGTTCCCGTCCACCACCGGCGCCGCCTCGCCGAACGCGATGGAGGCCACCGCGCCGGCCGTGTAGCGCCCGAAGCCGGAGAGCTCACGGAGCGCCTCGCTGGTGCGCGGCAGTTGGCCGCCGTGCTCGATGGCGATCTGCTGGGCCGCCCGGTGCAGGTTGCGCGCGCGTGAGTAGTAGCCGAGCCCCGACCACGCCGCGAGCACGTCGTCCAGCGGCGCCGCCGCCAGCGCGCGGGCGGTGGGGAAGCGCTGGAGGAAGCGCGCCCAGTACCCCTCCACCCGCGAGACCTGGGTCTGCTGGAGCATCACCTCCGAGACCCAGATGGCGTACGGGTCGCGCGTGCGGCGCCAGGGGAGGTCCCGCTTCTCGCGATCGAACCAGGCCAGCAGCGCGGCCCGGAGGGGGGCGGTGTGGTCCGCCATGGGCGCGCGGCATCCTAGCCCCGGCCGTGACAACATGATGGGGACGATGGCCAACTTCGGCGGAGAGGAGCTCCGCGCCCACCCCAGGATTACCGCGCCGATGCGGGCCTTCGTGCACCCGAAGGACGGCCGCCCCTACGAGTTGCCGGTGCGCGACATCTCCCTGGGCGGCGTCTTCCTGCTCACCTCCTCGGAGATCTGCCGCGTCGGCGAGGTGATCGACCTGGAGCTGGCGGAGCCGGACGCCGCCGGCGGGTTCCTGGTGAAGGCGGAGGCGGTGCGGTCGGTGATGGCGCCCGGCAAGGACGACCAGTTGGGCATCGGCTTCCAGTTCGTCGACCTGCGCCCCGAACAGCAGGAGGCGCTCCGCCGCTTCGTCGGCGGACTGCTCGCCGGCGGCGGCGGCCAGCGGCGCGCCTACCCGCGCGTGTCCCACCGGGTGGCGGTTCAATGCACCGCGGTGCGCGAGGTGCGCGCCGTCCTCCGCGACATCAGCGCCGGCGGAGCCCGCCTCTTCGTCGAGGTGCCGCTGGCGGTGGGCGAGCGCGTCGCCCTTTCGCTGGATCGCGACCGCGGCCCCCCGCTCCGGCTGATCGGCCAGGTGGTGAGCACCTACTGGGCCCAACCCGACGAGCCCTACGACCAGGCCGGCGTCCAGTTCATCGACCTGACGGACCAGTTGCGCGCCGAGTTGCGGGCGTACCTCGGCCAGATCCTCGGCCGCTGAACGACCTTGATCCCCTCCGCAAGGTTCGAACGATGGCGCGATGGATGCGCGTGCCGTAGGCCGATGCGCCACTCGCCGCTTCCAGCGTGACCTTCGATCCTGCCTGGAGGATTGCCCAGATGCTCTCGCCGACGAGAGCTGGCAGTCCTGGGACGCTTTCGATGAGCTGATCTCGATGTTTGCGCTCGACCGGAGTGAGGTCGCGGCGAGC
>DATBSS010000238.1:0-2867 GCA_036559665.1 Myxococcaceae bacterium
GGTGGGCTGCAGCTTCTTCACCAAGTCGGCCAGGGGGAAGCCCAGCCAGGGCACCACCATTGACCACGCCTCCACGCAGCGGAAGCGGTAGACGCGCTCCTCCAGCGGGAACCACTGGCGGATGTCCTCCATCCCGATGGTGCGGGGCTTCTCCGTCTCGCCCTCCACCTGGATGGTCCACGGCTTCGTCTTCAGCGTGTGCGCGTTCCGCGCCGGGTCCGCCTTGTCGGTGCCGAACTCGTAGTAGTTGTTGTACGAGGTGATCTCCTCGAAGGAGTTCACCTTCTCACCCTCGACGCGGTACTTCGCGTTCTTGGTGTAGGTGCCCATCTCGCCTTCGACGGTCTCATTCCCCTTCGAAGCGGCGGGCGCGGCGGCCGGTCCCTGGACCTGGGGCGTCTTCGTCCCTCCGTCCGACCCCAGCGGGCCAGCACCTCCGAGCAGCACCACACCTCCGCCTACTCCGGCGGCGGTGGCGGTGAAGAGCGCGGCGTTGCGGAGGAGCTCACGGCGGCGGAGGTAGACCTTCTCCGGGGTGATCTCCGAGGACGGGGGTTCCTTGGGGAGTTGGGCCATCACCCCATCCTACGCAGAACCCACGCCCTTGGTTTCAGCAAGGGCGAAAGGGTCAGTCCCCGGTCCCAGGGGACGCTGATGCGGCGGCCTTCGGCCGCGACCTTCAGTCGTTCAAGCCCACCACCGGCGGCGGCTCCTGGCGCTGGGGCTGCGGGAGGCCGGGGACCTCCGGCTGGTCCACGCGCCCGGGCTGCATGGGGAATTCGCGGCTGGGTTGCTCGGGGTAGCGGGGAATGTCTCGGCCCGGCCGCCCGCGGCGGAACGGCATCTCCTGGTCGGGTCGGTTGGGGATCTCCGGCTTCTTCAGGGGCGCCGGCGGCGGTGGCGGACGTGGAAGCTCTGGTTGCTCAGGCATGGGAAGACTCCTTCCCAGGAACCTGGGCACGGAAGGCTCGCGCGTCAGCGGGGAGCGGCCACCCGCTCATGCGCTCAGGAGCGCGCCTGGCGGAACGCCTTCGCCCACCCGCCGCTGAGGACGTAGCGCGGGAAGTTGATGAACTGCTCGCAGAAGAAGCGGGAGACGAAGTCCATGGGACCAAGGAACGGAACGGGAGTCACCGCCTCGCCCTTGTGGCCGCGGCCCTGCAGCGCCATGGGAATGATCATCCCCACCAGGCCGCTCACCGCCGAGCGGACCCCGTACATCGGCGACGACAGCAGGGTCAGCGTGCCGGCGATGAACAGCGGCGTGGTGAAGATGTGGATCACCAGATTCGCGCGGGTGGTGTGGTTCTGGGGGTAGAGGCCCCACTGCCACGACAGCAGCTGTTTGCGCATACAGGCGCGACCTTACCCCGCCCGCGACCCACCGGCTCACCGGCTGGGCGGTTTCCTCCCCACGGCCGGCGGCGCGCCGCCGGGGGAGCCCGCGTCGATCCGCACCACGCCCAGCGACTGCATCTTGATCTCCGAGCGGATGAACTGCGGCGGGCGCCCCGACGAGAACCAGAGATGGCTGTCCGGCGCGTCCACGAACGCCTTGGCCAGCTTCGGCACCTCCGGATGGATCACCACGTGGTCCACCCGGAGCGAACGGCCGCCGGACCGCACCGTCTCCACGCCCGCGGACCTCACGAGCACCTTGGCGTGCCGCGGCTTGGGCGTGAACGCGATGCCCTCCAGCTCCACGCGCTGGCCCTTCGAGACGCTCGGGTAGACGTTGCGCAACGCATAGACGAACCCGATACCGGCGAACGTCCTCCCCTTCGCCACGTCCAGCTTGGCCCGCTGCTCCTTGCGCTTGCCGCCCTCCGTCGTCAGCGCGTAGCCCTGGCCCGTGTCGAAGTTCATGGAGTAGCGCTCGACCACCTGGCCGCCGCTCTTCCGCTGCCAGTTCCACGTCCGCTGCGCGAGGTCCCCGCCAGCCGTCGACAGCATGGCCGTCTCCTCGATCCGGTCCCCGTTGAGCTGGTCGTAGACGATCCTCACGCGGATGCCGCTCGCGTCGACCTGCTGTGAGATGCGGCCCTTCCCGAGCAGCTTCCCGTTCAGGTCCGTCATCGAGGGAAACCCCTGGATGTCTCCCTCGTCGTACGTCACCGGCAACGCGACCGCGACCGACGCGACCGCGCACCCCATCACCACCATCCACCATTTCATCCGTCTCATCTCGAGATCCTCCCGACTCACGATGCGCATCGGAGGGCGCCTGGTGGACCTGCGAGGCAATTGCGCGGCGCGGCACCCGTGCCCACCCTCGCCGCATGAAAAGGACATCCCCCAGTCCCCTGGGCACCCTTGCGCTCGCTGCCCTCGCCGCCCTCTTCACGGCGAGCGGTCCGGCGAACGCCGAGCCGATCGATCAGACCACCGAGGTCCCCAGCCCCGCGCCGCCGCCCAGTATCTCCAGCGACCAGGACACCATCCTGCCGCAATCGCCGCCGGTCCTGCCGAGCCCCACGCTTCCGCCCGGCAGCGACACCGCCGTCCCCGGAACGGCCAGCTCCAACGTCATGGATGCCGGCTCGAACATCGGCGCGGGTGGCTCCGGGACGACCGGCACCACCGGGGCGGCTGGGGCCGAAGGCCTGGAGCAGGGCGGGACCGGGGGCGCGGGCACGGCCTACGAGCCCGCCCCCTCCGATGGCGGCATGTAACCGAGCGCGGCGAACACTCCATCCCCCCGTGAGTCCAACGCTCACGGGTCGGAGAAGTTGAACGGCGCGCGACACCGTTCGTCTCCGTTGACTTCGCGCCGGGCGGGCAGGTGAATCCTGCTCGCCGGTATGCCCGCGCTCTTCCCCCGGTGGACCAACACGGTGTCCCGCCTCACGGCCGGGATGCTGCTGGCG
>DATBSS010000239.1:0-20646 GCA_036559665.1 Myxococcaceae bacterium
CCGCCCGTAGCGGCAAGTCCTTCCTGGTGGTGGGCCTGGTCGACCGCACCGGCGAGATGGACGCCCGCGTGTTCGACAAGGTGGACGAGCTGGAGGGCGCCTTCGCCGAGGGCGACTACCTGCTGGTGGAAGGCAACGTCATCTCCTTCCACGGCAAGCCCCAGCTGGTGATCGAGAAGCTGGAGAAGCTGGATCCGGAGCCCATCGACCCCGCGGAGTTCACGCCCGGGTCCTCCTCCTCCACCGCCGCCTCGCCTTCCGCACCCGGGGAGGAGGGCCGCCCGCCGGCCGCGGTGCGCGAGCTGGTGGACCGCCTCCACGACCCTCAGCTCAAGGCGCTCCTGCGCTCCATGCTGGACGTCCCCGAGGTGGCCGAAGGGTTGCGCGCCGGGCATGGGCCCCGCGGCACCCCCTGGGCCCACCGCGGCGGGCTGGCCGAGCACCTGGCCTCCTACGCCCGCCTCGCCGCCCGCATCGCCGAGCACTTCCCCGCCGTGGACCGCGACCTGGTGGTCGCCGGCGCCGTCATCCAGCAGATGGGCCGGGCCCAGGGCGCCTCCGACCGCGCCTTCGAGGCCACCGACCGCGGGCGCCTGGTGGGCGCCCCGGCCAACGCCGCCCAGCTCATCCGCGAGCGCGCCCGCGCCCTGGACGGCTTCCCGCCGCTGCTGGAGCAGCACCTCACCCACCTCGCGCTGGCGGGGGCGGTGGTGCCGCCCGCCACCCTGGAGGCGCTGGTCCTGCGGTCGGCGCGCGAGCTGGAGGAGCGCGTGGGGAGCTGGCTGGAGGTGATGGCCCGCGACGGCGGCGGCGGCCACTGGACGGACCCCGCCCGGCACGACGACGGCGCCCTCTGGAAGGGCCCCGCCCCCACCGCCCGCGGCCGGGCCCCCGTGGAGCCTCGGGAACCCAGGGAGCCCCGGAAGAAGAAGGAGCGGAAGGAGAAAGAGGGGAAGGAAGAGAAGCCGGCCAAGCTCGCCTTCAAGCCCCTGGACGAGCTGGCCCCCAAGGAACCCACCCCGGAAGCCCCGGAGACCCCGGCCGAAAAGCCCCCGGATTCCGCAAATCCAGAAGGTTGAGTTTTCGCACCTTCGCCTGCCCCGGCTAGGATTCCGACCCGTTTCCCATGGCGAAGAAGCTTGGTGAACGCCTGGTCGAGGCGGGCCTCGTGACGAAAGAGGCCGTCGACCAGGCGCTCCAGCAACAGAAGATCACCGGCCACAAACTGGGCGACTGCCTGGTGGAGCTGGGTCTGCTCGCCGAGATGGCGTTGCTGCGCTTCCTCGCCACGGAGCTGAACACCCGCTTCGTCACCACCGAGAAGCTGGCCAAGGCGAAGGTCTCCCAGGAAGTGCTGGACAAGGTCCCGGTGCGGATGGCGGAGAGCCAGCTCTTCATGCCCATCGCCATCGACATGGAGCGGAAGATCCTCTCCATCGTGGCCGCCGAGCCGCAGAACTCGGCGATGATCGACGAGCTGGCGCTCGTCACCGGCATGGACGAGGTCTACGCCTTCATCGGCCTGCGGTCGGCGATCACCGCGGCGATCAAGAAGCACTATTACGGGGACGTCAGCGCCTTCAACACGCTGGAGGCCGGCGTCTCCGGCGCGCACGCCCGGCCGGACCTGGCCGGCGCCGGCATGGACGCCTCCGGGACGCGCACCGGCTCCGGGTCGCGCAACGGCGCGGTGGCGCTGCGCTTCGAGACCGACGTGCGCGGCCGGAGCCAGATCGGCAGCGCGGTGGGAGCGCCCTCCGGCCTCAAGAACCTGATGGGCGCGACCCGCGGGACGGTGGCGGACAACGACTTCGTCGAGACGCTCAACATCCTGGTCGGCATGCTGGAGGGCAGCCGCAAGGAGATGCGCGGGCACTCGTCGCAGGTGGCGCGCCAGGCGGCGCTGGTGGCCCGGCGGATGGGCTACTCCCCGCGCGAGGTCTCCAACCTCGCCATCGCCGCCTACCTGCACGACCTGGGCAAGCCGACCAACCGGCACTTCACCCTGGCCAACAACGCCGCCAACCACGAGTGGAAGAAGGAGGCGGCCCGGCTGGTGCGCGCGCCGCTCCGGCTGTTCGACACGGTGCGCCTGCCCCCGGCGGTGGTGCAGATCCTCTCGCAGCTCTACGAGGCCTACGACGGGACGGGCGTACCGGGCGGCTACACCGGCGAGGACATCCACTTCGGCGCGCGCATCCTGGCGGCGGTCGACAGCTCGCTGGACCTGATGAAGAACTCCGCCAACGCGCTGGGCGCGGTGCTCCACCGGGAGGAGGCGCTCAAGCACCTCAACGACATGTCCGGGTCGCTCTACGACCCCATGGTGGTGGACGTGGTGGGGCAGATCCACTCCGGGGACCTGCTCCGCCAGCGGCTCCAGGTCGACGGGCGCCAGCTCATGGTGGCCGACCCCGAGGAGGCCGTCCGCACCGACCTGATGGACGCGTTGGGCAAGCGCGGCCTGGTCGCCCAGGCGGTCGGCTCCATCGACGGCGCCATCGACGCCTGCCTCGCCGGCGAGGTGGACCTCCTGGTGATGGGCCTGCGCTTCGGGATGCCGGACGTGTGCGGGCTGATCGACCTGGTGCGCAAGCAGCCCGCCAACGCCGCGATGCCGGTGATCGTCATCGGCGAGCCGCAGGACTCCATGGGCAAGGAGCGCCTCTCGCAGGCCGGCCCGTCGGCGGTGATCCCCATGCCGCTGGACCCGGAGCAGGCGGCCACCACCATCCAGGGCATCTACCGGGACCGGATCATCAACGGCGGGCCGGGCCGGGTGGTGCGCGGCAGCTTCGACGAGATCGGCCCGCTGGCGCTGATGCAGCTCCTCGGGCGCTCCAAGAAGTCCGGCCGCGTCTCCTTCCGCGCCGACCAGACCGAAGGCTTCCTCCACTTCGAGAAGGGCAAGCTGGTGTTCGCCACCTTCAACGGCGAGCTGGGGGAGGGCGCGCTGAGGACGCTCGCCAAGACCGAAATGGCGGAGTTCGGCTACGACCCGGAGGCGCTGCTGCTGGAGATGCCGCAGCTGGACGCCGACGCCGAGGCGCTGGTCGGCAACCTCCAGCGCGACTGATCGGCGGGATTCGTCAGCGCGGCTCAGTCCAGCTTGAACATGGCCGCCGCGGCGGCGCTGGTGGCCGCGGCCACCGCCTCCACCGGCAGTCCCTTCAGCTCCGCCAGCCTGCGGCCGGTGACGGCCACGTGCATCGGCTCGTTCTTCTTCCCGCGGTGGGGCCCGGGGGCCAGGTACGGGCTGTCCGTCTCCACCATCAGGCGGTCCAGCGGGACGAAGCGGGCCGCGTCCTGGAGGGCCTCCGTCTTCTTGTAGGTGAGGATTCCGGAGAGCGAGATGGAGAAGCCCAGGTCCAGGTAGCGGCGCGCCGCCTCCGTGTCGCCGGTGAAGCAGTGGATGACGCCGTGATGGACGCCCTGGGCGGACATGATCTCCGCGCACTCTTGGTGGGCGTCCCGCACGTGCACCACCAGCGGCTTCCCCAGCCGCTTCGCCAGCGCGCACTGCCGGGCGAAGCCCTCCCGCTGCTCCGGGCGCGGCGAGTGGTCGTAGTAGTAGTCCAGCCCGGCCTCGCCCACCGCGCGCACGTCCGGTTCCGCGCACAGGCGCTCCAGCGCCTCCCAGTCCGCGGGGGTGGGGCGCGCCGCTTCGTGAGGGTGGATACCCATGGTGGGCGCCAGGAAGTCCGGGTGCGCGCGGGCCACCTCGAGGGCGGTGCCGAAGTCGCCCGGCCCGTGGAACTGGCCCACCACCACCGCGCGCCGCACGCCCGCCTCTCGCGCGCGCTGGATGACCTCGGCGGTGACCGGGTACTCGCGCAGCTCCAGGTGGCAGTGCGCGTCCACCCAGGACGGGACGCTCGCCTCCCGGGTCATCCCGCGAACTCCTCCAGCATCAGCTCCAGCTCCTCGCGCTCCTCGTCGCTCCGGGCCCGCGAAAGGGCCGCCTCCACCTTGGCGCGCGCCTCCACGCCGCCCAGCCGGCACAGCCCCTCCGCGGCGTCGAGCGTGAGGTCCTCCGGCGCCTCCAGGTCCTCCAGCACCGCGGCCAGCGCCGGGAGCGCCGCCAGGTCGCCCAGCCGGCCCAGCCCGCGCGCCGCCGCCCCCCGCGCCGCGTCCGCCTTGTCCGCCACGATCTCCAGAAGGCGCGGGAGCGCCCCGGGGAGCTTCACCTCGCCGCACAGCTCCACCGCCATCGGCCGGTCGGGCGGGGTGCCGCGCGCGCGGGTGCGCTGGAGCAGGTAGTCCGCGCCCTCCGCGTCGCCCAGCCGCGCCAGCGCGCCGGCGGCCTGCGTGCGGTCGAAGGACTGGATCAGCCACTTCTTGAACACCTTCTTCAGCGCCGGGATGGCCTTCGGGTCGCCCAGCTCCGCCAGCGCGCTGATGGCGCGGAAGCGCAGGGTGTCGTGGTCCAGCCCCTCCGAGAGCACGTCCAGGCCGGCGCTGTGGTGGAGCGCGGCCATCCCGCGCGCCGCCTCGAAGCGCACCATGAAGGCGGCGTCCTCCAGGGCCACCGCCAGCGCCGGCCGGAGCGACGGCTTGCCCCGGTCCGCCAGCTGGCCCGCCGCCTCCATCCGCACCTCCTCGCTGGGATCGCGCAGGCGGGCGGCGAGGAACTCGTCCCCCTCCGGGTCCGGCAGCACCAGCGCCGCCAGCGTCACCACCGCGCGCCGCACGCCGGACTGCTTGTCCTCCAGGAGCTGCGGGATGGCGAAGCGGAGCTCCTCGTAGCGGTCGGTGTGGTCCGCCGCCAGGTGCACCAGCGTCTCGGCCGCGTCGGCGCGCACCTCCGGCGCGGTGTCCTTCTGCTCCAGCAGCAGCAGGGCCTGGTCTCGCTCGGCGCGCCAGTCGCTCATCTTCAGGTCACTTCACCTCGGACCCCGGCGGCATGGAGCCAGGGTCCAGCAGCGACAGATCCTTCCCGCCCGGCCCCGCCGTCAAGATCATCCCGCGCGACTCGATGCCGCGCAGCGTGCGCGGCTTGAGGTTCGCCACCACCACCACGCTCCGGCCGACGATCTGCTCCGGCTGGTACGCCTCGGCGATCCCGGAACAGATGGTGCGCGGCGTCCCCTCCCCCAGGTCGACGGAGAGCTTGAGCAACTTGTCGGCCTTGGGGATCCGCTCCGCGGCGAGGATCTTCCCCACCTTGAGCTGCACCCTGGAGAAGTCGGCGATGTCGATGTCCGCGGAGGTCGCCGCCGCGGAGGCCGGGACCTCGGGGGTCACCGCCTTGGGGGCCGCTGGGGCCGGGGCTGGGGGCGCATCGGGAGAAGCGAGGATGGAATTCACCTGCGCCTCCTCCAGCCGGCCGATCAGCGGCTCCGGCGTGCCGACGGGCTTCGTGCGGTCCAGCAACGGGTACTTCGCCCCTTCCAGCCCGGCGAAGGTGAGCGGCGGCGCGCCGAGCTGGGCGAACAGCTTCTCCGACAGCGCCGGCACCACCGGCCAGAGCAGGGCGCCCACCAGGTACGCCACCTCGGCGGCGTCGCTGAGCACCGCGCGCGCCGCCTCCGGGTCCTTCTTGATCTTCGCCCACGGCGCCTGCGCCTGGAGGAACTGGTTCGCCGCGGAGGCGATCTCCAGGACAGCCTTCACCGCGCCGCGCAGCTCCACCTTCTCATAGGCGGCGCGCACCTCGGCCACCCGCGCCAGCGCGTCCTCCACCAGCTTCCGGCCCGGGCCGTCCCCGGCCGGCGCCAGCCGCTTCTCCAGCGGGCCGGCGAGGATGGAGAGCCCCCGGTTGGCGAGGTTGCCCACGTTGTTGACCAACTCGCCGTTGACGCGGAGGCGGAAGTCGTTGAGCGACAGGTCCAGGTCCTCCGGGCCCGGGCTCAGGTTGGCGGCATAGAAGTAGCGCAGGTAGCTGGGGTCCAGCTTGTCCAGGTACTGGCGCGCGGTGATGAAGTTGCCGCGCGACTTGGACATCTTCTCGCCGTTGACGGTCAGGTGGCCGTGGATGACCAGCTGGTCGGGGTGCTTGAAACCGGCCCGCTCCAGCACCGCCGGCCAGAAGAGGGCGTGGAAGTAGACGATGTCCTTGCCGAGGAAGTGGACGATGCGCCCCGGCGAGCCCTTGGCCCAGAACTCCATGGCGTCCTTCGCCTTGCCGGTGGTCCTGGCCCACTTCTCGGTGGTGGCGACGTACCCGATGGGCGCGTCCAGCCAGACGTAGAAGTACTTGTCCGTCTCCCCGGGAATGGGGAAGCCGAAGTAGGGCCCGTCGCGGCTGATGTCCCAGTCCGCCAGGCCCTTGTCGAAGAACTCGCGCAGCTTGTTGGCGACCCCGCGGTCGATGAACTCGCGCCGGCCGATGAGGTCGAGCAGGAAGCCCGCGTGGAGGGAGAGCTTGAAGAACAGGTGATCGGATGCCTTGCGGACCGGGGGCGTGCCGCAGGTGGCGCAGCGGGGGTCGATCAGGTCCGTGGGCGCGTAGGTCTTCCCGCACTTCTCGCAGACGTCTCCGTACTGGTCCGCTGCCTGGCAGTTGGGGCAGGTGCCGCGGACGAAGCGGTCCGGGAGGAAGCGCTTGTCCACCTCGCAGTAGGTCTGCTCGATGCGGCGGCGCTCGATGTCACCGGCCGCCTTCAACCGCTCGTAGATCAGCTCCGAGTAGTGCTTGTTCTCCGGCGAGTTGGTGGACCCGTACTGGTCGAACTGGACGCCGAACGCGGCGAAGTCGCTGCGGTGCTCGTCGTACCATCGGGCGATGAACGCTTCGGGAGAGATGCCCTGCTTCTGGGCATTGAGCTGGATGGGCGTTCCGTGGGTGTCGTCGGCGCAGAAGTAGAGGACGTCCTGGCCGGCGGAGCGGAGGAACCGGACGTGGATGTCCGTCTGGATGTACTCCACCAGGTGGCCCAGGTGGATGGGGCCGTTCGCGTACGGCAGCGCGGAGGTGATGAGGGTCTTCACGGGCGGCTCCTCCATAGCAGAGACGACGGCGATATGGTCCCCGCCTGACAGCGAGGGGCACCGAAATGACAGACGCCATCAAGGCCAGGATCAGAGACATCCCGGACTTCCCCAAGAAGGGGATCCTCTTCAAGGACATCACCCCGCTCCTGGCGGACGGGCCGGTGTTCCAGGCGGCCATCGAGGGCATGGTCCAGCCCTGGCGCGGCGAGCGCATCCAGAAGGTCGTGGGCATCGAGTCGCGCGGCTTCGTCTTCGCCGCGCCGGTGGCGCTGGCGCTGGGGGCCGGGCTGATCCTCGTGCGCAAGCCGGGCAAGCTGCCCTGGAAGGTGGTGAAGGAGCAGTACGCGCTGGAGTACGGGAGCGACACCCTGGAGCTGCACGAGGACGCGGTCTCCGGCGGCGAGCGGACGCTGGTGGTGGACGACGTGCTGGCCACCGGCGGCACCGCGTCGGCGGTGGGGCGCCTGGTCCAGCGGCTGGGCGGAGAGGTGGTGGGGTACAGCTTCCTCTCGGAGCTGGCCTTCCTGCAGGGCGCCCGTAAGCTGAACGGCGCCAGGATGCACGCGCTGCTCCAGTTCTGAAGGACCAGAAACCCTTCCCAATGCCTTCCTGCCAGCACTGCGGCCGCGACCACGGGAACCCCACGCCGCCCGTCTGCCCCGTCACCACCGAGCCGATGAACGCGCCCGGCCTGATCGGCGCCCGGCTGGACCGCTACGCGGTGCAGTCGCTGCTGGGCTCGGGCGGATTCGGCGCGGTGTACGCGGCGCGCCATGTCCACACCGAGTCGCTGGTGGCGCTCAAGGTGCTCAAGCGGTTCCTCTCCCAGGACCCGGTGATGCTGGACCGGCTGCTCCGGGAGGCGAAGGCGGCCGCGTCGGTGGGGAGCGACCACATCGTGCGGGTGCTGGACGCCGGCGTGTCGGCCGAGGGGCAGGCGTTCCTGGCCATGGAGCTGCTGGAGGGCGTGGACCTCAAGGAGCTGACCTACCGGGAGCAGGTGACGCCCGTGCGCCTGGCGGTGCTGGTGTCCCAGGTGCTGGACGCGCTGGAGGCGGCGCACGCCAAGGGCATCGTCCACCGGGACCTCAAGCCGGCGAACATCTTCGTCCTCCGCGTGCAGGGCGAGGGCGGGTCCGAGCGGGACTTCGTGAAGCTGCTGGACTTCGGCATCAGCAAGGTGCGGCAGGAGGGCGCGCTCAACGCGCTCACCCAGACCGGGATGGCCATGGGGACGCCGGCGTACATGGCGCCGGAGCAGTTCTTCAGCGCCAAGGACGTGGACGGCCGGGCGGACCTGTACTCGGTGGGGGTGATGCTCTACGAGCTGCTCTCCGGGCGGCTCCCGTTCAACGCCGACAGCTACGCCGACCTCCTGGTGCAGATAAAGACCCAGCCTCCGCCGCCGCTGCTCACCGTGGCGCCGGGGACGCTGCCGCTGCTGGCGGAGGTGGTGGACCAGGCGCTGATGCGCGACCCGGCCCTGCGGTTCACCAACGCCGCCGCCATGGCGCGGGCCCTGCGGTCGGCGGTGGGGTTGCCGGCGCGCGCGCCCTCCCGGCCCCCCGCGCCGAAGCCGATGTCGGACGCGTCCATGATGGGCGCCACCGCCACACCGCGCCCCACGCCGGGCGGCCCGTCCCGCCCCATCTCCGAAGCGTCGATGATGGATGCCACCGCGGCCCCGCGGCAGACGCCGCAGAACCCGTCGCTCCCCCGCGCGCCGCCCCCTCCACCTCCTCCCGGCCCGGCGCCGGTGATGGCCTCATCCTCCGCCTCGCCCGCCGCCTCCGCCGCGCCGGTGCTCCAGGCGACGCCCATCCCCTGGCAGGGCGCGCCGATCCAGGCATTGCCTACGCAGGCCCCGTCACCCAGCCCGGCCCGGCAAGCCTGGACAGGCCCGCGAATCGTGCTCGCCATCCTCGGCGGGTTATTCGCGATGTGCCTGATGGGATCGGTATGCTCGGCGATCTTCAATCACTGAGCTGGGCTCGGGGGGGCCGGCGCCGGACATGTTCTCGTGTGAGGTGAAGGTCGGGAGGCTCGTGGAGCTTCGGCTGGTGGCCCCCGTCACGCTGGAGCTCGTGCAGACCGCCGAGAAGGTCATCGCCCGGTGCTTCCAGAGTCACCCCGGCAAGCTGGTCGGCGTGGGGGACTTCAGCCGCGCGACCGTCTTCTCCCAGGACGTCGCGGCCCGGGTCCTGGGGGTGCTCAAGGCGGACAACCCGCGGATCGAGCGGAGCGGGATCCTGGTCAGCCCGAGCGCCATCTTCAGCCTTCAGATCGAGCGCCTGATCACCGCGGCGGCGAACCCGGCCCGCCGCTGTTTCCACGACCCCTACGATCTGAAGGCGCACCTGGGCGGCATCCTGACGCGCGAGGAGCACGCGCGGCTCGCGCAGTTCCTGGGGGAGCGGTAGCCCGGCATGATCTCGGCCGACGTGCACGTGGGCCGGTTGCTGGAGATCCGCCTGGCGGCGCCGATCACGATGCAGGACCTCCAGAACCTGGGCCAGCGCCTGGGCGGGCTCTTCCAGCAGCATCCCGGCAAGCTGGTCTCCATCGCGGACGCCACCCGCGCGGCGATCGTCCCCGAGGACGTGGCGAACCGGGTGGTGGAGGTCTTCAAGGCGGACAACCCGCGGATCGAGCGGAGCGCGATCCTGGTCAGCCACAGCGCCACCTTCAGCCTTCAGATCGAGCGCCTCGTCGCCGCGGCGGCGAACCCCGCCCGCCGCTGTTTCCATGACACCTTCGACATGAAAACGTTCCTTGGCGGACTCCTGACGCGTGATCAACACGCGCGCCTTGCGCAGTTCCTCGCCGGGCGCCCATTCGCCGTATGATGGCGGCGGCCTGTTGGGGCGAGCAGACATGTACAGCGTCAACGTCAAGGTGGGGCGGTTGCTGGAGATCCGTCTGGTCGCGCCGGTCTCGATCGAGGACATCGAGAAGGGAGTCGCGCGGATCGTGGAATTCCTCCAGAAGCACCACCCCAACAAGCTGGTCGGCGTGGGTGACTTCAGCCACGCCACGGTCTTCCCCCCGGACGTGGCCAGCAAGGTGCTGGAACAGCTCAAGGTGGACAACCCGCGGCTCGAGCGGAGCGGGATCCTGGTCAGCCAGAGCGCCTTCTTCAGCCTCCAGATCGAGAAGCTGCTGGCGCACGCGGAGAACATCAGCCGCCGCTCCTTCCGGGACCCAACCGAGCTGAAAGCGTACCTGGCGGGCCTGCTGACGCAGGAGGAGCAGGCCCGCGTCTCCCAGTTCTTCTCCGAGAAGGTCTGAGCGTCAGGAGCTTCCCACGCTCCCGCCCTGGGCCCGGAGCCAGCTCGCCGCGTCGAGCGAGATCCGGGGCGGAGGGTGCTGCTTCCCGGCGATCGCGTCGCGCACGTGGTCGGGCTGGAGGCAGAGATCGGCGGCAAGCGACATCGGGGCCATCCGGGGGCCAACTTGCACCGAGAGCAGCTCCAGCGCCTCGGGGCTGGACGCGGAGACCCAGGGGCCGGCGATGGCGGCGCCCCCACTGGGCAGGGCGACGAACCTGGCCACCAGCGCACTGGAATCCAGGTCCCACAGGCCGACGGTCCCGTCCAACGACGCGGTCAGGAACCGGCGCTCGTCCGGGAGCATCTCGACGGCGCAGATGGCGTCCCAGTGGGCGCCCGCCCGGCGCTCATGCTTCCCCGTGGCGGTATCGAAGCGGATCAACGCTCCTTCACCGTCGCCGATCACCATTCGATCCCCGCGGGGGGACACGGCCAGGGTGAACAGATCGGCCTCGCCGATGACCAGTTCGCGTACCACCAGACCGGTCGCGGCGTCCCAGACGTGCAGCACTCCTCTCGATCCACCGGCGTAGATCAGGCGTCCATCACGCCCGAAGCAGACCGAGAGGATCTCGCCGCGATGCCGCAAGACGTGGATGGCCTTGCCGGTCTTCGCATCACACACCCGCACGGCACTATCGTCACAAGAGGTCGCCAGCAACGCGCCGTCCGGCGAATACGCGAGCCCGAACGTCCATGTCCGGGGAGCGCCGAGCGCCATGGCCTTGCCGGACTGAAGATCCAGGATGAAGGCGCCCCGACCCGTGAGCGCGATCTGCTGTCCATCCGGGGAGAACGCGGCGCGAACAACCCCGGTCCAGCTCAGCGTCCGCACCTTGCGATTCGCGGCCGCGTCCCAGAGGTCGGCGGTGCCGGAAACCGAGCCGATGACCAATTGCTTGCCGTCCGGAGACCTGCCCAGGCACTCCACAGCCCCATAGGGTGTGGACACCACGCCGACCAATTTGCCGGTGGAGACGTTCCAGCGCCGGAGGGTGCCGTCCGCGTACCCGACCGCGACCACTTCTTTCGAAAGAACGGCGAGCGAGAGCGCTTGAGCCGAGTGGGGCCTCACGCCTCCAGGGACGTGCTCGAAATTCAATCCGCTCGTCCCCGTGGCGACCACCTTGTCCGTTCCTGGAAGCAGCGTGGCGGCGCCGCTCCAGCCGTGGAATGGAACCTCGCGGTGCACCTTGCCTGCACCGAGCGCCCAGACGACGACACCCCTTCGATGCGTGAGCGCGAGGTGCGTACCACTGAAGGACACCTCGCCCACCTTCGGGAAGGCGAACCTTTCGAGGAGATCACCCGCCACCGTCCACAACCGGGCGCCCTCGGGACCGCTGGTGGCCAAGCACTCCGGGCTCGCAGGGTCGAAGGCCACTGAGACCACGCTGCCGGGATGGGCCTGCCAGCGGGAGACCTCCTCGCCCTCCAACGAAGAGATCAGGACCGCTCCCGAATCGAGGCCGCGCGCCACGAGCCTGCCATCCGGAGAAATCGAGACGCAGGTGAAGACCACGCCCGCCGGCGCCGAAACGCATGAGCGGATCCGTTCCGACTCCACTTCGATCACGCAACCGGTGCCGTCGTCCGAGGCGGTCGCCACCAGGTCACCCCTGGCGGAGACCGCCACCCCCAAGCTGTACCCTCCGTGGGGTCGCAGGCTCTGGAAGGTCGAACCTGACCGGGGCGCCCAGAGCCCCACCCTCCCGCCCCTGCTACCGATCGCCACCACCGTTCCATCGGCGGCGCACGAAACCGAGGTCACGCGTTCCTGGGATTCGAGCTCCATGACCGGGCTGAGGCCCGTTCCACTCCAGACGCGAAGCGAGTGATGGGACGCGGTGACGACCACCGTCCCATCGCGGGAAGTGGCGATGGCACCAGCCGTGCCGGCGAGTGAGGGAACCGCTACCACCGGCTCGGCATCGCCGGCGGTCGGCGGCACCGACCATCGAGCCAGGGCGCCCCCCCGGAGATGGCCCTCCGCTCCGGCGAGCTCGGGGGCGCGCCAGACGGAGCCGGTTACGTTCGCACCGGACAGGTGCCCGCGCTGGAGGCGAGGCGCCGTTCCGGTCGCCCGGCTCGCGGAGAGATCCGCCTCCTGGAGGAAGGCGCCGGTCAAGTCGACCCCGTCGAGGATCGCGCCCCTCGCTGAAAGCCCGCCTGCTCGAACGCCCGCGAGATTGGCCCGGGACAGGTTGGCGCCGTCGAGGCGGGCCTCGGTGAGGAACGCGCCCTCCAGCCACCCGTGCTGCAGGCTCGCTTGACGCAGGTCCGCGTTCTCCAGCCTGGCGCCGGAAGGAACGAGCTCCGACATGACCTTGGTGAGCCCTGGACCAACCTCCCCGGCCACGGCCCGTCCAATGTCGTGCGCGAGGCGAACGACCGTTTCGCTCAGACCCGGTTGATAGGGCTCCTTCAGCACCGCGCGAAGCTCGGCAGCCAGCGAGGTCCACCGCTGCTCCCGAACGACCAGTTGGGCCACGAGCTCTGCGGTGTCCGGCGCGAGCGGCACGGTCCCCAGCACCGTACGGAAGGAAGCGGTCCCGATGCTGCGCGCGAGGCGCCGGGCGAGGAGGTACTCCATGACCTGCGTGGACGTGAACCGGACGTACCCTTCGTCCGACCGGTTGATGAGCTGGGTGGTCGCGAGGTTCGCCAGCAGTTGCTCGTTGTGTCGCGACCCGGTCTCGCGCTCGCCGCCGTGGATCGGATACCGCTCCATCGCCCGGCTCTCGTCGAGCAAGGTCGGCAGCTCGCGGTCGTGGACCTGGAAGCCGGGACGGCCACGGAGCTCCACCGCCAGTTGCTCCAGCGCCCGGATCTCCTGCTCCTTCTCGGCTCCATCTGCACGCGGCACCGCGCCAAGCAACACCGACACCAGTTGCTCGTACACCTCGGCGCGGCTGGCACCGCCCGACCTGGTGCCCATCAGGGTTCCCAGTCGCTTCAGGACGTCGACCATCTGCGGGTTCTGGCCCCACTCGGACACCAGCCGCAGCAACACCTGCGACGCATGGCCGCCGATCCCGGTTCCCTGGGAGAGGGCGTGCCGCACCTGCTGCTCGCTCCATGGCGCGAGGGAATCGACCTGTGCGCCGAGCCGGGCGGCGATCTGGATCGCATCCGCATCTCCCAGCCTGGGCCGGGTCGTGATCAGGATCCGGTTCCCCTCCGACGGCTCCCTCGTCAAGGTTGGGCGGGCCAGGTGGCGCAGTTGCTCCTCGAACAACGAGGCGCTTCCACCGACGGAGGCCATCTCCTCGACCTCGTCCAGGATGAGGACGATCCGCCCGCGCCCAAGCAAGTGCATCATCCCGCGCGGGTCCACGAACGGGATGGAGATCCGGGAGAGATGCTCGAGGAAGATGCTCTCCAGGCGCGATGGGGCGGCGTAGCCCCTCAACGAGATGAGGACCGGTGACGGCGCGTCATCGTCCTTCGCGGCCTTCAGCGCCAACCGGTAGGCCAGCGCGCGAGCGAACACGGTCTTTCCTGCGCCAGGCTCGCCAGCGATCACCCGAAGCGTTGGGCCGTGGCCCTGGGCCCAGTCCAGGCCGCTTTCGATGGCGTCCAGGTCGCCCGCCTGTTCCGGGAGGCGGGCCGGTGACGTGAGCCTTGGCTCGATGAACCGCCGGCTGAGCGGACTCTCCTCGTATTCCTGCCTCAGGGTGGCGAGATAGGCCTTCCGATCGAAGAGCGAGTCCTCCAGCCCGCGCGCGGTGGTGGCGATGCCCGTGGCGTACGTGGAGAACCGTTCAGCGGCGGCAGCCTCCAGGCGCTCGGCGACGACCGTCGGGATCCATGGCTTCCCGGGCGCCGCCCTGGCGAAGCTTTCGAAACAGGCCTCCACGCCCTGCACGGTCATGGGCTGATCCCCTGCCTTGCAGGCCACCAGCAGCTCGGTATGGTCCAGGCCGCTGGTGCGCCTCGCCAGCATGTCTGCGCCCTGCACGCCGGCGTCCGTGACGGTGTGGCCAAGTAGGCTCAGCAAGTGCCGGACCTCGTCCGCGAACGAGCGCCTGGCGCCTTCCGGCTGCGCCGCAGTCCCCTCCGGCCCCGGATAGAGCTGGCCCAGGTCCTTCTGGGTCTGGCTCTTGAGCAGCATCTCGTCCCGGAGCGCCGCCACCTTGCGCGCCACTTGCCGGTACGCGGCTGCGGTCAGATCGTCGGGATCGGAGCGAACGACCAGCTCCTCCCGGAACAGCAAGCGGGCAAGGAACGGAATTTCGATGCGGCTTTCCTCGAAGCGCACCTGGAATGCGTCTTCCCAGACCTTGCGCCGCGCCTCCAGCGCCCGCTCCTCCAACCCCCGAGGCACGGGAGAAGCGACCAGGAGGCGCCGGAGCCGGTCCTTGGCGCGCCCTTCCAGCTTCCCCTCCGCCGCACCGTCGAGCGAGCGGTAGATGCGCGACAGGCCCGCGGTGTTCTGCTCCGAGTAGTTGCCGACGAAGACGGTCAGGTCGGGCAGGTACGCGGTCAGCAGCCCCCCCAGGTCCGTGACCCCGGTCCGGGAGTCGATGAGGACGTGGTCGTAGCCGTCCGCGGAGAGCGCTGCCAGCATCTGGCGGAACATCGTCAGCCCGACCACCGGGTCTTCCTCGATGAAGTATCCCCAGCGGATCTCGCCGTAGAGCCGGGCGAAGTTGGCCTCCCCCCCGTAGGCAGGAAGAACGAAGAGCTTGCCGCCCGACCGGACGGGATAGGCGAGTGCCCGGAATTCGTCCAACCGCTCGGAGGAGAGCGGCTGGAACCCGGCGTCCTGGAGCTCCAGGATCCACTCGAAGAAGCCCTGCGCTCTCGGCTGCTCCGGCCCGAGCGGGACCACGTGATGGAGCCCGGGCGCCTCGACATCCAGGTCCCAGAGGAGCACCTTGGCCCCCTGGTCGGCGAGCGCCCGACCCACGTTCGCCATCAAGAGCGTGCGTCCGACTCCGCCCTTGAACGAATAGAAGGTCGAGACGTGGGCGTCCATCCGCTAGAAGTTGGCGAAGACGGCGCCGAACCGGGGCATCTTGCGAGCCGGGCGAGCGGCCGGCTCACGTTCCGGCGGCGGTGGCGCCGGGGGAGCGCGCGGGCCAAGGGAGATGATGTTCTCCAGGCCCCTGGGGGTCTTGTCGATCAGCTCGCTGGCCTCCATCACTCCCAGGATCCGCGAGAGATTCGCCTTCTTCAGATCCAATTCCGCCGCCAGCGCGGACTGTGGGATCGGCCCCCGCCAAAGCTTCTGGATGATGGGGAAGACGTGGGGCCGGTTGAGGAGACCCTCCGGAATCCCGGTGGCCAGCGACTCCAGCCGGTGGTCCAGGAGCTCCTTCAGCGTGCGCCACCGTTCGAAATACTGCTGCGGAAGCCCTTCGAACAGGGAACGCCTGGTGGAATGCGCGACGTGGGCCAGGTGATCCGAGAGCGCCTGGAGCTCCTCGGGGGGCGCACTCCGGCGGATGAGCCGGATCGACCGGTCCAGGTAGGCATAGTCCAGTTGCTCTGCCACGTACTCCGTCAGCCTCGGACTGCCGCGAACCGCTTCCAGGATGTCGTCCAGCGAAGCGCTGCCCGCGAGGTACTCCGCGGAAGCCTGCTCAAGATCAAGCACGCCTCAGAAGATAAACATCACTAAACCATTCGTCAACTCCAGTTCAGCCATTCCCCGACCAGGCCACATCAACGGCTAAATAATCGAGATCACAATGATTTTCATCGGTGCCGAGAATGAACCCAGGCATCGGATCGTCCGGGTCGACCTGATTGGCCACCGCGCACATGGAGCCATGGGTCCGGCTCATTTCCCCGGCGCGAGCCCGGTGGCCGCGCATGGTCTTCGCGTTGCTCATGGAGCACACCAGGAACCAGTCGGCACCTACCTCTTTCCACAGCTGCGCGATCTGTACCCCCTCGTGCATGAAGTCCTTGCAGATGGGGGTCGCCACCAGGCCGAGGCTGGTGGACAGGAGCGGGATCGTGTCCCCGGTGGCGATCATCTCGATGCCCAGCGGGTCGTCGTCGTCGCCGAAGCGCGTGAACTTGTCGTGCACGTGAACGGGCTCGCCGATCCCGTTGAGCAGGACGGCCCGGTTCCAGAGCTTGCCCTGGTCGAGCTCGTGGAATGAGCCGGCGAGCACCGCCACCAGGTCGGGATGGGCGTGCCGCTCGAGGCGGCGCTTGAGGCCGTCGCGCAGCTCCGGCGTCACGGTCAGCTCGGGGAGGACCAGGATGTTGACCCTCTCGGTCCGCGCCCGGTCCAGGAGATTGTCCAGGGCCGCCTGGCGGGCCGCGGGCTGGGAGAGCCCCTTGGCCACGAATCCGCCCCGGACCGACTCCGTCTCCACCAGGGCGGCGTCGTTGAAGTGGGCGATGGCCACCTTCAGCGCGCCGGCGTCCCGCTCGCGGAGTTGCTGCTGGAAGAGGCGATCGGCCCGGGCGATCCGGATCCGGTAGCCGCAGATCTGCTCCGGAAAGACCCGGTGATGCCGGAGATAGGTCTCGATTCGATCGGCCTGTTTGCGGCGCGTCGGGCAGAGGCGCCGGTGGAGGTAGTACGCCTGGCCTCCGAACATCACGCGCCTGGCGTGCCTCGGGGCCCGGATTCCGCTCTCCTCGTGCAGGGCCTCGTCGATCGCGCGGACCGCGAGCAAGGACTCGCCAAGCTCCTCCAGGGACCGGTCCCCGGCCGTGAGCGCCGTCACCAGGCGTTGGACGGCTTCGTGCGGCTGCGGATCCGCCTGCTTGTATTCGAGCTGCGCCTGGCTGAAGCGGGGGCCGTCATTCTGGAAGGTCACCGCGAGCTGGACCAGCCGCTCGGCGGCCTCCCTGATGAAGTCCTGCTCCATCGCTCACCCGCAGATCGTCCAGAGCAGCCGCTCCAGCACCATCTTTCCCCCGGCGGAGGACTTGAGCTGGAAGTCCGCCTCGGCGCAAGCGACCAGCGAGGCCAGCAGCCGGACCCGCCCGTACTGGGAGGCGGCCTTCATGGCGCTGAAGGCGGCGAAGGGGTGCGGGACGCGCGCCTTGGCGGCCTTCGCCTCTTCTTCGATCTTGGGGAAGATCGAGTCCTTGAAGTGGTCGTAGCTCCGGGGCACGGAGCCGCCCGCCAGCGCCTGGAGCCGCTCGTGGTTCTCCAGCAGCGTGCGGGTGATGGAGGCCACCGCGCCGATGAGCTGCAAAGGATGCGTCCCCTGCCCCACCGCGTCCTCCACGTACTTCAGCGCCGCCTTGAGGTCCTTCTTCTGGAGCGCGTCCGACAGCTCGAGGAACTCCTCCTCCCGCGCGTGGGCGACCAGCAGCTCCACGTCGCCCTCCTCGATGACGGAGCCCTCCACGTACAGGGCCAGCTTCTCCAGCTCCGACTGGAGCAGCCGCATGTTCCCGCCGCACCGCTCCTTGAGCGTGGCCTCCGCCGCCTTGGAGAGCTTCTTCTTCGAAGGCTTCAGCACCTCGGCCACGATCTCCGACAGGTCCAGGTCCTTGAGCTTGGACGCGACCTTCCGCTCCACCAGCCGCCCGCGTTCGGAGATCCACTTCACCAGCGGGTTCTTCCCGTCCACCTCAGACGCCGCCACCACCAGCATCTGCCCCTTGGGCAGGTCCTTCCCCAGCACGTCCAAAAGCGGCGTGACGTCCCCTTCGGGCGCGGTCAGGTTCTCGTCGCGGCAGAAGGAGGCCACCTCCTTGAGGAAGGCCACGTCCACGTCCGCCAGCTCCACGTTGAGCTCGGATTGCCACGCCTCCCGCGAGGGCGAGGCCAGGTCGTTCGGTCCCCAGCCGGCGCGCGCTGCCAGCGCCAGCAGCCGCCGGGCGCCCTCCTTCCGCCGCCCCGCGCGCCAGGCCTCGCGCGCCTTGGAGAGCGCGTCCGTCCGGCCCTTCTTCGGCGCCAGGAACTCCGGGTCGCGCAGCATCACCACCTTGGGCCCGGGGAAGAGCGGCAGGGTGGCCAGGTCCATGGCCACCTCGCGGGGCGAGGCGCCGTCCATCACCACGAAGTTGAGCCCGGCGGCGGCGGCGGGCAGCGCCACCTTCACCAGCTCCTCGGCCGCCTTGCGCACCAGGAACTCGTCCCCGGCGAAGAGGTAGGCGGGCTGGAAGTCCCCGTGGGAGGCCTCGCGCAGCACGTCCTCCAGCTCGTGCCCGGAGCTCACTGGCGCTTCCAGCTCTCGGGCGGCGGGTTGAGCCAGGTGGGCGTGAGCATGCCGATCAGCATCCGGTCCAGCGCCAACCTCGGCGAGGCGTTGTGCGCGGCGATCGCCTCGCGCGTCTCGTTGAGCAGCTCGTAGCGCCGGTGGAGCGCCTCCGGCGAGCAGCGCCGCGCCGCCTCCTGGGCCAGCGGGGCCAGGTCGTGGTTGCACAGCTCGCCGGAGCCGGCCTGGGCCAGCGCCACGTCCCTGATCCACAGCGAGAGCACCCGGATGGCGTCCTCCGCCTCCTCGCGCGACCCGGCGTTCGCCTCGGAGAAGCGCAGCCACCCGCGCGCGTCGCCAGGGCTGAGCGCTTCGAAGCGCTCGATCACCTCGCGGCGGCGGGCCAGGCCGGCCACGTCCAGCTCCAGCGCCTTGGAGAGGCTCCCGCCCGCCAGCACCGCCGCCAGCTCCGCGGTGTGCGGGTCCAGGCCCCGGCGCTGCACCAGCTGGTCGCGCAGCAGCGGCAGCGGGAGCGGGCCGAAGGAGACCCGCGCGCAGCGGCTGAGGATGGTGGGGAGCAGCTTGTCCACCGAGGCGACCAGCAGGATGAGGAGCGTGCGCCGGGGCGGCTCCTCCAGCGTCTTGAGCAGCGCGTTCTGCGCCTGCGGGTTCATCCGCTCCGCGGAGGGGACGACGGCCGCCTTGTAGCCGCCCTCCAGCGCGCGCAGGGAGAGGCGTTCTTGAAGCGAGCGGATCTGCTCGACGCGGATCTCCTTGGAGACGGTGCCGGAGAAGTCGGAGCGGCCGGCCAGCTTGCGGGCCACCATCTCCTCCTGCGGCATCACCCACGCCACGTCCGGGTGGCTCATCTTCTCCACCCGCAGGCAGACGTCGCACTCGCCGCAGCCCTCGTTCGGCTGGGCGGCGCAGAGGAGGGCCTGGACGAGGCCCACCGCGGCCATCTCGCGGCCCACGCCCTCCGGCCCGGTGAAGAGGTAGGCGTGGTGCACCGCGCCCGAGCGCAGCGCCGCCCGCAGCGTCTCCACCGCCCGCGGCTGTCCCTCCACCTTGCGCAGCGTCATGGCCGGGCGCGGGGGATCGCACGCCCGGGCGCGGGGGTCAACAGCGGGCGCATCGCCGGCTCCGTGCTCGAGCGGTTCCGGCTCCCGTTACGGAGCCACCGTCAGGCCAACGGCGTCGGCCGATGGGCTGAAGATGTGCGGCCTACCGGCAGCGCTCTCGACAAAGAGCTTCCCACCCTCCCACCAACTGGCACCCAGGACATCACCAGACTGGAACCGATCCACGATCGCACCCCGGCCGGCGTCATAGATGGACACGGACAATTCACCGACCACGCAGAACCTGCCGTCAACGGCAAACACGGCGTGGATCTCGTCGTCGAAGTCGGCGCGGACCGCTTGCTTCCCGGAAGCCAGGAAGAAGAGCCTGGTGGCGGCCCAGACCGCCGTCGTGTCCCCAAGGATTGCCACGGAAGGCAGGTACCAGGCGGGCAGCACGATCTCCCAGGCTGGCCCGGCGCCCGCAACGACACGCACGGTCCGCTCACTCCCGCTCGATACGATCTCGACGAGACTCACCGAGCGCTGGTCCGCAACAAACCGGCAGGCATACGGCACCGTCATCGCGGCACCGCCGTGATGAGATCGACGAAGCCCTCGGAAGTGACTTGCCAGACGGACTCCACGGTTGCCAATCGGCCTCCAGGCCCGACCAGTGTCCCGATCGCACGTATTCGCGAACCATCGACCGCCGCCGTCCCGAAGTTCTCGACCAGGTGCCGTTCAAGGGCAGGACCGAGGGTACCTTCGCTGAACCCGAGGACCCCTCGGAAGAAGCCACCCTTTCCGATGCTCTCGACGCTCCCCACGTTGCCAAGGAGATAGTCCACCTTCCCGAAGGGCGAGTTGCGAGGGCCGGGTATCCGGATCCGGGTGACGTCGAGGGTCTCCCCACCTGCCCGTGCGATGACCCGTGTCCCGCCCTCCGTGGTTGATTGACTGGCCACCGCCGTGGACTGAAGGACGATGGGAGCGCCCACGCCAATGGCGAGCACTGTTGCGACCTCACCCGCCGGAACCACCACCCGTCCCAGCGCCAGCGTGCCTTGGGCAGAGAGGGAGAGGCCGGTGGCCTCCAGGCCACCCAGCCCGCGCGTTACGCCAGCGGATACGGCACCGCCTCCGGCGAACATCGTGAGGAGCGTGGTGGTCAGCCTGGAGACCACCTGAATCTGCTCCCCG
>DATBSS010000240.1:0-4815 GCA_036559665.1 Myxococcaceae bacterium
CCCGCGGCTCAATCTCATGTCGTTCTGGACGTTCCTCATCTCCGCGCTGCTGATCGTCGCCTCCTTCTTCGTGCAGCTGGGGACGGCGGCCGCGGGGTGGACCACCTACGCGCCGCTGTCCACCAACGTGGGCACGCCCGGCCTGGGCCAGACCCTGGTGGTGGCGGCCATCTTCGTCACCGGCGTCGCCACCATCATGGGCGGCGTCAACTACGTCACCACCGTCATCCGGCTCCGCGCGCCGGGGATGACCTGGATGCGGATGCCGCTGTCGGTGTGGGGCCTGTGGCTGACCGCCATCCTCAACGTGCTCTTCGTGCCGGTGCTCGGGTCGGCCGGCCTGCTGCTGCTGCTGGACCGCAACTTCGGCACCCAGTTCTTCGTGGCCGGCGCGGCGGGCGTGAAGGGCGGCGGAGACCCCATCCTCTTCCAGCACCTGTTCTGGATCTTCGGCCACCCGGAGGTCTACATCCTCATCCTGCCGGCCTGGGGAATCATCTCGGTCATCATCCCCATGTTCGCGCGCAAGCCGGCGTACTGGTACCAGGGGACCGTGTGGGCCATGATCATCGTCACGGTGCTGTCGGCCGTGGTGTACGGCCACCACATGTTCCTCACCGGCATGAACCCACTGCTGGGCAAGGGGTTCATGACCTTCACGCTGATCATCTCCGTGCCCGCGGAGGTGCTCTTCCCAACTGGCTGCACACCATGTGGAAGGGCTCCAACCGCTTCCCCACGCCCATGCTCTTCGCGGTGGGGACGGTGTTCGTGTTCGGCCTGGGCGGGCTCACCGGCCTCTACCTGGGCACCATCGCCACGGACATCTACCTGCACGACACCATGTGGGTGGTGGGCCACTTCCACCTGACGATGGCGGCGGCGGCGTTCCTGGGGAGCTTCGCGGGCCTCTACTACTGGTTCCCCAAGATGTTCGGGCGCCAGTACAACGAGACGCTGGGGAAGGTGCACTTCTGGGGGTCGGTAATCTTCATCGTCCTGGTCTTCAGCGGGCAGCTCATCGTCGGCTTCTCCGGCCAGCAGCGGCGCCTCTACGACCCGTACCAGTACACGTACCTGCAGCACCTGCTCACCGCCAACCGGCTCACCAGCTACGCGGCGTTCCTGCTGGCGGCGTTCCAGATCCCCTTCATCATCAACTTCCTTCGCAGCATGTTCGCGGGCGCGCCGGCGGCCCAGAACCCATGGGAAGCCACCACCCTCGAGTGGACGCACGCCGCCTCGCCGCCGCCGCACCATAACTACGACCCGGTCCCCACCGTGTACCGCGGCCCGCACGAGCTGGCCAACCCGGAGGTGAAGGCGGCCACCGGGAGGGACTGGGCGGGCCAGGGAGAAGAGCTTCCCGCGGCGGCGGGCAGTCCGCCCAAGGCGGCACCCCAGGGCGCCTAGGCGGACACCGTGTCAGAGGCCATCATCCATCCCATGGGCGACGTGGTTCGCTACCGGCCCCCGGCGGCGCGGCGGGAGACGACCGCCATGATGGGGATGGTCCTCTTCCTGGGCGCGTGGGCGATGATGTTCGCCGTCCTCTTCATCGCCTACGGCTTCATGCGGGCGCGGCTCATGTCCTGGCCGCCGCCCGGCGTGCCGGCGCTGCCGTGGAAGCTGCCTCTGGGGAACACGCTGGTGCTGGCGCTCAGCTCGGCCAGCTACCAGCTTGGCGTCCGGGAGGTGCGGGCGGGGCGGTCCGGGCGGTCCGGGCGGTCCGGGCGGGCAGGGCCGTGGCTGCTGGGCGCGGCGCTGCTGGGGGCGCTCTTCGTGGCGCTGCAGGGCGTGCTCTGGCACACGATGTACCAGAACGACCTGGCACCCTGGTCTGCCGGCGCCTATTCGTCGGTGTTCTACGGGCTCACCTGGCTGCACGCGGCGCACGCGGTGGTGGGCATCGGCGGCGTGGGGACGGTGGCGGTGCGGGCGCTCCTCGGGGCGTACAGCGCGGCGCGCCACCTGCCGATCAAGTTGTGGGGGCTGTACTGGCACTTCGTGGGCGCGGTCTGGGTCCTGATGTTCGTCACCATCTTTTTGATGTGAGGTCTGAGGTGAGGGAGGGAAGCATGTCCGCCGAGCGGTCGATGGGAGCAGTGGCCCTGGCGCTGGCCCTGGCCCTGGTGGCGACCGGGTGCAAGGACCCGGACCGCTACAAGAAGGAGTTCACCGAGCCCTACCAGCTGGCGGGCGGCAAGACGCTGGACCCGGTCGCGCTGAACCACGGGTACGAAGCGTTCATGCTGTACTGCTACGGCTGCCACGGCGAGAAGGGCGACGGGCGCGGCCCGGCCTCGCTGGGGATGCGGCCGCCGCCGCGCAACTTCAACCAGGGCCTGTTCAAGTTCGGCGGGGTGGCCGCCGGCGGGCTGCCGGTGGACGACGCGCTGGACCGCACCATCCGCCGCGGCCTGAACGGCACGCCGATGCTGCCCTGGGACGTCCCGGAGGTGGAGCGGAAGTACCTCATCGCGTACGTCAAGACGCTCTCTCCCCGCTGGAAGGAGGAGGAGCCGGGCGAAGCCATCAAGATCACCCCCGACCCGTGGAAGGGCAAGTCGCCTCAGGAGGCGATCGCCCGCGGCAAGGAGGTCTACCACGTGGCCGCCGAGGGCCACGCCGGCTGCTCCGGGTGCCACGCCGCGTACGCGCCGCGCCAGGAGATCTCCGACATGTTGAAGACGGTCACCGGGTCGCCGGCGGAGGACTTCGCGGAGGAGATGTACCGGACCTCGCTGCGCGAGACGGAGTACGCCCTGGAGATGAACGACAAGGGCGAGTCGACCAAGAACGTCCAGCAGCTCCCGCCGGACTTCCTGTACCACAAGGTCAAGACCGCCTACCCGGTGGGGACCATGGTGGACGGCAAGGCCTACACCGCGGAGGAGCAGCGCGAGGACCTCTACCGCACCATCGGCGCGGGCGTGGGCGGCGCGGCCATGCCCACCTGGCAGGGCAACCTCCCGGACGAGAACCTCTGGGCGCTCGTCTACTACGTCCAGTCGCTGGCCGAGATGCGCGGCAAGCCGGAGGCCTACGCGCTGCGCGAGAAGCTGGAGGCGCAGCCCAAGTGGGTGCCCCAGCCGGCGCCGCCCGCCCCGGAGGCGCCCAAGGACGGCAAGGGCGCGCCGGCCCCCAAGGGCGGCGGTTCGAAGTAGCGAAGGGCCGTCAGCGCGGCCACTGGAGGCTGTCCGGCATCGTCGGGCAGCTCGCCCCGGTGTCCAGGTGGTACTGCGTCTCCAGCGGGGTGAAGGCGCCGCAGGCGGCGGTCTCCTGCTCAGGGGACTGGCAGGACATCTCGGCGCTGAAGCGGCCGACCACGACCTTCTGCCCCGAGGCGCAGTCCCAGATGTAGAGGTCGTGGCCGTGCGTCGAGCCCATGTGGCACTGCCGGTCCGGCGGCGTGCTCATGGGGAAGGCGTCCCAGGCGTTGCGGCAGCAGCCGGCGGCGAAGAGCGTCAAGACGAGGAGGCTTCGGAGGGTCGTGGGCATCGGGCCGGATGCTACGCTCGGGGGCCATGCGGGTCGCCTTCCTCCTCTGCGCGCTCCCGGCCGTGGCCCCGGCCGCCGAGGTCATCCTGGTCGCGGACGGTGCCCAGGGCAGCTACGTGGTGCAGCAGCTCCGCACCGAGGCGGTGAACGGCGTCCGCGTCGCCGCCGGGTATCCGAAGGTCATGAAGTCGGACGAGCTCTCCGGGCTCAAGCCGGGGCGGCTGGTCACCGTGCTGGGCGTGTGCGACACCCGGAAGGCGGCCTTGCGGACGGTCAACGCGCTCAAGGGGAAGCTGGCCCTCTCCATCCGCACCGTGGAGGGCGAGTGGGCCGGCGCCTGCCCCAGCACGGACCCGCCGCCGCCCACTTCCCCCACCGAGGCGGAGCTCCAAAGGCGGCTGCTGGAGGACCCCCAGGACCAGGGCGCCCTCTACGACTACGCCCAGTTCCTCCAGATGCAGCAGCGGCTGGACGAGGCGAAGGTCCAGCTGGACAAGCTGCTGAAGCTGAGCCCCCGGCACGTGGACGGCAACACCCTGAAGGCCGTCATCGAGCTGATCGAGTCGACCGGCGCCGGCAGCAGCCAGTGACGGCTACTTGAAGGTCTCGTTGAACTCCGCGAGCGCCTTGTGGAGCTGCGGCTTGATCTCCGCCGTCAGCTCCTTCTTGTCGGCGATGGCCTTGGGCAGCTCCGGGTACCGCGCGTCCACGAAGTCGATGAACTCCTTGGCCCAGCGGCCCACCTCGCGCACGTTCACGTGGCGGATCCACCCGCGCTTCTGCGCGTCGTCCTTGTTGGTCGCCGCGTAGATCTGCATCACCTGCTTCTCGACCGGCATGGGCTCGTACTGGCCCTGCTTGAGCAGCTCCACCAGGCGCTCGCCGCGGGCCAGGGTCTCCTGGGTCGCCTTGTCCAGGTCGGAGCCGAACTGGGCGAAGGCCGCCAGCTCGCGGTACTGCGCCAGCTCCAGCTTCATCGAACCGGCGACCTGCTTCATCGCCTTGATCTGCGCCGCCGACCCCACGCGCGACACCGACAGGCCCACGTTGATGGCCGGGCGGACGCCGGAGAAGAAGAGGTCCGTCTCCAGGAAGATCTGCCCGTCGGTGATGGAGATGACGTTGGTGGGGATGTACGCGGACACGTCGCCGGCCTGCGTCTCGATGATGGGGAGCGCGGTGAGCGACCCGGCGCCCTCGGCGTCGGACAGCTTGGCGGCGCGCTCCAGCAGGCGGGAGTGGATGTAGAACACGTCGCCCGGGTAGGCCTCACGTCCCGGCGGCCGGCGCAGCAGGAGCGACAGCTGGCGGTAC
>DATBSS010000241.1:0-7452 GCA_036559665.1 Myxococcaceae bacterium
GCCTACCTCGAGACCAACGGCGTCATCGCCGTCCCCGAGCAGGACGGGATGCTCACCATCTACGCCTCGGCGCAGTGCCCGTTCTACATCCAGAAGGCGGTGGCGCGGGTCCTCGGCAAGGACCTGGCGGCCATCCGGTGCATCCAGGCGGCCACCGGCGGCGCGTTCGGCGGGAAGGAGGATTACCCCTCCGAGCCCGCGGCGTGCGCGGCGGTGCTGGCGGCGAAGACCAACCGCCCGGTGAAGCTCATCTACGACCGGGCCGAGGACATGGCGTGGTCCTCCAAGCGCCACCCGATGAAGATCGCCCACCGCCTGGGCGTGGACGCCGAGGGGCGGATCACCGCGTGCCAGGTGGGCCTGTACACCGACGCCGGCGCGTACAACGGGCTCTCCGCCGTGGTCGCCGAGCGCGCCAACGCCACCGCCCTGGGTCCCTACCGGGTGGAGAACGTCCGCGTCGACACCTGGGTCGTCTACACCAACAACCTCTTCGGCGGGGCCTTCCGCGGTTTCGGCGCGCCGCAGGTGACGTTCGCCATGGAGGCGCAGCTGGACGAGGCGGCGGCCCGGGTGGGCATCTCCCCCGCGGAGATCCGCCGCCGCAACCTGCTCAAGGTGGGCGACGCCACCTCCACCGGCCAGGTGCTCCCCGAGAGCGTGGGCGCGCTGGAGACGCTGGAGCAGGCGGTGGCGAAGAGCCGGTACGAGGACAAGCGGCTCCAGATGCAGGCCTTCAACGCCAGCCCCGCCGGCGGCTCGGTGAAGAAGGGCATCGGCATCGGCTGCTGCATGTACGGGTGCTGCCTGCACGCGGGCGGCCAGTTCCTGGAGGGGTCCGGGTCGCTGGTGCACGTGCGGCCGGACGGCTCGGTGAACGTGGCCATCGGCGGGACGGAGATCGGCCAGGGCGCGTTCACCGTGATGGCGCAGCTGGTGGCGGAGGAGCTGGGCTGCACGCTGGACCACGTCCGGGTGGTGCCGGTGAACACCGACCTGGTGCCGGACTCCGGGCCCACCGTCGCCTCCCGCACCACCGTCATGAGCGGCAACGCAGTGCTGGACGCCGCGCGCCAGCTCCGCACCCGGATGCTGGAGGTGGCGGCGCAGAAGCTGGACGCGCCGAAGGAGAAGCTGGTCTCGCGCGCGGGGGAGATCTCCGTGGAGGGCGGCCTGAAGCGGCTGTCGTTCAAGGACGCGGCCAAGGCCTGCTACGAGCGGAAGGTGAACCTCACCGCCGAGGGCTGGTTCGCGCCGCCGCGCAAGGAGTGGAACGAGGCCATGGGCCTGGGCGAGGCGTATTCGGTCTACTGCTTCGCCTGCCAGATCGCCGAGGTGACGGTGGATCTCCGCTCCGGCCGGGTGACGGTGGACCGCGTCACCGCCGCGCACGACGTGGGGCGGGCCATCAACCCCGCCGGGGTGGTGGGCCAGGTGGAGGGCGGGGTGGTGCAGGGGATGGGCTACGCCATCATGGAGGAGCTGAAGATGTCCGAGGGGCGCTGCCTCAACCCCAACTTCACGGACTACCTCATCCCCTCCTCCGCCGACGCCCCGGAGATCGACACCGTGCTGGTGGAGTTGCCGTACAGCCGCGGCCCGTACGGCGCCAAGGGCGTGGGCGAACCGTCGCTCATCCCCATCGCCGCGGCCATCGCCAACGCGGTCTCCTCCGCGCTCGGCCGGCGCTTCACCCACGTGCCGCTCACGCCGGAGCGCCTGCTGCTGTCGCTGGAGGACCAGGCACCCCAGGCGGCCTGAGCCCTGAGCCCGACATGGCGAAGCGCCTGCTGATCATCAACGCCGACGACCTGGGCTACGACCCGGCCGTGACCGACGGCATCCTCCGCGCGATGACCGAGGGCGTGGTCACCTCCGCCACCCTGATGGTGAACACGCCCTACGCCGCCGAGGCCGCCGCCCGCGCCCGCCCGCTGTCGGTAGGGCTGCACCTGAACCTGGCCCGGTGGCGGCCGCTCTCCTCCGCCATGCCGGTGACGCTGCTCACCCACGGCGGCGAATTCGTGGAGGGCAACGCGCCCGGCCTGCCGGCGGAGTCGGTGCGCGCGGAGACGCTGGCGCAGTTGGCGGAGGCGAAGCGGTTGCTGGGCCGGCCGCCCACGCACGTGGACGTGCACAAGCACCTCCACCGGCTGCCGAACGTGCTGGAGGGCGTAGCGGCGGCGGCGCTGGAGCGGGGGCTTCCGGTCCGCGCGGTGGACGCTCCGATGCGGGAGGCGCTGGGGGCCAAGCACGTGCGTTCGACGGCGCGCTTCATCGGCGACGCGGGCCCGGAGGCGTACTGGACGCTGGAGCGGTTCCGGAAGGAGTTGGAGGCGCTCCCCCCGGACGGCGTCACCGAGCTGATGTGCCACCCCGGCCTGGCGCCCACGCACGTGGCGTCCGGGTATAGCCAGCAGCGCGAGGTGGAGCTCCAGACGTTCCTGCACCCGGGCGCCCGGGCGATCGTCGAGCGGCTGGGCATCCGGCTCACCGATTTCCGGGCGGTGTAGAAGAGGGGCCATGAGCACCGAGCCGTCGAAAAACCTCGAGACCTTCAAGAACCCGGCGCCGGACCGCGATTACGAGATCGCCTTCGACGTGCCGGAGTTCACCTGCCTGTGCCCCATGACCGGGCAGCCGGACTTCGCGCACTTCACCATCCGCTATGTGCCGGACCAGCTCTGCGTGGAGCTCAAGAGCCTCAAGCTCTACATGTGGTCCTACCGGAACGAGGGCGCCTTCCACGAGGCGGTCACCAACCGCATCCGGGACGACCTCGTCGCCGCGCTCAAGCCGCGCAAGCTCCTGGTGGAGGGGGACTTCAACGTCCGGGGCGGCATCGGCACCGTGGTGCGCGTGGAGTACTCGGCGCCCGGACGCTGAGCCCGGAGGAAGCCGGCGCTACTCGGAGGGCTGGCCCACCTCTTCCGGGGTCGCCTTCTTCACCGTCTCGTCGACGCGCTTCTGCGCGTCCTCCTCGATGCGCTTGGCTTCCTTGCGGACGTTCTGCAGGCCCTGCTGCGCCTGGGCGTCTACGTTGGAGGAGAGCGGATTGGCGCCCTTGAGCGTGTAGTACGCCAGCCCGGCGACCACCGCCAAGCCGAGAAGCAGGGTCAGGTACCGTCCCATGGTCAGCCTCCGAAGAACGTGAGCTTCCGCAGCACCGGCATCCACAGGTGCTGGGTGAAGTAGAGCGCCGTGCCCGCCGCCGCGACGGCCGCCGCCACCCAGGCCCACCCGCCCCGCCGGCGGCCGAGGTTGCTGAAGGTCTTCACGAACTCCATCTCGTGGGAGGTCAGCCGCGCCAGCGCCTCGGTCTCGGTGATCTTGTTGCGGTGGCGGAGGAAGGCCACCACCAGCGCCTGGTGCGAGATGGAGATCCGCTGGGCCAGGTGCAGCTCGAGGTCGCGGCGCAGCTCGGCGGCGTCGAGGTAGCGCTGGTCCAGCTTCACCTTCATGCACCGCTTCACCACCGCCTCCAGCTGCGGGGGCACGTGCGGCACGAGCTTGTCGATGGGCTTGTACTTGCCGTCGCGGATGCGGGCGAACACCTCCCCCGCGGTGGACCCGAGGAAGGGGCGCGCGCCGGTGAGGCACTCGTACATCACCACCCCGAGCGAGAACATGTCGGTGCGGCCGTCCAGCGGCGAGCCCGTCACCTGCTCCGGCGACATGTACGAGGGCGTGCCGATGGCGATGCCCTCCTTGGTGAGGGCCTCCATCCCCTCGTCCTTGGCGATGCCGAAGTCCATCAGCTTCACCTCGCCGGACTTGGTCAGCATCACGTTCGCGGGCTTGATGTCGCGGTGGATGATGCGGCTGAAGTGGGCCTGGTCCAGGGCGGAGGCGACGCGCGCGCCGATGATCGCCACTACCTCCGGCGGCAGCGGGCCCTCCTTGAGGAGCTGCTGGAGCGTCGGCCCGTCGACGAACTCCATGATCATGTAGAGCGCGTCGTTCTTCTCCACCAGGTCGTAGAGGGTGACGATGTTCTGGTGGCGGAAGGCGGCCAGCGCCAGCGCCTCGCGGCGGAAGCGGGACTGGGCCTCGCGGTCGCGCATCGACTCGGCGGTGAGCTCCTTGATCGCCACCTCGCGCTGGAGCGTCTCGTGGATGCCACGGTAGACGATGGCCATCCCGCCGCGACCCAGCTCGCCCAGCAACCGGTACGGGCCAATCTTGCGGATCTTGGGGCCTTCCTTGGAGGCGATGGGAGGCACGGGCAGGCGGGAGGCTAGCGGCGCAGCGCTTCCTGTGCCAGCGCGGCGAGGTCCTGGAGCGACTGGAGCTCCTCGGTGTTCAGCCGGCGCGGCCGGGTGTCCATCACGCACAGCGCGCCCACCGGGTGCCCGCCCGGCTCCTTGAGCGAGACGCCCGCGTAGAAGCGCATGTGCGGTGCGTCGGAGACGGTGGGCATGTCCGCGAAGCGGTGGTCTTCGAACATGTCGTCCACCGAGAACGCGCTCTTCTCCAGGATGGTGTACGCGCAGAGCGACGTGTCCCGCGGGACCTCCGCCAGCGGGAAGCCGTGGCGCGACTTGAACCACTCGCGGTGCGCGTCCATCAGCCCGATGGCCGCGTACGGCACGTCCAGCGCCTGCGCCGCCAGCCGGGTGATGCGGTCGAAGCGCTCGTCGGGCGGCGTGTCGAGGATCTTCATCCGGCGGAGCGCGTCCAGCCGGGCCAGCTCGTCCGGGGGCGGCGGCGCGGCCAGCCACCGCGTCTGCGTGCGCATCAGCCAGGCGCGCGCCCGCGCCCGCACGTAGGGGGTGGAGAACGGCGCGGTGAGCACGTCGCTGGCGCCCGCCCGGAAGTCCTCGGGGGTGCCGGCGCCGCCGTGGCGGACCATCACCACCGGCAGGTCGCGCAGGAGCGCGTCCGGGTGGGCCCGCAGCGCCATCACCATCGTGAGCGCCGCGTGCTCGCCCTCGCGGTACGCCTCGTCCAGCAGCACCAGCGCCGGCCGGAGCGACGCGATCTGCTCCAGCAGCGAGCCCCCCGCCTCCGGCCGCACCAGCGTGAAGCCCTCGCTCTCCAGCGCCTGGCCGACGATGGCGTCCTCGGCCGGGTCCCCCAGCGCGATGACGATGGTCTTGGACGCCAGCGCCTGGTGGCTGGCCAGGTTCTTCAGCTCGGCGCTCTTGCGCCCCGGGGGCTTCTCGCTCCGGCCGACCTCGAAGGAGGTCCCCTCGGCCGCGGCGTGGACCTCCAGCGGCTGTCCCGAGCGCGCCACCCGCTGGCGGCAGGCCTCCACCAGCGCGTCGAGCTGGTCGTCCGTCCGGCTGGGGTCGTGGTGGAAGAGGTAGAGCGTCCGCACCTTCGCGGCCAGCGCCACGTCGACCACGTACTCCACCGTGCTGTGCCCCCAGCCCATCTTCGCCGGGTACTCCTCCGCGGTGTACTGGGCGTCGTGGATCAGCACGTCCGCACCGGAGATGAACTCCGCGTGGCGGCGGTCCTCCTGGTGGCGGTCGATGTGGCCGCCGCCGGCGTGCTCCGGCGAGTGAGGCTCGTGGTCGGTGGCGTAGACCAGCGTCCCCCCGTCCACCTCCAGCCGGTAGCCCAGCGTCATCGCCGGGTGGTTGAGGTAGCGGGAGGTCACCCGGAACGCGCCGGCCTGGAAGTTACCCTCCACCAGGTCGTGGAAGCGGATGGTGGCGCCCAGCTGCTGCAGGGACACCGGGAAGTAGGTGTGCTGCATCTGCCCGGCGAGCGTCTTCTCGAGGTGTTGCCCCAACCCGAGCGGCGCGTACACGTCCCACTCGTTCCCCTGGGTGAAGAGCGGGCTGAAGAAGGGGAAGCCCTGGATGTGGTCCCAGTGGGTGTGGCCGATGAGCATGTGCCCGCGGATGGGCTGCTCTTTGGCGTTCACCAGGGTCTGGCCCAGCCCGTGCGCGCCCGTGCCGCAGTCGAGCACCAGCCGCGTGCCGCCAGCCGCCATCACCTCGACGCAGGAGGTGTTGCCGCCGTAGCGGACGGTCAACGGACCGGGCTTCGGCACGGAGCCACGGGTGCCCCAGAAGCGAACGCGCATCAGCGGGGACCATAGTACCAGGCAGTCGCCGCGTAGCGCGGCGCGAGCGCCGGAAGCACCTCGTGCTCCACCTGTTCGCTCCGGAAGACCACCAGCCGGTCCAGGCGCGGCTCCACGTCCAGGGGCCCGGACGGCAGGTGCAGGCGGAGCACCCCACCGTGCTCGGGGCACCAGCTTGGGTTCAGGTACCAGATGGCGGTGAGGCGGCGGGAGCCGGGGCCGCCGGCGAAGGCGTCCCGGTGCCGCTGGTAGCCCTCCCCCGCCCCCGCATAGCGCGCGAGCTGGACGTCGAAGTGGCCGAGCCCCAGGTACCCGCCCTCGTTGAGCTCCAGGCGGAGCCGGTCGAACGCCGCGTGGACGGCCGGGAACCGGTCCGGCGCCAGCCAGCAGATCTCGTCGCCGCGGATGGCCGGGTCCAGCCGCCGGTCGGCGCCGCGGCTCACCCCGGCCAGGGCGAAGGCCCCCTCCCGGTGCAGCCGCTCCGCCGCCTCCGCCAGCGCCCGCGCCTCCAGCTCGCCCAGGAACGCGTCGCGCGCGAAGCAGCCCTGCTCGCCGAGCTGGACGATCTCCCGGTCGTCCACGGAAAGGGCCTACCCGGTCCGGTACCAGAGGTAGATGGAGGACCAGATCTGGTGCCGGATGGGGAACCCGGCGCTGTACTCCGGCGAGCGCCCCGCGAACGGCATCCAGGTGACGCCGGCGCCCTTGAAGCTGGCGGTCAGCCCGGCCTCGAACTCGTAGAGCAGGGGAAGCGCCTCGGTGTCGTTCATCCGCACCGCGGAATATCGGAACTGTCCCCGGAGGAGCGCGTTGTAGAGGACCGCCCGGCCGCGCAGCCCACCGAACAGGTACAGCTCGAAGGATCCCCCCGACTGCTCCGGGGTCACCGCCAGCGAAGGGACCATCTGGTTCGTCGCGTTGATGGGCGACGTGTTGTACGCCCAGAACGGCGTGCGGAAGAGGCCCAGCCGGAAGGCGAACCCGGCCGCCGCGCCGGTGTAGTAGCCCAGGTCCAGCCGCCCGATGCCCTTGAGGTCGAACCACGCCCGGCCCGGCGCCCGCACGTCCACCAGCCGTTTCTCCACCAGGAGGCCATAGTGGAGCGTCGGCTCGCCGCCGGAGGAGATCTGGTTCGCCCAGCCCTTGGGGTCGTGCGGGACGCACCCCGGCTCCTCGTCCTGGCAGCCCTTCATCCTGCGAACCACCTCGTGGATGTACTTCTGGAGCTGGTGCCCCTGGTCCAGGCCCAGCACCCCCACCGTCAGCTCGGAGGTGATGGCCCAGCCCAACCGGTCGAAGGCCGAGGTGCGGGTCGCGGTGAGGAAGTCCAGCGACGCGTAGGGGCGGTCCTCCGGGATGGGATTGGGGTCCCGCAGCTCCTGGGGGGTGAACACGGTCAGCCCCAGCCCGAGCGA
>DATBSS010000242.1:0-11856 GCA_036559665.1 Myxococcaceae bacterium
GGAAGACCTACTTCTCGAGCAGCGTCCGGACCTGACGCGCCTGCTCCGGGTCCTGTTCCAACTCGAGGTACTTCCGGTACGCCTCGACCGATTGTACCTGGTCGCCCTTGAGGGCATAGGCCACGCCCAGGTTCCTCCAGGCCGGCGCCCACTTCGGGTCCAGCTCCGCGGCGCGGTGGAAATGCGCCAGCGCGCCGTCCACGTCTCCTTGCCGCGCCGACTGCGCACCGGCGCGCACCTCCGACGCGGCGGTGGGAGGGAACAGGCCGGCGAGCCGCCCCGGGACCGCGAACTGGAGGCCTCCGGCGGCACCGATCGCCAGGCCGAGCAGCCCAGCCCAGGCGAGGCCGCTGCGGCGCGCGCGCGCGGCGACGGCGCGGGGCGCGACCGGCGAGCGCGTCGTGTCATCGGTGACGGCGGGCTCGCCGGCGCGGTGGAGGGGCGGCGGCGGCGCCGTCGGGCGGGTGACCGTCTCCGGGGCCGCGGGCGCCCGGTGCTCGCCGGACGACCGGTAGGCCGCCATGTCGGGCTCGGTCACGATGACCGACGGGTCCGGCGCGTCGTCGGAGGGCGACTCCAGCGGCGGCAGCTCCTCGGGCGATCCCTGGACGCCGCCTGGAGCGGCCTCGGGCGCCTGCTCCGCGCGCGCGGAGATCGGCACGTCGATGACGTCGCGGGTGGTGCCGTTGGCGATGTGGACGCGGCCGGATGGCCGGGGCGGCTCGGCGCCCACCGGAGGCGGGATGGGGGTGCTGCTGCGCCAGATGAGGGGCGGCGGCGCGGAGCCCTCGGTGGCCGGCGACAGCACCGGCGGTTTGCCGTCCGGGGTGCTGGGGAGGATGACCGCCGGCACCGGGAGGGGCGCATCGTCGTCTCGCGCGCGCGCCGGCCGCAGGATCGGTTCGTTCTGGGTGGGCGCCCCGGACAGGTCGGCGCTCACCGGCGGAGGGCCGGCCCGCTTGGGGATCATGGCGGAGATCTCCGCCAGCGACTGCGGGGCCTCCTCCTCCTGGCCCGGCACCGAGCGGAGCGCCTCCATCATCGACGCGGCGATGACCGCGGGCTTCTGCGACGGCACCGTGGGCGAGCTGGGCTTCCGCTGCATCCCCAGCGGCGGAGCGGGCGCCTCCATCATCGAGGCGGCGATGGCCGCGGGCTTCTGCGACGGCACCGTGGCGGGCGAGCTGGGCGCCCGCTGCATCCCCAGCGGCGGAGCGGGCACCGGCGGCGCGGGCAGGTCGTCCGGCTCCTTGCTCGCCGCGTTCAGCAGCGCGAACGTCTTGTCCTCCAGCGCCAGGTCGAAGTCGTAGCGCTCCTTCCACTCGGGGTCGAAGTACAGCCGCGTGCTCGCGGAGTCCCCCAGCGTGAGGTCCTTCACCCCCTCGGCGGAGACGAGGTGGAGGGTGCGCGCGGTGTCGATGGTGACGTGCACCGTCTGCGGGCCAACCTGCCGGACCACCTGGATGGAGGTCTCCGAGACGCGCTGGAAGGAGATCCCCATCTCCGAGAGGTGGGCCTCGATCTCCCCCATCCCCCCGTAGGAGGCTCCCCGCTTCATCGCCGGGCCCGGCTGGGGCGCCCGGTAGAAGAACCCGCACCGCGCGCACAGCACCGCCCCCGAGCCGTCCGGCTCGTTCTGCGTTCCGCACTCGGGGCAGGGCACCGACCACGCCATGGAGGAACGTGCGAGCTTGCCGCCCGAGGGCCCTTTGCGCAAATGGCCGGCGCCTCGACCCGGGCGGGTGGCCTAGAGGAAGTCCGCCCGCCTGTCCGGGTTCACGCACTCCTCGACCAGCGCGCCCACGTCCAGCACCAGGACCGTCTGCCGGTTCCCCAGGTCGGTCGCCCCCGCGAAGCCCCGCACGTGCGACAGCCGGGGCCCCAGCGGCTTGATGACGATGTCCTGCTGGCCGACCAGCTCGTCCACCGCCAGCGCGACCCGGTGGTGCGCCAGCCCCACCACCACCGCGAACAGGCGCGGGAGCGGCCTCTCCCCGTGGCCGAAGATGCGCGACAGCCGGGCGAACGGGATGGTGTGGCCCCGGACGAGGATCATCTCCCGGCGCTCCACCGTGCGCAGCTCGGAGGGCAGCACGGAGACGATCTCCAGCACGCTGTTGAGCGGCACCGCGTAGGTCCGCCTGGAGACGGAGACCACCAGGGCGCGGATGATGGCCAGGGTCACCGGCAAGGTGATGGTGAAGGTGGTCCCCTCGCGCGCGCTGGAGGTGACGTCGATCAACCCGGAGAGGTTGGCGATGTTGGTCTTCACCACGTCCAGGCCCACCCCCCGGCCGGAGAGCTCCGAGACGGAGCGGGCGGTGGAGAAGCCGGGGAGGAAGATCAGGTTGTGGATCTCCCGCGGCGACAGGTCCCTCGCCTCGCGCGGGGTGACCAGGCCGCGCTGCATGGCCACCTCCAGCACCCGCTGGTCGTCGATGCCGGCGCCGTCGTCGGTGACGGCGATGGCCACCTGGTTGCCCCGCGAGGACGCCAGCAGCGACACCCGGCCCCTGCGCGCCTTGCCGGCGGCCGCGCGCGCCTGGGGCGGTTCGATGCCGTGGTCGATGGCGTTGCGGATGATGTGCATCAGCGGGTCGGACAGCTCCTCCACGATGAGCTTGTCCAGCTCCACCTCGCCTCCGTCGGCGCGGAAGTCGATCTCCTTGCCCGCCTCGCGCGCGATCCGCCGCACCAGCCGGGTGAGCTTGTCGAAGACCTGGCCCAGCGGGACCATCCGGGCCCCCAGCAGGCCCTCCTGCAGGTCGTCCAGCTTCCGCTCCAGCGCCCGCGTCTCGCGCTGGAGCTGCTGGCCCCACAGCCGCGAGATGGCGTGGGCGCCGCCCGCCAGCGCGGACTCCGCCAGCCGCTGGAGGTTGGTCTTCAGCAGCAGCAGCTCGCCCACCGTGTTCATCAGGACGTCCAGCCGGCGGATGTCCACCCGGACCGTCTGCGCCAGCGAGCGGAGCGACCCCTCGATGCGGTCCTCCACCTCGCGCGCCTCCCGCTGCTCCCGTTCCAGGGGAAGCTCGGGGGGGGGCGCGGGCTTCGGCGGCGGAGCGCGGCCGGGCGCGAGCGCCTCGATCCCGCTCAGCACCGCGCCCGCGGCCTCCGCCTGCGCGCGCAGCGACGCCGGCTCCTCGCGGGAGGCGACCAGGAGGTCGAAGGCGATGGAGGTGGCCTCCCCCGGCTGCTGGGAGGGCAGCGTGCTCAGCACCTCCCCCCGCTCCTTGAAGAGCGCGTTGAGCGCGGTGAGCCGCTGGTCGAAGTCCTCCAGGGCGTACTCGGCGCGCGCCTTGTAGAGCGGGACGCCCTTCTTCACGTTCTCCCGCAGCCGGTGCTCCTCGTACTCGGTGAGCACGCCGCGCACGCCCGGGTCCAGCGCCACCTGGTCCAGCGGATCCTCAGGGGGCGGCGCCGCCTTCTCCGCGCCCAGGCGCTCCAGCCGGTCGGCCAGGGCCGCGGCGCGCTCGGTGAGGCCGTCCGTCCGCCTGGCCTGCGCGGATTCCGCCAGCAGCGCCTGGAAGGCGTCCACGCCCTCGATCAGCGCGTCCAGCAGCGGGTCGGTCAGCTCGGCCTTGCCCAGCCGGAGCCGGTCCAGCACGTCTTCGGTGCGGTGCGCCAGCTGGGCGATCCGCTCCGCCCCGAACAGGCCGGCCAGCCCCTTGAGCGTGTGCGCGGAACGGAAGACCGAGTTGAGGACGTCCGGGGGCACCTCCTCCCCGCGGCGCTGGTCCAGCGCGAGGAGGTCCTTGCCCAGCGCGTCGAGGATCTCGGTCGCCTCGGCGACGAACTCCTGCGGCCCCTTCACGCGATCTTGAGATACCGCTTGAGCAGCCCCTCGAGGTCATGCGGCTCGAAGGGCTTGATCAGGTACTCCACCGCCCCCAGCGCCAGGCCGCGCTCCCGGTCCTGCTCGCGGCCCTCGGTGGTGATGATGAACAGGGGCGTGTCGCGGTAATTGGGGTTCTTCTTGACGAAGTTGATCAGCTCCAGCCCGTTGATGTCGGGCATGTTGATGTCGGTGATGATCAGGTCGAACCGGTGGCGGGGCAGCAGCTTCAACGCCTCGAAACCGCTGGAGGTGGTGATGGCCTGCACATCCGGGATGGACTCCACCGTGGACGCGATGAAGTCGCGCGAGGCCTTCGAATCCTCCACGATCAGGATTTTGAACCCCATCCGGTCTCGGCCCTTCGGCGCGGGTCAAGGCCCTGCAGAGAGCAGTTGAGCTTACCAGATTCCCCGCCCGGTCTCCGGGCCGGCGTCCAGGCGCTCCGCGTGCAGTGATGCTGGATGTTTCTACAAAATCTTCCCCAACCCCTTCTCGCCAAGCACCGCCACGCGAGGGCCGGTGAAGATGGGGAGGAAGGAACCCTTGAGCGCCTGGGCGCGCTGGGCGTCCTGGAGGATGCCGGCGCCGGGGAGCTCCAGGGCCACGGACCCGGCGTGCGCCTTGCCCAGGACGAACGCCGCGGTCCGGAGCGAGGCCGCCAGCGTCTCCTCGGTGAGCGCGTCCGTCCGCCCCAGGCCAATGGCGAAGACGCGCGGGATGGCGATCCGGCCGCCGGTGGGGAGGAGCAGCGCATCGTTGGGGGCGCCGACGAAGAAGCCGGAGACCAGCACCCGCGAGAGCGCGCCGCCCAGCCGCCAGTCCAGGAAGCCGGCGGCGCCCCGGAGCGGGCGCTCGTCCTCGCCCACGAAGACGCAGAGCGAGTCCAGACCGGGGAGCGAATCCAGCGGCTCGAAGCCCAGCTCGTGCGTGGTGACCTGGGCGCTCATGGTTTCCCCAGCTCCGCGGCGATCCGGTCCAGCAGCCCATTGATGAACGCCGAGCTGGCCTCGGTGCCGAAGCGCTTCCCCAGCTCCACCGCCTCGTTGATGGTCACCTTGCGCGGCACGTCGGCCAGGTACTTGAGCTCGAAGATGGCGAGCCGGAGCACGTTGCGGTCGATCTGCCCCATCCGGTCCAGCCGCCAGTTGTGGCTGTGGTCCTCGATCAACCGGTCGATCTCCTCGCGGTGGGAGTGGGCGCCCTCCACCAGCTGCTGGGCGAAGCGGCGAGACTCCGGGTCGGGCTTGCCGGGCGGCGCGCCGGGCTCGCTGGTGGCGGCGGCGAAGGCGGCGTCCAGCGCGTCGGAGACCTCCGTTTCCTGGACCTCCAGTTGGTAGAGCGCCTGCAGCGCGCGCTCGCGGGCGACGCTCCGGGCCCCCACCTACTTCGCCTTCCCCGGCAGCTGGGCGTGGAGGTTGACCATCTCCAGGCAGGCCACCGCCGCGTCGGCACCCTTGTTGCCCGCCTTCACCCCGGCCCGGTCCACGGCCTGCTCCACCGTGTCGCAGGTGAGCACGCCGAAGGTGACCGCGCAGGAGGCGGAGAACGCCGCCATGCCCACGCCCTTGGCCACCTCCGAAGCCACGTATTCGAAGTGCGGGGTGCCGCCGCGGATGACGCATCCCAGCGCCACCACGCCGGCGTACTGGTCGGACCCGGCCAGCTTCCGCACCAGGGAGGAGAGCTCGAAGGTGCCGGGCACCTTGAAGACGTCGATGTCGCCGTCCGCCACGCCGTGCCGGAGGAGCGCGTCCTGGGCGCCCCTGAGCAATTCGTCGGTGATGAAGCCGTTGAACCGCGCCACGCAGAGGGCGAAGCGGCCCTTGGGCGGCGTGAGGTTCCCTTCGTAGACGCGGGGCATTCGTTCAGGCTCCTTGCACCGGGCGGCGCCGCGCCGGGACGCGCCGGGCGGCGATGGTCCTTGGCGCTGGGACGGGCTGGGAGAGCGGCACCTGCTCCACCACCTCCAGCGCGTAGCTCTCCAGGCCGACGATCTTCTTGGGGTTGTTGGTGAGCAGGCGCAGCCGCCGCAGCCCCAGGTCCCGGAGGATCTGCGCGCCCACGCCGAACTCGCGCAGCCGCGTCTGGTCCTTGGTCCCGGGGACCCGCTCCTCGTTGGAGACGTGGGTGCACAGCAGGCGCGCCTCGGGGGGCTGGTCCTTCTGGAGGTAGACCACCACCCCGCGGCCCTCCTCGGCGATCCGGCACAACGCCTGGCGGAGCTGGGCGCCGCAGTCGCACCCGGAGCTCCCCAGAAGGTCGCCCACCAGGCAGGCGCGGTGGACGCGGGTGAGCACCGGACTGGAGCCGGAGAGATCGCCCTTCACCAGCGCCACGTGCACCAGCGGGTCGACGTCGCTGCCGTAGGTGATGGCGGTGAACGCGCCCTCACCCGGGCGGGTGATGGTCCGGCTGTCCAGCCGCTTCACCAGCCGCTCGCGCTGGAGCCGGTAGCGGATGAGGTCCGCCACCGAGAGCATCCGCAGCCGGTGCTTCTTGGCGAAGCGGGAGAGCTCCGGGCGGCGCGCCATGGTGCCGTCCGGGTTCATCACCTCGCAGATCACGCCCGCCGGAGAGAGGCCGGCCAGGCGCGCCAGGTCCACGGACCCCTCGGTCTGCCCGGTGCGCACCAGCACCCCGCCCTCTCGCGCGCGCAGCGGGAAGATGTGGCCGGGGCGGGTGAGGTCGCCGGGCCGGGCGTCCGGGGCCACCGCGGCGCGGATGGTGGTGGCGCGGTCCTTGGCGGAGATGCCGGTGGTGACGCCCCGGGCGGCCTCGATGGAGACGGTGAAGGCGGTCTGGTAGGGCGAGGTGTTGTCCTGCACCATCAGCGGCAGGTTGAGCTGGCGCAGGCGTTCGTCGGTGAGGGAGAGGCAGATCAGCCCGCGGGCGTGGGTGGCCATGAAGTTGATGGCCGCGGGGGTGACCTTCTCCGCCGCCATCACGAGGTCGCCCTCGTTCTCGCGGTCCTCGTCGTCGGTGAGGATGACCATGCGCCCGCGGCGGATGTCCGAAAGCGCCCGCTCCACCAGCGCGATGCTGTCCTGCCTGTCCCGGCGCGCTGCCATCGTCACCCGCTACTCCCGGCGGCCAAATCCAGCGGCCGCCAGCGCCTCGGCGGTGAGCCCGCCGGGCGCCTGACCCGAAGACTGCCTCAACCCGTGCAACCGGGCCACGTACTTGCCGATCAGATCCGCCTCCAGGTTGACCCGGTCCCCGGGCGCTTTCTTCCCCAGGGTGGTCCGCTGCTGCGTCTCCGGGATGAGCGCCACCGTGAAGCGGTCCGGGTGCAGCTCGTTCACCGTCAGGCTCACCCCGTCCACCGCCACCGACCCCTTCTCGATGAAGAACGGCGAGAGCTGGGGCGGGAGCGAGAAGGCGAGCACCAGCGCGTCACCCTCGGACCCGCGCGAGCACACCTCGCCCACCGCGTCCACGTGCCCCAGCACCAGGTGGCCGCCCAGCCGGTCGTCCAGCCGCATGGCGCGCTCCAGGTTCACCGCGGACCCGGCGGCGAGCCGGCCCAGGGTGGTCCGGCGGAGGGTCTCCCCGGAGGCCTGGACCCGGAATTCGTCGCCCCGGGTCTCCACCACGGTGAGGCAGGCGCCGTCCACGGCGATGGACTCACCACGGGCGAAGCCGGAGGCGCCCAGCGCCGTGCGGATCCAGACGTCCAGCATCCCGCCCGGCTGGAGGCGGGTGACGGTGCCTACGTCCTGGACCAGGCCGGTAAACATCCCGGCACGCTCTTACCACGAGCTATTGCAGCTCCAGCTTCCCCACCGCGAAGTCCGCCTGGGACAGCAGCTCGTTGCCCTCGAAGTCGCGGACCGCCGCCCGGAACGCGCGGCTCCCGTCGAAGATCAGCCCGGGCGAGATGGACGAAGGCCGCAGCGTCACCGTGTACAGCACCTGCCCGGCGGCGATGGCCGCGTCGGCGGTGGTGTCGGTCGCCTTCTGCGAGATGCCCGCGGTGAGCACGTTGGCCAAAGGCCCGGCGCCCGGCAGCGACGCCGCCATGGCCGCCGGCGAGGTGCCGGGGTTGAGCGCGTTGCCCGAGAGGATGGACACCACCGCGGCGCGGGAGGCGTCCGCCGGGATGTTGAACCCCGCCGAGTACCCCGTGGCCCCCGCCTGCGCCACCAGCCGCAGCACCACCCGCGCCGGGGTGGACGACGGGTCCATCACCAGCCGCAGCGCCGCCGCGCCCGGCGCGCCCGCCGTGTAGACCAGCCCGTGGACGCCCACCGGGCCGCCCCGGCCGTTGAAGCCGGAGGCGCCGTCCGCCACGGTGACCGTCTGGGCCCCGATGCTCTGGAACGCGACCCCGAAGCTGGCCACGCCGTTGGAGAACGAACCGGTGGTCGGGAAGGTGGCCGCCGCGTCCGTGCTGGAGAGCGTCACCGGCCCGGCGTAGCTGGTCGCCACGTTGCCGTAGCTGTCGAGCGCCGTCGCCTGGAACGCCGCCTCCACGCCCGCCACCGCCGCGCCCGGCAGGCCCGCGACGGCGAAGGTCGCCGCCGGCCCCGCGGAGAGCGCCGTCACGTTGCTGGCGCACGAGATGGACGCGGCCCCGTCGCCGGCCGTCACGGACACCGGGCCCGGCGTGCCGAACCGGACGCTGAACCCGTGCGCGCCCTGGTCCGCCGGCGCGAACGCGTAGCTCGCGGGCAGCGACGCGCGCGGATCCGCGGAGGTGAAGGCCACCGTCCCGGTGTACCCGGTGGCGACGTTCCCGAACGCATCGAACAGGGTGACCCGTAGCGGGAGCGGTTCGCCGGCCTGCGCCGACGCCGGGAGGCCGGACGCGGTGCAGGTGCTCGCGCCCGCCGGCCCCACGTTCACCAGGGCCCGCGCCGAGAGCGCCGGGTTCACCGAGTCGGCGGCGGTGAGCTGCTGGGTCCCCGCGGTGATGAACCGCACGCTCGCGCTGGCCACGCCGTTGGCGAACGCGCCGCTGGCCGGGAAGCTGCCGCCCGGATCGGTGCTGGAGAGGCTGAGCGTCCCCGCGTAGTCGAGGGCGACGTTGGCGAACGCGTCGAAGGCGGTGACCGTGAACGCGTTCGTCGCCCCCGCGGTCGCCGAAGGCGGCGCCCCACCCAACTGGAAGGCCACCGCCCGGCCGTTGGTGACGGCGACGGCGCCGCTGGTGCAGGTGATGGAGGCGCCCGGGTCGGTGACCGTCACCGACTGGCTCCCCGGCGTGCCGAAGCCGGAGGTGAAGCCGTGGGCCCCCTGGTCCGGGTTGGTGAAGGTGAACGCCGGAGGCAGGCTCGCCCGCCCGTCGTTGGAGGTGAAGGAGACCGTCCCCGCGTACCCGGTGGCGACGTTCCCGAACGCGTCGAGGAAGGTGACGCCCAGGGGGATGGCGTCGCCCGCGCGGGCGGCGGCCGGGGTGCCCGCCACGGTGCACGCGGCGGCGCCCGCCGGGCCCACGTCCACCAGGGCCTGGGCCGCGAGGGACGCGTTCGACGGGTCGGTGGCCACCATCTGCCGGGGGCCCGCGGTGACGAACCGGACGCTGGCGCTGGCGACGCCGTTGGTGAAGGACCCGTTCAGGGGGAACGTGCCGCTGGGGTCGGTGCTGGAGAGGGTGATGGCGTCGGCGAAGCTGGTGTCGACGTTGCCGTACGCGTCGTAGGCGGTGATCTGGAACGCGTTCGTCGCCCCGGCGATGACGGAGGACGGCACGCCGCCGAGCTTGATGGACGTCGCCGGGCCTGCCGAGATCTCCACCGTGCCCCCGGAACAGGTGATGGAGCCCGCCGCGTCCGTCGCGGTCACGCCCTGTGAGCCCAGGGTGCCGAAGGTCGCGCTGAAGTCGCGCGCGCCGCGGTCGCCCGCGGTGAAGGTGAACGCCGCGGGCGTGGTGGCCCGGCCGTCCGACGAGCTGAAGGCGACCGTGCCGGCGTAGCCGTTGCTCGCCACGTTGGCGAACGGGTCCAGCAGCGTCAGCCGGAACGCCACCGCCTCGCCGGCCCGGGCGCTGCCCGTCAGCCCCGCCAGGGTGCACTGGGAAGCCGCCGCCGGGACCACCGTGACGGCCGCGTGCCCGGCCAGCCCCGTGAACTTGGTGTCCTGCGCGATGAGCTGGCTGGAGCCCGCCGTCGCCAGCGTGGCCGAGACGGTGCGTATCCCCTGGTCACCCGCCACGAAGGTGTAGTCGGCCGGGGCGGCCGCCTGGGCATGGGTGTCCGTCAGCGTGAAGTGCACCGTGCCCGTGTACTGGGGCACGGTCGCGCCCGAGGCGTCCACCGCCGTGATAGTGAACGAGGTGGCCGCGCCCGCCACCGGGCTGCCGGTCGCCGGCGTCACCTTGAAGCCCGCCATGCCCTCCCGGGGCTTGGTCACGTCCACGGTCACCGTGGCCGGCGCCGTGGTGGTGCCGTTCTTGTTGACCGCGGTGAGGGTGTACGTGGTCGTCACGGACGGGCTCACCGCCACCACCGTCCCGCTCATCAAGCCCACGCCGTTGTCGATGGTGATCGACTCCGAGTCGACCACGACCCAGGTGAGGACCGCGGTCCCGCCCGGCGCGATGACGCCCGGCAGGGCGCCGAACGCATTGACCAGCGGCGCCTTGGCGCCACAACCGCAGCCGCCGGTCCCTGCCGCCAGCGCCGCCATCGAAGCCGCGAGGATGAGCTTTTTCACGGGTTGCTCCCGTACTTGACGAGCAGCGCGCCGAGGTCGCTCGCGTCGATGGTGGAGTGGTTGCCGATGTCCAGGGTGCTGTCGTACCGGGGGTTGGCTTCGATGGCCGGGGTCTTCCCCAGCCGCGAGGCCGCCGCCGCCAGGTCCAGGAAGTCGATCTGGCCGTTCCGGTCCCAGTCGCCGTCCCCTGCGCCGGTGGGCGCCCTCTGGTGCGGGTAGATCTCCCAGATGCCGCGGCCGTAGGTGGCGATGCGGAGCAGGCTGCCGTTCCGGGCGAAGGCCATGTCCGCCACGCGCACCATGGGCAGGCCGTTCCCAAAGCGGGTCCAGGTGGCGCCGCCATCCGTCGTCCGGTACACGCCGAGGTCGGTGCCCGCGTAGATGGTCTGGTCGGTCGGGTCTCCCGGGTCGAACCGCACGATGTTCACCGGGATGTTCGGCATGCCGCTGGACACCGGCGCGATGGAGGTCCACGTCACGCCGTTGTTGGTGGTCTTGAAGATGCGGCCCACGTCGTCGCGGACGAGCTGGTTGCTCAGGTCGGCCGGGGTGACGGACGACACGATGTACGTCTGCATCAGGTCGGTCGGGAACTGCGGCGCCGGGGCCCCCAGGTGCGTCGGGTCACGGGGGAAGTCGATGGAGCTGGTGCTGGACATCTGCTGGAGCGGCCCGCCCGCGCCGGTGGAGCCGAGGACGGACTGGCTCGAGGTCCACGACCACGGCTGCGTCACCCAGTTGTTGGGGTCGAAGGACCCTTCCAGGCCGATGTAGAACCACCCTCCGGAGAGCGGCACGCCGTACAGCCGCGACTTCACGATCACCTCCGGGTTGCCGGCGAAGTTGATGTCGGTGGTGTACGCCCACGGACTCGCCTGGATCATCCCCCGTGGCGTCCGGATGGCCGTCGGGGGCACGGTAGTCCGGTTGGCGAAGATGTTGCTCACCAGCTCGTAATTGACGCTGTCGTCCGCGGCGATCCGGAGCTTCCACGCGTACTGGTTGCTGATGGTGAACATCGTCCCCTGGCCGTCGTTCACCGGGATGGTGCGGGTGAAGAACGGCTCGGCGTCGCCGTTGGGCAGGTTGGGGTTGACCGCGCGGTTCCAGGACGTCCAGTTGGTGAACAGGTCGTCCGGCCCCTGGTTCGGGTGCATCAGGCCGACGTTGCAGTCGACCTTCACCGCCGGGTCGAACGAGCCGGCGATGAAGAACGGCGCGCCCGGACGGCAGTACTGGCGGCGCCCGGGGAGCGAGTGGAAGAACACCATCTGGGACCCGTCGTCGTGGACGCTGATCGCCGCCGCCACGCCGTCGCCGCCCACCACCTGGTTCCACTTCGTCGAGGTCCCGGTGTCCCGCATGCG
>DATBSS010000243.1:0-5879 GCA_036559665.1 Myxococcaceae bacterium
GGACATCATCAAGAAGCTGATGGCCGGCGGCACCATGGCCACCGCCAACCAGATGCTGGACGGGGACACCGCGGCCATCATCGCCACCGACTACGGCTGGAAGGTGGAGAAGGTGGGCTTCGAGGTGGAGGACCACCTGCCGGACGTGGAGGAGAAGGCCGAGAACGAGCGCCCGCGCCCGCCGGTGGTGACGGTGATGGGCCACGTCGACCACGGCAAGACGTCGCTGCTGGACGCCATCCGCGCGGCGAACGTGGCGGCCGGCGAGGCCGGCGGCATCACCCAGCACATCGGCGCGTACACGGTGACCACGCCCAAGGGCGACATCACCTTCCTGGACACGCCGGGCCACGAGGCGTTCACCGCCATGCGCGCCCGCGGCGCCACGGTCACCGACATCGTGGTCCTGGTGGTCGCCTCCGATGACGGCGTGATGCCCCAGACGGTGGAGGCGCTCAACCACGCCAAGGCCGCCAAGGTCCCCATCGTGGTGGCCATCAACAAGATGGACGTCCCGGGCGCCAACCCGGACCGCGTGAAGCAGGACCTGGCCAAGAACGAGCTGGTCCCCGAGGACTGGGGCGGGGAGACCATCATGGTCCCCGTCTCCGCCAAGACGAAGGCCGGCATCGACCTGCTGCTGGAGAACCTGGCGCTGCAGGCCGAGGTGCTGGAGCTGACCGCCAACCCCAGCCGCCCGGCAGTGGGGGCGATCATCGAGGCCAAGCTGGAGAAGGGCCGCGGCCCGGTGGCCACCGTGCTGGTGCGCGAGGGCACCTTGCGGACGGGCGACTCCATCGTCTCCGGCACGCACTCCGGCAAGGTCCGGGCGCTGACCAACAGCCGCGGCGAGTCGATCAAGGAGGTCTTCCCCGGCTACTCGGCCGAGGTGATCGGCCTGGACGGCGTGCCCACCGCGGGCGACGTCATCAACGTGGTGGAGGACGAGCGCGCGGCCAAGGAGATCGCCGAGCACCGCGAGACCAAGGCGCGCCAGGCTGACGTCGGCAAGACCTCCCGCGAGTCGCTGGAGGCGTTGCTGGCCAAGACCAAGGCCGGCGAGTCCAAGGAGCTGCGCCTCGTCCTCAAGGCGGACGTGCAGGGCTCCCTGGAGGCGGTAGCCAACGCGGTGAGCAAGCTCTCCACCCACAAGGTGAAGGTGGACATCGTCCACCGGGGCGTGGGCGCCATCACCGAGACGGACGTGATGCTGGCGGCCGCCTCCCGCGGCCTGGTGGTGGGCTTCAACGTCCGGCCGGAGTCGGGCGCGGAGGCCACCGCCAAGGCGCAGGAAGTCCACATCCAGATGTACTCCATCATCTACGAGCTCATCGACGGCGTGCGCTTGGGGATGGAGGGGATGCTGGAGCCGATCCGGACCGAGAAGCGGCTGGGGCGCGCCGAGGTGCGCAACCTGTTCAACGTCCCCAAGCTGGGCACCATCGCCGGCGCGGCGGTCGTCGACGGGACCATCAAGCGCACTGCGCTCATCCGCCTGGTGCGCGACAACAAGCAGGTCTACGCCGGCAAGCTGGCCTCGCTGCGGCGGTTCAAGGACGACGTGCGCGAGGTGGCCCAGGGCTTCGAGTGCGGCATCGGCATCGAGAACTACAACGACCTCAAGCCGGGCGACATCATCGAGGCCTACGAGATCGAGGAGACGCGGCCGTCGCTCACGTGACGGGCCCGCGGTTGGTTGAGGCCGGGTAGAGGTTACCCATGTTCGTCGCCGTCGCCCGGGTCACGCTGGAAATTCCCCAGGCCGGTTCGCTCAAGGCGAAGCGGCAGGTGCTCCGCCGCGTCAGCGACCGGGTGAAGGCCCGCTTCAACGTCTCCGTGGCCGAGGTGGACGACCAGGACCTCTGGCAGCGCGCCACGCTGGCCATGGCCGTGGTGGGCAACGACAAGCGGCACGTGAACGAGATGATGGACAAGATCCTCCAGTTCGTGGAGGACATGTACGTGGCGCCCGTCTCCGAGCGGCAGATGGAGATCATCTCCCTGGGCGATCGGCTGTGGGGTCCGGGAGGGGGCGACGGCGACGCCTTGCCCTCGCTGGAGATCCCGAAGGGCGACCGCTCGCTGGCGGAGGCGGAGGGGATGGGGGCGTGGGAGGAGCGGCACAAGGGCCCGGCGGCCTCCGGGCACGCGCACGGCCCCGGTCCCGGCCATGGAAAGAAGGGCAAGATGTCGCTGGAGGAGGCGCGGGCCCGCGCGCGCTCTCTCCGCAACAAGCGCGACTGGGAGGAGGACAAGTGACCGCCCCCAAACGCCCGGAGCGCGTGGGCCAGGAGATCCAGGTCGCCATCGCGGAGATGCTGGCCCGCGGCCGGCTGCGCGACCCGAGGATCGGCTTCATCACCGTCACCGGGGTGAAGGTGTCCCCCGACCTGCGGGTGGCGAAGGTCTTCTATTCCATGATGGGCACCGACCAGGCGCGCGAGGAGACGCAGCGGGGGCTGGACGCCGCCAAGGGCTACGTGCGGCGGGAGATCACCTCGCAGCTCAAGCTCCGCTACTCGCCGGAGATCTTCTTCTCCTTCGACGAGTCGGTGTCGGAGGGCGACAAGATCGACCGGCTCCTGCGCGAGGTGAAAGCGAAAGAGGGATGGTGAGCGTTAGGATGTCCCCCGCGGCATGAACGGCGTCCTGGTCATCGACAAGCCCGCCGGGCCCACCTCCTTCGAGGTCGTCCAGCGGGTCCGTTCGCTCCTCCAGGTCAAGAAGGCCGGCCACACCGGCACCCTGGACCCGATGGCGACCGGCGTCCTCCCGGTGTGCCTGGGCGAGGCGACCAAGGTGGCCGGGCTGCTCACCGAAGGCGACAAGGCCTACGACGCGGTGGTGCGGCTGGGCGTGGAGACGGACACCCAGGACGCGCAAGGGAAGGTGCTGGCCGAGCGGCCGGTGCCGCACCTGGACCGCGACGCGCTGGAGGCCGCGCTGCAGCGCTTCCGCGGCACCTTCACCCAGGTCCCGCCCATGTTCTCCGCGGTGAAGGTGGGCGGCAAGAGGCTGCACGAGCTGGCGCGCGCCGGGGAGGAGATCCCCCGCGAGGGCCGGGAGGTCACCGTCCGGGAGCTGCTGCTCAGGGACTTCTCCGCCACCGAGCTGACGCTCTCCGTCCGCTCCTCCAAGGGCTTCTTCGTCCGCACGCTGGCGCACGACCTGGGGCAGTCGCTGGGCTGCGGCGCGTGCCTGAAGGCGCTGCGGCGGACGGCGTCCGGGCCGTTCGTGCTTGCGCGCGCGGTGCCGCTGGACCGGCTGGACCCGAAGCAGGCGCCCTCCCTGGTGGTGCCCACGGCGGAGGCGCTGTCGTTCCTGCCGGCGCTGACCGTCTCCGCGGCGGACGAGGTGCGCGTGGGCCACGGGGTGCCGCTGGAGGTGCCGCCCGGCATGGAGGGCCGGGTGCGCGTGCTTTCGCGGAGCGGCGCGCTGCTGGCGCTGGCGGAGGTCGGCCAGGACCGGCGGCTCCGCTACCTGAGGGTCCTCGCGTGAGGATGCCCACCTCCCACCCGCTGAACGTCACCGTGGTGGTGCCGCCCACGCTGCGCGGGGCCATGGATGGGCGGAAGCAGGTGCAGTTGGGGGTGCCTCCGCACGCGGACGTGGGGGACGTGCTGGAGACGCTCCTCAAGCTCTACCCGAAGCTGATGCACCACGTGGCGAGCGACCGGAAGGTGGTCACCTCCACGCTCACCCTCTTCCTCGGCGAGCAGGGGGCCATGGAGCTGGCCTCGCGGCGGACCGGGCTGCGCGAAGGCACCCGGCTCTATCTTTCCGCCGGGTTGCCCAAGCCCAGGACGCCCCGGGGCTGAGGAGAAGTGGGGCCCTGTCGTTGCTTTCTCGGGGATCGGGGCCTATAAGCCGCCGGTTCGATTGTTGGCAGAACGTTGTCTGGAGGCCCTGGCCTGTACCCCTCCACGGACCAGGGCGACGTGGTACGGCGGTTCACCGGAGGCGGATGGAAGGCAGCATGGTTCACACAGAACGCAAGAGCGTGATCGTCCAGAAGTACCGGGTGCACGAGAAGGACACCGGGTCTCCCGAGGTCCAGGTCGCCCTGCTCTCGGAGCGGATCAACCAGCTCACGGAGCACTTCAAGACGCACAAGAAGGACCACCACTCGCGCCGCGGGCTGCTCAAGCTCGTCGGCCAGCGGCGCCGGCTGTTGGACTACCTGAAGGGGAAGGACGCCGGTCGGTACAAGAAGTTGATCGAAGGGTTGGGCATCCGCAAGTAGCGAAGGTGGATGGCAGGACGGCGGCCGCATGGGGCGGCCGCCGCGAACAGGTCGTATTGAATCGGCGGTCCGGCGGAGGGCGTGAAGGGCGCGGGTTGGTGTTTTTGGTTTCCGATCGACGAGGCGGAGCAGGGCTTCCGCCCCGGCGATCAGGGATCAAAAGTTCCAGCCGCGTCCCTGAGCTCCTCTGAAGATGCCGGGCGCCTGAAGAAGGCACAGGCATGTACCTCAAGAAGAGCGTCAAGATCGGCGAGCACGAGCTGTCGATCGAGACCGGCAAGATGGCGAAGCAGGCGGACGGCGCGGTGGTGGTGCGCTACGCCGACACGATGATCCTCACCACCGCGGTCTCGGCGAGGGAGAAGAAGGACGTCGACTTCCTCCCGCTGACGGTGGAGTACCAGGAGAAGCTGTACTCGGCGGGCCGGATCCCCGGCAGCTACTTCAAGCGCGAGGGCCGCCTCACCGAGAAGGAGACCCTCACCTCCCGGCTGGTGGACCGCTCCTGCCGTCCGCTGTTCCCGGAGGGCTACGGCTACGAGACGCAGGTGATCGCGAGCATCATCTCCGCGGACCCCAACAACGAGGGCGACGTGCACGGGATCACCGCGGCCTCCTCGGCGCTGATGATCTCCGACATCCCGTTCAACGGGCCCATCGCGGGCATCCGCGTGGGGCGGGTGGGCGGCCAACTGGTGGCCAACCCCACCGCCAAGCAGCGCGCCGAGAGCGACCTGGACGTAGCGATGGCCTGCTCGCGCGAGGCGATCGTGATGGTGGAGGGCGGGGCGGAGGAGGTGGACGAAGCCTCCATGGTGGCGGCGCTGACCTTCGGGCACCAGGCGGTGCAGCCGGTCCTCCAGATGCAGGAGGACATGCGGCGCGAGCTGGGCGTGAAGACCCGCGAGTACGAGAAGATCGCGGCGCACGACGAGGGGCTGAAGGCGAAGGTGAAGGGCCTGGCGTGGGACGCCATCGTCAAGGGCTACACCATCGTCCCCAAGCACGAGCGCTACAAGGCGCTGGGGGAGGCCAAGAAGGCGGCGGTGGCGAAGGTGAAGGAGGAGATGGGCGCCACCTTCACGCCGGCGATCGAGAAGTCGGTGAAGGCGATCGTCGAGGACCTCAAGTACGACCACATGCGCGCCCTGACGGTGAGCGGCGGGCGCGTGGGGAGCCGCAAGCACGACGAGATCCGGCAGATCACCTGCGAGGTGGGGGTGCTCCCGCGCACGCACGGGTCGGCGCTGTTCACCCGCGGCGAGACGCAGGCGCTGGTGGCCAGCACGCTGGGCACCGCCGAGGACGAGCAGCGGATCGAGTCCCTGATCGGGATGACGTTCCGGAAGTTCCTGCTCCACTACAACTTCCCGCCGTTCTCCGTGGGAGAGACCAAGCCGCTGCGCGGGCCGGGCCGCCGCGAGATCGGCCACGGCGCGCTGGCCGAGCGGGCCCTGCGCAACATGATGCCCAAGAGCGAGGACTTCCCGTACACCATCCGGATCGTCTCGGACATCCTGGAGTCCAACGGATCCTCGTCGATGGCGTCGGTGTGCGGCGCCACGCTGTCGTTGATGGACGCGGGTGTGCCGATCAAGTCGCCGGTGGCGGGGATCGCCATGGGCCTGGTGAAGGA
>DATBSS010000244.1:0-2248 GCA_036559665.1 Myxococcaceae bacterium
CTGAAGGGAAGCTCGCCCTCGGCGGAGGCGAAGCTGGCCGTGTTCACCTCGTCGACCGCCACCAGGCCGATGCCGGAGAGCGAGAACGACTTGCCGGGCGAGAGCTTGGAGAGGAGAGGGGCCTTCAGGGAATAGGAGAGCGGGCGGGTGAAGAACAGGCGGCCCTGGGCCTCGGCGAGCCAGCCCCAGGCGCCGTTGGAGAAGGAGAGGTACCACTCGTCCCAGGTGCCGCCGCCGGGGTGGGCCAGCTGGACGTGGCCGATGATGGTGAACGACTGGTGGTCGATCGCGCCGCTCACCATCAGGGCCAGGCGCGTGTCGGTGGCGACGAGGTCGGGGACCTTCCCCAGGTTCTCCAGGTCCGCGCCCTTCCGGGCGATGGAGCTGCGGCAGTACGAGCAGACCGCCGCCAGCGAGTGGGCGCCGCCGAAGGTGAGCGGCGCTCCGCACTGCGGGCACTGGCCCTGTACGCCCGTCGCCATCTACCCGGGCCCCCGCGCCAGCTCGCGCACCTCGACGCGCTCGGCGCCGATCGCCTCGCGCAGCCGCGCCGCGAAGTCCCACCGCGGTCTCGGGCGGCAGCAGTAGAGGTTCAGCGCCGCGTAGCGCGATTCGGGGAAGGTGTGGATGGTGAGGTGCGACTCGGAGAGCAGGAGGAGGGCGGTGACGCCTCCCGGCTCCGGGAACACGTGCCACTGCGCCGGCTGGGTGGGCTTGAGCGCCAGCTCCTGGACGGCGCGGGCGAACAGCGCCTCCAGCGCTTGCTGCGAGCGAAGGCGCCCAGCGTCGCAGCCGAACGCCTCGACGATCCATTCCACGCCGCTCACGTCTGGAGCTTGTTCCCGCACTTCGAGCAGAACGCCGCGTCCCCCGCCTGTTTCGTCCCGCACTTCCCGCAGGTCTTCGCCTGGGGCGAACCGCAGAAGCGGCAGAACCCGGAGCCCTCCTCGATACCCTTGCCGCACGACACGCACGCCTGGAGCGCCGGGGCCTGGGCCGCGCCGCCCGCGCCCTGCATCGCGTTCCCCATCATGCTGCCGAAGCCGGCGCCCGCCGCCAGCCCGGCGCCGATGCCGGCCAGGCCGGACGGGTTCTTCGCCGCGTCCGGGATGGACTTCGCCGTCTGGTACTGGGCGAACTTGCCCAGGTCGTTGCCGATGATGCCCATCGACTGCTTCTGGTTCAGCGCCTCCTGCAGCGCGTCGGGCAGCGACACGCTCTCCACCACGAAGGTGTCGACCTGGACGCCCAGCTTGGCGCACGGGGCCTGGAGCTGCTGGCGCAGCGCCTCGGCGAGCCGGACCTGGTTGGACGCCATGTCCAGAAACGGCACCCCCGAGCCCGCGAACGCCTCCGCCGCGTGGCCGGCGATCTGCCCCACCAGCTGCTGGTTCAGCTCGTCGGTGGAGTAGCGCTCGCGGGTGCCGGAGACCTCCCGGTAGAACGTCGGCGGATCGGAGATGTGGTAGCTGAAGATGCCGAACATCCGGATCGCCACCGAGCCGAACTCCTTGTCCCGGATGTTGATCGGCACCGGCGTGCCCCACCGCTGGGCGAGCTTCTGGCGCAGGGAGAAGAAGTACACCTCGGCCTTGAAGGGGCTGTCGAAGCCGGTGGGCCAGCTCTTGAGCTTGGTGAGGACCGGCAGGTTCGCGGTGGTCAGCGTGTACAGGCCGGGCCCGAACTGGTCCGCCGGCTTGCCCATGTTGACGAACAGCGCCGCCTGGGACTCGCGGACGGTGAGCCGGGCGCCGTTCTTGATCTCGTTGTCGGCCACCGGGAAGCGGTAGGCGAGCACGTCCTCGCCCGGCTCCGTCCAGTCGATGACCTCGATGAACTGGTTCTTGACGCTTCCCCAAAGGCCCATGGCGCTGGACTCCTCGCACGTGCGTGCGTCCGCTCGCGGGCTCTCTCGCGAACGGCGCGAACGGTAGCACCGGCGCTCCGGTCGCGGGGGAGGTTTCCCGGGCTGTCGTTGACTACCAGCGCTCCGGAGCGAGAGGGCCCGCCGCGCCCTCTCGCCCGTCACTCCGCCACGGGCCTGGGTCCGCCCTGTCCCCGGAGCGGGACCTCCGGCGCGATGAGGGCGATGATCAGCCCCAGCACCGCGATGAGGATCGACGCCTGGTAGATGGTGCGGATGGAGTCGGTGAACGCCTCCTTCATCGCCATCCCCAGGTCGTCCACCATCCCCATCGCCTTCTGCTCCCCGGCGTCCAGGCCGGCGAGCGCGGCGCGGCGCGGGTCG
>DATBSS010000245.1:0-13024 GCA_036559665.1 Myxococcaceae bacterium
AACTTCGCCTGCGCCCGCACCACCTTCACCGCCTTGAGCGAGCCCTCCACGCCGGACCGCCACTCCGCGACGATGCGCTCCTTCCGCGCCACCACCGCCGCCAGATCCACGCGCACCTCGCCGGCGTGCACCCCCAGCCGGGCGGCCGTCCGCGCCACGTGCGCCGCCCGCGCGCTCGCCACCATCGTCTTGGTTGGGGTGCATCCCACATTGACGCACGTCCCGCCCAGGGCGCCGCGTTCGATCAGGACGACGCGCTTCCCGGCCCCCGCCATCCGAGAGGCGAACGGCACCCCGGCCTGCCCGCTTCCGATCACGACGACATCGACATTGGTCTCAGCCATGCGGGCAGCGTGGCTGAGGCTACCTTCGCCTACAAGCCGAATGTCAGTCCCCGCGACCAGAATGCGCGCCCGTCGTCTAGCCAGCAGTCGAGGGAGGGGACACGAATGGCCGGAGCCGCGCTTCTCCGCCGCGGGGTGGAGCTGGGTGCCCTGGAAGAATTCGAGACCTGGATGGAGACGAAGTCGGGCGGCGCGTGGTCGCGGAGGTGTCTGTTCGCGCTCGCGCCGCCGCTGGTGACGGTGAACCTCAAGGACGAAGGCCTGGGCGTGCGGCTCCCGGACGGGACGCTCTGGGACCTCTTCGTCCAGCGCTTCGCGTCCGGCGCCAACCGGGTGCACGTGACGAGCGCGCTGCTGGAACCGCAGCCGCGCAACGAGATCTCCGCGGCGTAGCGACGACGCCGCTCCTGAAGCTCAGTTCCGCTCGGCGGGCGCGCCCGCGTCCGTCCCGGCTTGGCCGTCCCCTCCGGCCTGCCCGGTGACGTCCGCTGCCGTCGTCACCTGCGCCTGCGGCTTGGCCATCTGCTGGGCGATCCGGTCCACCGCGTCCGCGGTCAACCCGGTGAGCTTCATCGCCGCCGTCCGCGCTCGGTCCGCCATCTTCTTGTTCCCCAGCTGGGAGCCCGCGCGCAGGAGCGCGAAGTGGATCTCCTCGTCGAACGGGTCCGTGGAGAGGGCCTCCAGGTACGCCTTCTCGGCCTTGGCCCAGTCCTGCCGCGCCAGGTAGATGCGCCCCAGGTGGACGTTGGTGTACGGCGACCCGGGGTGCACGCGCAGCGAGCCCTCCAGCACCCGCTCCGCCTCCTCCGTCCGCCGCACCTCCAGCAGCGCCAGCGCGTACTTGTTGGAGACCGACTCGTACTTGTCGCCCACCACCCGGTACGCGCGCCCGTACTCCTCGGCGGCGGCGCCGGCGCGGCCCTTCTCGCGCAGCACCTCCCCGAGGTGGGCGTACTTCCGCCCCTCCTCCTCCTCGACCTCCTTGAAGTCGCCGAAGCCGATCTCCCGCTTCTTGTCCTCCTTCTTCTTCCCCGGCGCGTCCTCCTTGAGCACCACCTTCGCGTCCAGCGGGATCAGCTCCTTGGGGAACTGCTGCTTCTTCACGTGGGCCAGCCACGCCTTCTCGAACGCGTCGAAGGAGCGCGAGGTGGCCAGCTCTACCGCGCGCCGGTCCGTCTTCCCCGCCTTCAGCTCGTCGATGATGGTCTGCAGGCCTCGCGTGCCGTACTCCTTGAAGATCATGTCCACCGCGTAGAACACCTCGGCGAAGGCGGTGGCGGCGTCCTCGGCGGTGGGGAGCAGGGCGATCGACGGGTGCATCTTCTCGAAGGGGATCAGCCGGTCCTTCTTCACCCGCATCCCCAGCAGCGCCAGCGTGGAGGGCGACATGGCCAGCCCGGCGGAACCGCGCCAGCGGCTCTCCAGGTATTTGGCCATCCCCTCGTGGAGCCAGATGGGCACCGTGTTCCGGCTCTTCTGGGAGACGACCAGGTGCGTGTACTCGTGGGCGAGCGTGTCCTGCCAGTCGTAGCCCTTGAGCACCGCCTTGGGCGACGTCACCATCAGCTTGTTGAACTTGCAGATGGCGATGGTGCCGGTGGTGCGGATCTGGTTGAGGGTGAGGGTGGAGACCCTGGCCAGCTCCCTGGCGTCGTTCACCACCTCCACCCGGATCTTCCCGGCCGGGGCGTGGCCCAGGTCGGCCAGCAGCGCCAGCCGCTGCGCCTCCAGCGTCTCCAGCGCGTAGGGGGCCAGCACCTCGTCCTTGCCGGGCGGGTACTCGAAGATGAAGTGCGCGCTCTCCTGCTTCTGGTGGCGCTTCACCACCTCCTGGGTGTCCTTGGCCAGCCGGACGTAGGAGCCGGCGCGGTCCTGCACGCCGGCCTTCTCCAGAAGCTCGACGGCCTTCTGGTACTCGCCGCGCTCGAAGGCGATCCGGCCGCGGAAGTAGAGGATGGCCTCGTCGTCGGAGCCGCCCTTGGCGCCGACCGCGTCGAGGGCGGCCTGGGCGCCGTCCACGTCCCACGCCTCCAGCGCCTGGTCCACCGGGTCCAGCCTGGACTTCAGCCGCTCCTCGCGCGGGTCCTCCGCGCGCGCCAGCCCGGGCACCGCCGCCGCTCCCAGCAGCAGCAGCCAGGCGCCCGCCCACCGCGCCGTCCGCGAGGGCCTCACTTCACCAACTCCTCGTAGTAGCGCTTCACCTGCTCCTTGTACTTGTCGGGCGCGCCCTGCTTCATCGCCTCCAGCAGGTCGCGGCGGAACTCCTTGGGCGCCTGGTACTGCTCCTCGTCGGGGATCTCCACCTTCTCCCGCGAGCTGGACCCGTCTCCGCGCTGCTGCCGCTGGCCCATCGACGCCATGGGGAGCGGGATGCCGCCCCGGCCGCGGCCCTGCTGCTGCTGCCGGAGCTGGTCCTGGAACTGCTTGAGCTGCTCCAGCGCCTCGCGTTGCTGGGCGTAGCCACGGCCCGGGTCGCGCTGGGCGAGCTGCTGCGCGGCGTCGCGCATCCGGTCGCCCACCCGCTGCATCTGGTCCAGCGAGTCCTCGCCGAACAGCGGCGCCATCTGCTGCAGCTCGTCCATCTGCTGCCGCAGGTCCTGCGCCTGGCCCTGGAGCTGCCGCTGCTGCTGGTCCATCTGCCGCAGCTTCTGGCGGTCCTCCTCGGTCATCATCTGGCCGGGCTGCGGGAAGAGCTGCTGCAGCTTGCGGTGGATGTCCCGCATCCGGCTCGCGTCCTGGGCCAGCTGGTCCGCCACCTGGCGCGACCGCTGGCGCATCTGCGGCGGCCGCTCGAACACCTCGTCCATCCGCTTCTGGTTCTCGCCGTGCTGGCGCAGATCCTCCGCGGCCTGCATGCCGGCCTCGGCGGACTCGGCGGCCAGGTCGAAGTCCTCCACCTTGAGCGAGCTCTTGAGGTTCTCCAGCTGGGACTGCACCTCCTCCAGCGGCTTGTCCGCGTTCACCGACAGCTCGGAGGCCTGGACGTTGCGGTAGTCCTTGAGGAGCTGGTCCGCCTCCTTCTGGAGCTGCTCCTTGAGCTGCTGGGCGCGGGCGCGGACGCGCTCCTTCATCTGCTCCTTGTAGCGGTCGCGGATCTCCTTGGTGCGCTCGGCGAGCTTGGACTCCTCGTCGGCCGTCTTCTGCAGGTCGCCCATGAACTTCGAGAACTTCTGCGTCAGCTCCGGGTTCTGGTCCTGGCCGAAGTCGTCCCCCGCCTGGTCCAGGCTCTGCATCATCTTCTCCATCTGCATGGACAATTCTTGAAGCTTCTTGAGCGCCTCGTCCGTCTTCCCTTCGCGGACCAGCTTCTCCACCTCGTCCAGCGAGTCGCCCACGTCCTGCTCCTGCATCATCTCCTGGAGGGCTTCGGCGTTGAGGTGCTCGTCGCGGATCTGCGAGGCCAGCTCCGCCATCTTCTGGGAGAGCTCCGCCATCCGCTGCCTCAGCTGGCCGATCTGCTGCATGATCTGCTCGCGCACCTGCGGGTCCTGGGTCTGCTTGTAGGACTCCAGGAGCGAGGTGAGCTCGCGGCGCTCGCGGTTCATCTCGCGCGCCAGCTCCCGCAGCTCGTTGAGGCGCTCCCGGTCGATCAGCGCCTCGAGGTAGAGCACGTCGCGCTCCAATTCGGAGATCTCCGATTCGGCGGTGCGCGAGAGCCGCTTGCTGGCGGTGTTGTCCGGGACGCCGGTGCGCTGGTAGCGCAGGTAGAAGCGGCGCGCGTCGGCGGTGGACTGCACCTTGGGCGAGTAGGACTGGCCGATGTTGATCAGCGCGCTCCACAGCTCTTCCGGCGCGTCGCGCTGCCGGGAGATCTGCCGCCCGGCCTCCTGGGTGTCGGTGGCCAGCTGCGACCCGGCGCGGTCCGTCTCCTGCCCGGCCGAAATCTTCTGGGGGTTCTTGTTGGCCTCGCGGTCCGGGCCCTCCATCCGGTCCGCCAGCTGCACCACCATCCGGTCCCAGAGGCGCTGGGCGCGGTCCATGGCGGCGCGGCGGTGCTCGGCGGCGCTGTACACGCGGAGCACCTGCGTGTGCGAGGCCCCGCTCTTCTTGCCGGAGACCTCGTCGTTGTCGGTGGCGATGACCTGGTAGGTGACGCGGTCGCCGGGAGCCAGCTTCACCGCGCCCAGGTCCCAGACGGACTGGCCGCGCGTCCGCCGCCCCTCGTCGCGCTTGAGCGGGACGTGGACCTCCTTGGGGTTGCCGGGGAGGCGGTAGACCAACTCGAGGTTGGAGAGGCCGTAGTCGTCGGTGGCCTCGAACTTCACCGTCACCTTCTGGCCGGGGTCGACCTCCAGGTCCTCGGCGGGCGAGGTGATGCTCACCCGCGGCGGCTGGTCCGGCTCCACCTTGATGGGCGTGTCCGGGCCGCGGGCGATCTCCCGGTTGCCCCGGTAGAAGGCGATGGCGTAGGTGCCGGTCTTCTCCAGCACCAGGCTGCCCTCCAGGTCGCGCTTGCCGACGACCTTCAGGGGCAGGCGCTTGCCGTCCACCAGCAGCTCGGCGATCTCCACCTCGCGGTCGGACCGGGTCTTGAGCACCACCTCGGTGCCGGCCGGGCCGGCGATCTCCCCGGAGGAGCCCGGGACGGTCCGGGGCAACAGCCCGGTGTACGGCGGGTAGTGGTAGGTGAGCTCGAAGTCGCCGGTGATCGGCTCGCGCTCGGAGGCGAAGGGCGCGCGGGGGCGCTCGGCGGTGGCCAGCTTGAGGCCGGAGGTCCAGTCGGAGGACCAGGCGACCACCGCCAGCAGCGAGACCGCCGCGACGCCGGCGAGGACCTGCATCGGGCGCCGGAGCGCGCGCGGGTCCACCACCGAGGAGGCGGGGACGGCGGTGGCGCGCTGGCTCACGTCGACCAGGAAGCGGCGGGCGAGGGAGAGCGAGAAGGCGGGGTCCTGGCGGAGGTCGCCCTCCAGCTCCAGCGCGGAGAGCAGGTCCAGCGACAAGCGCGGGACGCGCTGGGCGATGAGCCGAGCCGTCTTGCGCGCGTCACCCACCCGCCGCCGCGAACGCCACACGCCGAACGCGCAGGCCACCGCGGCGCCCAGCAGCGGCGCGCCGTACAGCAGCGCCCGGCCCAGGCCCGCCGAGGCGTGCGAGAGGAAGCCGGTGGCCGCCAGCGAGAGCGCCAGCGCCGCCCCGCCGTAGCACGCGCCGGTGAGCCATTCCTGGCGGCGCTGCTGCCCCTGGACGGAGGCGATCAGCCGGTGGAACGCCCCGGGGTCGGCCACGGGTTCCGCGGCGATGATCGGCTGGGCGGAGGGCGTCGCGGGCGGGGGCGGGAGCTGAGGGCCCGGCGGCGTGAGGGGTGGTTCAATCACGTGAGCGTCTCCGGCCAGCCTCGGTGAGGCGAAACGGCGTTCCGAGGGGGCTATTCCCCGATCCTTAAGGATGAGGGGGGGCCTGCGCCATCCCCAATGCCATTGGCCCCACCTGGGCGCCAAGCTCGCACCTGCCCGGGCTGCACGTAGACTGGGGGCCCGGCATGGACCTCACCACGCCCCAAGGCGTCACGCGCCTGATCCTGGTGCGACACGCGGAGCCGGCAGACGACCCGGCGGGCCGCCGCTACGGGCGGGTTGACTGTGGACTGTCGAAGCACGGGATGGGCCAGGCGGAGGAGCTGGGGCGCTGGCTGCGCGCGGCGCCCATCGACCGCATCGTCTCCAGCGTCCGGGCCTGCGCGCGGGAGACCGCGGCCCCGCTCGCCCGGGCGCTCGGGTTGCCGGTGAAGGAGGTGAAGGGCCTCGAGCCGCAGCGGCTGGGCGAGCTGGACGGGATGTCCTTCGAGGACGCGGCCCAGCGCTTCCCGGAGCTGCACGCCCGGTGGCTGAAAGCGCCCACCGAGGTCGACTTCCCGGGCGGGGAGTCGTTCGCGGCGGTGCGCGACCGGGTGCGCGGGGCGGTGGCGGCGCTGAGGGCGGAGGGACCCTGGAGGACCATGGCCATCGTTTCCCACTCGGTGGTCAACCGCATCGCCCTCGCGGACGCGCTCCGGCTCTCCGACCTGGACGCGCTCCGGCTGGACCAGTCCTTCTGTGCGGTGAACGTGTTGGACCTGGCGGGCGACGCGCCGGTGGTGCGACTGGTCAACGCGGTGCCCTAGCGTCCACTGGTTCGGTGACTGAGCCGGGAGGTCAGGGGCGTGATGGGCTCCCGGGCAGCGGCCAGCGGTTCGGCACGCGGCGCTGGAAGGGCAGGAAGGACAGGCCGATGATGAACCCGAAGAGCATGTGCTCGAAGATGGCCATGCCGACGGGGACGCTGCGGGTCATGGCGCGCATTCCGACCAGCGGCAGCAGCACGTAGTACATGCCCAGCCAGACCACGACGCCCCAGAGCGCGCCGGCGACGATGGTGGCGGGCCGCGAGAGGCCGTAGCAGACGACCGCGAAGGCCCAGCCCCAGCCGGCGGAGATGAGGAAGTGGAAGAAAGCGCCCACCAGCACCGGCCCCGCGTCGAAGCCGGGTTGCGTGGCGCGCACATGGAAGAACGGCGCCGACGCGCCCTTGAACGCCAGCCAGAGGTCCTGGCCCTTGACCGCCATCGAGACCAGCAGCATCGCTACCAGGAACAGCCCGGCGATGATGCCGGCGACGATGCCGGCCGCGCTGACACGCGCCAGCTCCTGGCGCTCCACCGAGACCTTCGCCATGAGAACGACCCTCCGCTTGCTTGCTCCCTCGCGGGGCGGCGCTCCGGAGGGAAATGCCTTCCCTGAAGATCTGGATGGTCCAGTGGAAGGCAAACCAAGCGCGAGCGCGTGGCTGGTTACCAGCAAGGCACGGCGCCGCGGACTCGTGATCGCGGCGCCGTGCCTCGCCCAAAGGCCAGCCGGGTACAGGCCTTCGCTCTCGAGGGCCGAAGATTGCGGTCCGGGCGGAGCGCCGGCCAGTGGCGTTGGAGCGGTATGAACTGTTCAGTTCCGGGCCAGGCGTTTGGCCCTCACCCGGACTGGTCGGGGTCCAGGTCCTCGGCGTCGTGGTACGGCTCCCACGCGTCGGCGGTCTCGCCGTTCGGGCCGGCGCGCGCTTGCGACGACACCGACCAGACGTCCAGCGCGGGGTCGGCGTCGGCGTTTCCCACGCACGCCGCGGTGAACGAGCACTTCGGGCACGTTCCGGTCACGCCCGGCGCCGCACCTCCCAGCAGGGCCGGCAGCGCGTCCTGCGCGTAGGGCCGCTGCTCCGGGTGCTGGAAGGTGTCCGCCTCCACGCCGGTGGTGCCGCGGGCGGGCTGGATCGACTCCACGGTCCGGCGGGCCTGCAGCGGCCCTACGGACGCCAGGAGGTACGAGTAGCGGTTGCCGCGCTTGGGGAAGAAGCCGAGCTCGACCGGGTCGGTGCTGTAGGTCCCGTGGTCGCGGAACCAGTTCCCCTCGGCGGTGGCGATCTGCTTCAGCGTCTGCCGGCACTCGAGCTGCCTGTTGCGCGCCAGGTATCGGTCATACCGGGGCCCGGCGATCGACGCCCAGACCGGGAGCATCAACAGCGGCGCGGTGATCCCCACCAGCGCCATCCGCGTCCCCTGCAGTCCCGGCGTCCGGCGGATGAGCAGCAACGCCAGCAGGCCCAGCACCAGCGACGCCGGCGCCAGGCATGGGAGGAATGTCCCCATCAGGCCGACGACGAGCGCCGCGACGGCCATGCCCGAGCGGCGCGCTGAAGGTGGGCTCACGCTGGCGCACCATAGCGTCCCCGCCGCCGCACCACCGGGGCGCGACGGCGGAACGCCAGGAGCGCCTACTTCGGAGGCGGCGCCCTCCCGTGCGCCCGGAGCCGGTCGACCTTCAACGTGGTGATGCCGCTCAGCGTCAGGTACGGCTTCAGCCGGTCGAACCGCTTCTTGCCGAACCCCTTCACCTTGACCAGCTCCTCCACCCGGGTGAACGGCGTCTTCCCGCGGTAGTCGACGATGGCCCTGGCCGCCTTCTCACCCACGCCGGGCAGCTGGTCGAGCTGCGCCGCGGTGGCGGTGGCCAGGTTGATCGCTCCGCTCACCTTCACCAGGGACCGCCGCCCCTTCGCCATCCCCTCCGCGGGCACCGCCAGCGCGGCGAGCGCCAGCGCCAGCACCACCGGGCGCGCCGCGCTCACAGGCCACCTCCCGCGGCCGCGAGCCTGGGCGCGGCCGCCGCCAGCTCCGCGGGCACCTCCTCCGGCACCGGAGGCGGGTTGCGCTCCGCCGTCGACTCCCGGCAGTGCAGCTTCCCGTCCAGCGGGAGCGCATCCAGAAACACGTTCAGCGACTCATCCTTGTTGACGAACGCGGTCCCGACGCGGCACCAGATCGTCCCCTTCCGATCGGTGTTCTTGATGGAGAACACCGTCAACCGCTTCCCTGGAATCAGCATCCAACCCCTCCCTCGAATCGTGACGGCGCTCCGGAGTGCCAGAGCGCCGGGAGGACCCAAGAGCAGCAGGCATGCCAGGCGCCGCTCCTCTGGAGAGCGCGGTGAGGGCCGTCCGGAATAGGCGATCCGTCCCCGTCGCGGGACGGGCGAGCACGCTCCAGGCGCCTCTTGCGCCGTGAAAAAAGCGCTATGGTGGGCGACCCCGATGGGCGAGCGACTCTCCCGACTGCTCGAATCCCCGGCGAGCCGCGCCGCTTACACGAATTCCTCGGCGCCGGTGCTCGTCTGGGAAGCCGCGCCTCGCGAGCGGACCTCGCCGGAGCTGCTCTGGGTGACCAATCCGAAGATCCGGATCGACCGCCCGTCGAACGACCCGCTCGTCTACCGGGTGGAGAAGGCCTCCAAGCAGAACGCCTTCGGCCTGGGCATCACCCTGGGCCGCGCCACCAACAACGACGTCGTGGTGGACGACCCCTCGGTGTCCCGCTTCCACGCCTACCTCCAGCTGGATCGCCACAGCCACGTCTGGCACCTGGTGGACGCGGAGAGCTCCACCGGCACCTTCGTGGGCGGCGAACGCCTCGCGCCGCGCCGCCCGGCCCCGCTGGCGGACCGCTCGGTGTTCACCGCCGGACACGTGGAGCTGCGCTTCCTCACGCCCGAGTCGTTCAGCAGCTTCCTCCAGACCTGGCCCCGCACGCCCGGCCCGGCGCCCGCGCGCTGAGCCCGAAGGAAGCTGGCCGCAGGCCAGCCGCATCAGCGCCCCCTGGGCTTCGGGGGCTGAGTCTCGAAGGAAGGTGGCCCCAGGCCGCTGGACGCCGTGGGCCCGCCGGGGGTACAAGCCTGCCGCCCCTCGGTGCCCATGTCGGGCCGAAAGAGGGAAGCCGGTGTGAAGCCGGCGCGGTCTCGCCACTGTAACCGGGCGGTCCCGAGGGTCGGGACCTCACGGGGCCTCCAGCGGTCGCCACTCCGGCCGAAGTCGACGGCGCCGGGGGAAGGCGGGAGGCGCCATCGGCCAGCGGGTGCATGTGCGCCCGCCTCGAGCGCCGGGTCCGGAAGCCAGGAGACCTGCCCAGGGGCGCGGCGGAAGCCGCATGGCCTTCTCTCTTCGAAGAGAGAGTGGAAGGCGGAGATGGATGCTGCCGGCGCGCTCTGCGCCTTCCTCCTCGTCGCCGGCCCGGCCCCCGCGGGCGCGCCCGTCGCGCTCCCGCCGGTGGACGTCCCTGCTCCGCCCGAGCCCGCCCCGTCCCCGCCCGACTCGGCCGCCCGCCGCGACCCGTCCGGCTCGGTGACGGTCATCCACGTCTCCGAGCGGCCGGCCCAGGCGCGCGACGCCGCGGAGTTGCTGGCCCAGGCGCCCGGCGTGCTGGTGCAGGACCTGGGCGGGCTGGGGCAGGCCAAGTCGCTCTCCATCCGCGGCGCGCCGAGTGGCGGCGTGCTGGTGCTCCTGGACGGCATCCCGCTCAACGGCGCCGGCGGCATCGCGGAGCTGTCGCGCCTCCCGCTGGCGCTGGCGGATTCGCTGGAGGTGCTGCGCGGGGGGGCTGGCGCCCGCTACGGGTCGGGCGGGCTGGGCGGCGTGGTGAACGTGCTCACCCCGGATCCGCGCTCCGGCACCTCGGTGCGCGCGGAGCTGGAAGGGGGCAGCTTCGGGACCGCGCTGGGTCAGCTCGCGGCGGAGGGGCCGCTCCTGGGCGGCGCGGGGCTGGTGCTCCTCCACGGCGGTACGACCCGCGGCGATTTCTTCTACGCGTTCGACCCCACGCCGCAGGTTCCTGGCGATTCATTGGTTCCGCAGGTCCGCGCCAACAACGGCGCGCGCTGGGGCGGAGCGCTCCTCAAGTACCGGCGGGACGTCCAGGGCTGGACCTCGAGCACGCTCCTGGAGATCTCCGCCGACCGCCGCGGCCTGGCGGGCACGAAGGACTACCCGACCCCCGACGCCCGCGAAGACGGCCGGCGCCTCGCCGCCAGCGCTCGCGTCGAGCACCCGCTGGGGGACGCCGGCACCTTCTCCGCCCGCGCCTTCTACAAGGATGACGACTCCACGTTCCGCGGCGGCTACTTCCGGACCCCGCAGCAGCAGCGGCTCCAGGCGGGCGGGCTGTCCGCAGACGCCTCCTGGCTCCTGGGCGGATGGCACGCGCTCTCCGGGACCGTGGAGTTGGGCGTGGAGGCGCTGGCGGACTCCACCGGGGCGGACCCGGCGTGGGGGCGAGCGGCCGCGATGGCGATGGACGAGGTGCTGCTGCCCGGCGGTCGCGCCGTGCTGGCGCCGTCGGTCCGGGTGGAGCGGATCGGCCCCTTCACCACCGTCTCTCCCAAGATGGGCCTGACCGCGACGTTGCCGTGGGCGCTGGAGCTGCGCGCCAATGCCGGCCAGGCGCACCGGGCGCCGTCTTTCCTGGAGCTGTACGTGGTGCAGGGCACGCTGCTGAACAACCCGGACCTGCGGCCGGAGCGCTCGCTGTTCGCGGACGCCGCGCTGTCGAGGCGCTGGGCCCAGGGTGCCGTCACCGCCGGCGGCTTCGGCGCGCTCTACGAAGACCTCATCTCCTACGAGTACTACCCGCCATTCCTGGCGCGGCCGTTCAACTTCGCCACCGCGGCGGTCTATGGCGCCGAGGCGAGCGCGCAGGTGGAGCTGCCCTACGCCTCCGCCACCGCCGCCTACACGCTGCTCTTCTCGCGCAACCTCCGGGACGAGCCGCGCTACTTCCTCAAGGAGCTCCCCTACCGGCCGCGCCACACGCTGCGCGCGGCGGTGACCGTGGGGCCGCGCTGGTTGCAGGGGCGCGCGGAGCTGAGCGCCCAGAGCGGGCAGTTCACCAACCGCACTGAGGAGAACGTCCTCCCGGCGCGCGCGCTGGTGAACGCGTCCGTGGAGCTGGAGCTGCCGTTCGCGCGCTTCTGCCGCGCGACGGCGGAGGTGAAGAACGCGCTCGACGCAAGGGTCGAGGACGTGGACGGGTACCCGTTGCCCGGACGCGCTTTCTACGTGGGCCTCAAGGCGCAGCTCGGTGGCGCTACAGCACCGGCGAGCGGGACGGAGGGGAAATGAGATCCAGGATGGGATTCGGTGCGGCGGTGCCTTCGGCGCAGGCGCGGCGACGAGGAGAGGGAGACATGTTGGCGAGCGCGAGAGCAGCCATGGCGGCGGCGCCTTCGGCTCAGCCCCGGCGATGCGGAATCGGAGACATGACTCCGGGCGCGGCGGTAGTCGCAGCGGCCCTGGTGGGCCTCCTCTGCGCATGCCCGAAGATCGGCCCGGAGTGTGGCGCCGGGAAGGCGGCCTGCGGCTCGGAGTGCGCGGACCTCCAGGCGGACGCGCGGCACTGCGGCGGATGTGACACCGCTTGTGGCGCGCTCGAACAGTGCGTGCAGGGCGCCTGCGCCTGCCGCGAGGGCACCGCCGCCTGTCCCCTGGTCGGCTGCGTGTACCTCTCCGCGGATCCGGACCACTGCGGGACGTGCGGTCGCGTGTGCGACGTGGGGTACGTCTGCGCCGGGAGCGACTGCGTCATCTCCTGCGACAGCGCGAACCTCACCCAGTGCGGTTCCTCCTGCGTGGACCTGAGCACGAACGCCGCGCACTGTGGCCAGTGCGGGACCGCGTGCGCGGCCTCGCTCTCCTGCCGCGGCGGCGCCTGCACCTACGACGTCATCGCGGCGTGCTTCTCCACCGACCAGCTGGTGGGCATCTCCTCCGCCTCCGACACGCGCGGGCCCCTGGTGGACGCGCCCACCACGCCGGAGTCGCTGGCGTCCATCAGCCAGTCGCTCCTGGTCGGCGCGGCCTTCAGCCAGAAGCTGTACCACCTGGACCTGGCGACCCTGAGGCCGAAGCTTTCGGCCGACGGCGGCGTCCTCATCAACGACATCGGCCCGGACGCGCGGCAGGTGCTGGTGGACGGGACGGAGGTGTACGTCATCAACGCGGGCAACAACACGCTCCAGGTCCTGCGGCGGACCGGGAACGTGCTCTCCACCATCGCGCAGCTCAGCTTCGGGCCGAACGCCAACCCCCAGGCGGTGGCGAAGGTGGGGACAGACCTGTTCATCCCGCTCTACGGCAGCTTCTCCGGGACCGCCGGGGAGGCGGCCGGCGGTTTCGTGGTGCGGGTGTCGGTGGCGGACCCGACCAGGCCGACCATCGCCAGCTACATCGACCTGCGCCGCGTGGACCTCCACCCGTACGGGACGTACAGCTCGCCGCGCCCGTCGTGGATCACCCTCTTCGGAGGCGACCTGTACGTGCCGCTCAACAACCTGGACGGCTTCGCGGTGGGCGGGCCGGGGATGCTGGCGAGGATCGACCCGTTCACGGAG
>DATBSS010000246.1:0-2880 GCA_036559665.1 Myxococcaceae bacterium
TCGAGACCGACTGCGACGACATCACCAACGCCCACTTCCAGTTCATCCCCGAGCCGGTCTACGCCTTCCTGGCCATGTCGCTGGGGATCGATCCCGCGTCGCCGCTGTGCAACATCGCCAGCACGGTGAGCGTGAAGGCGCTCCGCAACCTGGACTTCGACGGGCTGATGGCCTTCGGCCCCCAGGGAGAGGCGGGCGCCACGGTGAGCTCCAGGCCGTCCCTGCCGGGGCCCATCTACTTCAACGAGCAGACCCTCCCGGATCCGACGCTGACCCAGACCACCAACGACGGCGGCGTGCTCTTCATCAACGTGCCGGTGGGGACCTACCGGCTCAGCGCCCACCACCCGCTGCACCACTTCGCGAAGATGACCGTGACCTGCGCGCCCGGCCGGTTCATCAACCCGAGCCCGCCGTGGGGCCTGTGGGAGAAGAGGTAGATCGCCGGCGGGCGGTTTCGGAGAGCAGCAGGGCGGGGCTGGCGGAGGCCTTGACCACCGCTAGCCCTTCTCCCGGCCGTGGCCTTTGCGCTGGCCCTTGCCCTTGCCTTTCGTCTTGCCCTTGCCCTTGCTCTTGCCGCGCGGACGGTCGTCGTCGGCCGGCGACGCGCCGGCCGCATCACCTCCTGGGGCCGGTGTGTCCGCGGCCGTCGAGGCCGGCGGCGCCATCGGCGGACCCACCGGCGGCGGCTGCGGGGGCGGTCCGCGAGTGGCCAGCGGCGTCGGGGGTGGCGGAGGCAGCGGTCTGGCGAGGGTGACGGTGTGCGGTCCGGTGGCCGGCGGCTGCGGGGGCGGGCTGGCGGCGATCACGGCCCCACCGGGGCGTGCGGGGGGAGGCGGCCCGGGAGAAGCGGCGGCCGGCGCCACCTCCAGCCTGGTGAGGCCGGAGACGGTGCCCAGGGCGGCGCCGTCCGCAGCCGTCGCGGTGACGTGCAGCTGGCCTACCGTTTCGCTGCCGAGGAAGACGTCGCCGCCCTCCGACAGCTCGCCCAGCGTCACCTCCGTCCGGCCGATCTCGATGTCGCTGGTCCCCGCACTCCGCTGCATCACCCGGAAGAGCAGCCGCCGGTCGTCGTAGCCGGAGGCGGCGATCACCAACTCGCCCTGGTAGGTCATGAACAGGCCGGTCTCCGGCCTGGTCGACAGCTGGGTCCCGTCCGGGAGCGCCACCTCCACCCGCACCTTGGGCCGGTTCTCGGGAGGAGCGGTGAGCGCCAGCTCCACCGCGTGGTCGTAGGCGCGATTGGCGAGGTGCTCTTTCACCAGGCCGGCGACGGTGGAGAACAGCGGGCTCTTCGAGCCGACCCACGGGTTGCCGTCCGGGCGCGCCGGCATCAACAGGAGCGACAGCAGCGCGATCCGGAACGGCCGCACCTCGAGCCGGTCGATCGCCCGGCGCGCCTCGCCCCGGTCGAGCGAGGTGCCCACGGCCTCCTTGAAGGCGGCCGCTGCGCCCGGGTAGTTGTGGCTGCCGACCGCCGCGGTGCCGCGCGCCATCGCGTCGCTGTACCGGGCCAGCCCCTCGGCACGCCCGCCGCTGCGGACGGCGATCGCGGCGCGGTAGCGGTCGCGGGCGGCCTGCCAGTCGCTGCGGTCCATCAGCTGGTCCCCTTCGTAGGCGGCCGCCTCGTACTGGTAGGACACCCACTGGTCGCGCTCCGCCTCCACCTGGCGGAGGCGATTGGCGTGGGTCGAATCGCACTGGGCGGCCACCTTCATCGCCTCCAGCGCCTCGGCGTACTTGCGATCCGGGCGGAGCCGGTCCGCCTCGGCGATCGCGGCGAGGGCGATCTCCCGGTCCACATCGAGGCGCCTGGCCGCGACCTCGGGCGCGCTGGAGATGGTGGTGGCGCGCCTGGTCTCCTCCAACGCCTCGCGGAACCGGCGCTGCGCCGCGGCCGCGCGGGCGGATTCGAGGACGTCCAGCGCCTGGGACATCGACGCCTGTGCGTTCAACTGCGCGGCGTCCGGGGCCCCCGGTTCGGCCGCAAGGATGAACTGGGCCTCGTTGCGGGCGCAGTCCCAGTCGCGCTGCTGCAGGCACAGCTGCGCCTTCGCGCGCGACTGCTGGAGCGCCTGCCCCCGGGCGTTCTCGAGCTTCTGCTTCACCTCCTTCGCGTCCGGCTTCGCCTTGAGCGTCGCCTGGTAGCGCACGTAGGCGGTCTTCCAGTCACCCGCCGCAGCGGCGCTGTCGGCCTCCTTGGTGATGGCCGCGCAGCCGGCCAGGAACATCAGGCTGGTCGCCACAGCCGCCAATCGATACTGCATCGAGAGCACCTCCGACCTGGTGCCTGGATATGGCGGAAGCCGCCTGCGAGCGAGCGGATTTCGGCGGAGTCCGGCGACGCCCTCCCTGGCGTGCAGGCCCCACCCCGTGTGAACAGAGCTCCTCCTCTACTTCGCGTCGCGGGTCCAGGAGCCGGAGCGGCCGCCGGACTTGTGGTCGAGCTGCACGCGCTCGATGACCATCCCGCGGTCGACGCTCTTGAGCATGTCGTAGATGGTCAGCGCCGCCGCCATCACCGCGGTGAGCGCCTCCATCTCCACGCCGGTGCGGTCCACCGTCTTCACCGTGGCGGCGATGTCCACCCGCCCGCCGCCCACCAGGCCGATGTCCACCGTCACGCTGGAGAGCGAGATGGGATGGCACAGCGGCACCAGGTCCGGCGTCTTCTTCGCCGCCATCACCGCCGCCAGCCTCGCCGCCGCCAGTACGTCGCCCTTCTCCACGTCCTTGCGGCGGATGCGGCGGATGGTGGCGGGCTGCATCTTCAGGCGCGCGGTGGCGATGGCCACCCGCTCCGTCTTCTCCTTCGCCCCGACGTCCACCATCTTCATCGCAGTCGCCTCACCCGGACACCGCGGCCGCCGCCGCTTGCAG
>DATBSS010000247.1:0-19331 GCA_036559665.1 Myxococcaceae bacterium
ACCGCACGCCCTTCGCCTCCTCCAGCAGCGCCGTCCCGTCCTCGCCGGCCCAGCGTTCGTGGATGGCCGCCCGGCACAGCCGCGCCCGGTAGAACGCGTCCAGCCGGGCCCGGGCCGCGTCCTCCGCCTCCACCAGCAGCTCGCCGTTGGTGGTGAGGATGTCCTTCTTCGTCTGCGCGGGGACCACCTGGTCCTCCAGCCGGTCCGGGTCCTCGATGCGGATCTGGGCGAGGAAGTCCGGGTTCTCCACCCACGGCACGACCTCCATGGACGTCACGCGCCCCGCCAGCGGGCCGTTCATCGCCTTGAAAGCGTCCTTGATCGAGGCCTTGAAGGTGGGGATGTCGGAGGAGACCAGGGTCACGCCCCCTGTCCGGCCCAGCCCCCACGCCTGGGTGGAGATGGTGGGCCGCCGGTAGCCAGGGAGCTCCCGGGCGGGTTGGTCGTCGTTCAGCTCGGTGGCCAGGAGCTGGCGGCGGAGCCCGGCCTCGAACGGCAGGTCGCGCGCGGGCGCATCCCAGGCCTGGAAGTAGGTGAGCACCGAGACCAGCTGGGCGCTCCGGGTGACGCCGCGCACGTACGCCGAGCCGCAGGCGGAGAAGAAGGCCGGGACGCCCTGGTCGCGGAGGATCCCCCGCGCGGACGCGCTGAGCGAGGAGCGGCTCTCGTCGACCGAGGCGTAGTAGGTGCTCACGTCCAGCAGCACCAGGATGTTCTTGGCGACCTGCCCGTTCGCCCGGCCCATCTGGGAGAACGCGCGCATCCAGTCCTGCACGAACCCCACCGACCAGGCGGTGCGCAGCTTGGACACGGCGTCCACCTCGTCCTCGATCTGGACGAAGTCGTAGGAGAGATCGGTGGTCGGATGGGTGCCCGGCGCGCTCTCCAGGCAGGTGGATCGGAAGGTGTTGGTGGAGAGCGAGTAGCCGCGGCCCAGCGACGGGGCCTCCCGGGCGCTCCAGATCCGGCCGTCCACCAGCATGCTGGGCCCGGCGAGGGCCACCGCCGGAACGCAGGCGAGCGCGAGCATCCAGCGCGCTGAGCGCGCGGATCTCCCGTTTTGCAGTGTCGTGCTGATCGCCGCGGGGAAGGGAATGTTGAAAGGTTGACATACGCTAGGCAGAGATCGCAATTCGACGTCCCGTCTCGAGCCGAGGGCTTCACCGGATGCCTTTCACATCTCCACGCATGGTGAAGGCGCTGATCGCGATCTCCGCGGTGGCGATCGCCGCCGGCGCCTTCGCCTTTTGGCGCAGCCGGCCACGGCCGTTGCGGGTGGGCGTGCTGCACTCGCTCACCGGGACCATGTCGGCCAGCGAGGTGCCGGTGCAGCAGGCGACGCTGCTGGCGATCGATGAGCTCAATGCCCAGGGAGGCGTGCTCGGCCGGCCGGTGGAGGCCGTGCTCGCCGACTCGGCCTCGGACGGCTCCACCGCCCTGCGCGAGGCGCAGCGCCTCATCGAGCAGGAGCGGATCAGCGCGCTGTTCGGCTGCTGGACCTCGGCGTGCCGGAGGAGCGTGAGGCCGGCCGTGGAGCGCGGGAAGATCCCGTACTTCTACCCGCTCCAGTACGAGGGCCTGGAGGACTCCCCCTACATCGTCCACTGCGGGGCGACGCCCAACCAGCAGATCCTCCCCGCGGTGGACTGGGCGATGGAGCACCTGGGCCAGCGCGTCTTCCTGGTCGGGTCGGACTACATCTTCCCGCGCATCGCCAACCAGCTCATCCGGGATCACCTGGAGATGGTGCACGGCACCGTGGTGGGCGAGGCATACCTGCCGCTCGGTGCCACCGACGTGAAGGCGGTGGTGGAGCAGATCGCCGCCGTCAAGCCGGCGGTAATCCTCAACACCATCAACGGGGACACCAACGCCGCGTTCTTCCGCGCGCTGCGCGAGGCGGGGATCACCCCGGAGAAGATCCCGGCGGTCTCGTTCAGCATCGCGGAGGCGGAGCTCCAGGCTTCGGGCCCGCGGGACTTCGCCGGCGACTATGCGGCGTGGAGCTATTTCGAGTCGCTGGCCGGGGAGACGAACCGGGCGTTCGTCGAGCGCTTCCGGCGGCGCTTCGGGGCCGGCCGGGTCACCGACGATCCAATGGAGGCAGCGTACGTGGGGGTCCACCTCTGGGCGCAGGCGGTGGAGGCGGCCGGCACCGACGAGGCCGAACCGGTGCTGGTGGCGATGCGCGCCCAGGAGCTCACGGCCCCCGAGGGCGCCGTCTATGTGGACCCGAGGAACCTCCACCTGTGGAAGACGCCGCGATTGGGCCAGATCGAGCCCAACGGGCAGTTCACGGTGGTGTGGAGCGACCGCCAGACGCCCGCGGTGCCGTTCCCGCTGGGGCGCAGCAAGCTGGAGTGGGCCCAGCTCGTCGAGGGGTTGTACAAAGGCTGGGGCAATGCCTGGTCCGCTCCCCTTCCGGTGAAGCCATGAGCGGCGCGCCCGAGCCCGCGGCCGTTTCCGCGCCCGAGGGAGGACCTCCGCCGGAGCCCGCTCCCCGGCGCGGGCCGCCGTGGCTTCGTGGAATGACGCCGCGCCGGGGGCTGATGCTGCTCACCACCTTGAGCGCGGGACTCCTGGTGGTGCTGGCCGTGACCGAGCGGGGCCACCGGCTGCTCCTGGAGGGCGAGCGGCACGACACCGCGGCGAAGGAGGCGGCCAACGGCGCCCGCGCGCTGGACAGGACGCTGGCCCCGCTGGTGCCGCTGGTCACCGGCCTGGCCACGGACACCGGCGCGCGGCGATACGCGCCGGAGGAGATGGGCGCGCGCCTGAAGCAGGCGGTGGAGTCGAACCCGTTCGTCCTCGAGGCCGGCATCGCCTATGTCCCCCATGCGTACCAGCCGGACCTGGAGCTGTTCGCGCCGCACTACCTGCGGCAGACCGGCGACATCCGCCTCTACCAGCGCGAGCGATACGGGGACTATCGCCAGCGCGAATGGTTCCGTTCGCCCCTGGTGCGCGGTCTGGGCTGGATCGAGCCCGAGCTGGGCCACGCCTCCGGAGAGCTGATCATCGGCATCGGCACGCCCTTCTACGCCGCCGGCGGGGGTGGCCCGGGCAAGGGCGCGACCCGGCGGTTGCCGAGCGGGGTGGTGCGGATCAACAGCTCGGTGGGCGCCCTCCAGGAGACGATCTCCGGGCTCACCGCCGGGCGCTCCCACTACGGGTACCTGCTCTCCGCAGGCGGCACCTACGTCAGCCATCCGCTGGGGCAGTACGTGCAGAAGCTCCGGACCGTGTTCGAAGTCGCCGCCGAGCGGCGGGATCGCGGGCTGCGCGAGTGCGCGCGTCATGCGCTGGCAGGGCGGGCCGGGGAGGCGGAGATCACCAGCGAGCTGACCGGCAAGCCGGCCTGGGTGTTCTGCGAGCCGGTACCGGTGAACGGGTGGGTGCTGGCCCTGGTCTACGAGAAGGCGGAACTGCTGGCGCCGCCGCGCGATCTCCAGAGAGAGCAGTTCCAGGTCTTCCTGGCCGGGATGCTGACCCTGGCGCTGGTGCTGTGCGTGGCGCTCCGGGTGGAGACGCTGGACGCCGGGCGGCTTTGGATGGCGTCGATCTCGCTCTCGCTGCTGCTCGCCGTCGGGCTGGGGGTGATCTGGAGCCAGCTGCGGGCGGCGCGGGTGGCGGTGCCGGCCGGCCGGCAGGAGATCTTCGACCGCGCCACGCTGCGCGCGCTGGAGGCCGCCAACGCCAACCAGGTCCAGGGCGTCAAGACGGTGCCGGCGACGTTCGTCCCCGCGGGGATCTACGTGTCCACCCTGAACCTGTCGCGCCCCGGCGAGGCGGTGGTGACCGGGCTGGTGTGGCAGAAGTACGAGAAGGGCGCCGGGGACCCCATCGCGCGCGGGTTCATCTTCCCCGACGCGGAGCAGATCTCGTTCGCCGAGGCGTACCACCGCACGGACGCCACCACCGACGTCACCGGCTGGTCCTTCCGCGCCACCTTGCGGCAGGCGTACAGCGACGCGTCCCGGTACCCGTTCGACGGCGCCTCGTTGCGGATCCGCCTCTGGCACAAGGAGTTGGACAAGGCGATCGTGCTGGTGCCGGACCTGGACTCCTACTCGCTGATGATCCCAGGGTCGCTGCCGGGGCTGTCGTCCGGCCTCTCGCTGCCCGGGTGGAGCATCCAGCAGTCCTTCTTCGACTACGACCGGAGCCGGCTGGGCTCCGACTTCGGGATCTCCACCTTCGCCGGGAAGTTGGACTCGCCGGAGCTGGGCTTCAACGTGGTCGCCAAGCGGGACTTCCTGGACCCGTTCTTCGCCTCGCTGATGCCGCTCGCGGTGGTGAACTGCATCTTGTTCGTGCTGTTGCTCTGCGGCCGGCGCGACGACAAGGAGCGCGACCGCTTCGGGTTCAAGCCGATGACCGCGCTCAGCGTGGCGGCCGGCACCCTGTTCGTCATCCTCGTCGCGCACAACAACATGCGCAGCCGGGTGGCGGCGTACGAGATCATCTTCCTGGAGCTGTTCTACTTCGTGTCCTACGCCACCATCATCCTGGTGGCCGCCAACGCGATCGCCGTCACCCGGGTGCGGGTGGGGACCCGCAGCTGGGTCCACCTGGGCGACAACCTCCTGCCGAAGCTCTTGTTCTGGCCGGTGACGCTGCTCACCTTTCTGGCCCTCACCGTGGCGGCGTTCTACTAGGTCATCCGCCTCCCGATAGCGGAGGACGTCCGCGAACTAAGAGCTTCGGCCCGCCTCGAGCAGTTGCCGGATCTCCTCCCCGCTGACGGTGTAGCGGGTGGAGCAGAACTGGCAGGTGACCTCCGCTTGCCCGTCCTTGGCCAGAAGGTCATCCAGCTCCACCCTCCCCATGGCGAGCAGCGCGTTCTTCACCCGCTCCCTGGAGCAACTGCACTGGAACGTCACCGGGTACCGCGCCAGGACCTCCAGGTCCGACCCGGGAAAGAGCGCCTTCACCGCTGCCGCCGCGCCCGAGCGGCCTCCGGCCTGCAGCGCGGCCTGGAACGTCCCCGGCGCCTCCAGCCGCGCGCCGTGCGCGGCCAGCACCTCCAAATCGCCGCCCGGCAACGGCTGCACCAGCACTCCGCCCACCACCGCCAGCGGCTCTTCGCCCTCCGCCACCGCGCCCAGCATCACCTCGGTGCGGATCTGCTCCGAGTCCGCGAAGAACGACTCCAGGTCCTGCGCCAGGTCGAACCGGCCCAGCTGCACCGAGGAGCGGTAGTACTCCCCGCCTCCCTGGTCCCGCAGGACGGAGAGGAACCCCGTGTTCCCCAGCACCGGCCGCCAGCGGAACTCTCCTTCCCCGCCGATGTGCTCCACGTGCGGATTCTTCGCGTAGCCCCGCACCTCGCCGGAGCTGCTGGCGTCCACGAACAGGCCGCGCAGCGGCCCGTCGCACTCCAGCTGGAGGTTCAGCCGGGTGCGCTCCTTCTGCAGCGCGGACAGCAGGAGGCCGGCGGTGAGCCCCTGGGCCAGCATCGCCGCCGACCCCGGGCGCATCCCCGCCAGCTCCCGCGCCCGCCGGCTCAGGTCGCCGGTGAGCGCGAGCACCACGCGCAGATCCTCCGCCCGGAGCAGGGCGCTCACCAACTCATCGGCCATGTCGCGATTGTAGGGCCGCGAAGCGCCCGCGGCCCGCCCAGGCGCTTCCGCCTAGAAAGGGATGTCGTCCTCCGGCGGAGGCCCGCCGGCCGGCGCCGACCCGTTGGCGTGCGATACCCCGTCCTCCATCCCCGGAGGCGGCGAGCCGTAGTCCTGCGACCCGTTCTGCGCCCTCGGCCGCGGGCCCGCGCCTTCGCCCCGCCCGCCCAGGAACTGCACGGTCTGGGCGACCACCTCGGTGGTGTAGTTCTTCTTCCCTTCCTTGTCGGTCCACTCCCGCGTCTGCAGGCGGCCCTCGATGAAGCACTGGCGGCCCTTGGAGAGGTATTCGCCGCACAGCTCGGCGAGCTTTCCCCAGACCACGATGCGGTGCCACTCCGTCCGCTCCTGCTTCTGCCCCTGCTTGTCGGTCCAGGAGTCGTTGGTCGCGACGGTGAAGTTCGCCACCGCCTGACCGCTGGGGGTGAACCGCACCTCCGGATCCCGCCCCAGGTTGCCGATCAAGATCACCTTGTTGACGCCGCCACCCGCCATATCTGTCCCACCTTTCTCGAGAACCCACCCACCACGGGCGAGTTGTGAACGTCCTGCCCCGATCCTTCCAGGATCGGAACGCGGCCCCTATATCAGGGCTGTCTGACAGGTGGGCGAGCGCGGGATGCCGATTTTCAGGCCTCCCCGCGCGAAGCAGGCCGCGCCGCCGAAGTAGCCAGGCTCCCCATCGAGCGGGTGTGGGAGGTCACCTCGGGCGCGGCGCTGCGCGTCCCGCTCCTGCTCACGCACGGCCGCAGCGACTACATCGTGCCGCACACCCTCTGGGCGGACGTGCTCCCGAAGCTCCCCACCGCCACCTTCCGTCTCTTCGAGCGGAGCGGCCACCAGCCCTTCCTCGAGGAGCCGGAGGCGTTCACGCGGGCGGTGGTGGATTGGATGGCGGCGCCGATGCCGATGTCCTGAGCGCCGGGCGTCCCCACCTTCCTCCCTGACGGAGGAACCTCATGGGGACGACGACGGAATTCCATCACGGATATCCAACGGAGCAAGCGGCGGGCGCCCTGCGCGACGCCCGGGACCTGCAGCAAGCGACCGCCGCCTATCGCTTCTTCTACCCGACGGTGTCGGCGGAAGGGATCATGAACGGGAACCGGTCCATGGGCGTCCCGGACAGCGAGGCGATCCTGCTGATGCAGGCGAGCCCCCGGCAGGTGATCTTCACCGCCAATTCCGACACTCCGTACGCCTGCGGGGTCGCCGACCTGCACGACACCGGACCGCTCGTCATCGACATGCCGGAAGGCCCGTTCATCGGCCTGGCCGATGACCATCACCAGCGCTGGATCGTCGACATGGGGTTGCCCGGGCCGGACGCCGGCAAGGGCGGCCGGTACCTCCTCCTTCCTCCCGGTTACAAGGAGAAGGCGCCGGCCGGTTACCACGCGGCCCACGCCTTCACGCTGAAGGTCCTCCTCGCGTTCCGGGCGATGCCGATCGGCGGCGACTTCGACGCCGCCTTGAGAGCCCTGCGGCGCATCCAGGTGTATCCGCTCTCGCAGGGCCCGGAGGGTCCCCGCACGATGAAGTTCATGGACGTCACCGGGCGGCCCTCGGACGCGACGTGCCTGCGCTGGGAGGACAACCTCCAGTACTGGCAGAAGCTGCACGAGATCCTGATCTTCGAGCCCCCGGTGAAGGAGTTCCGCCCCATGTACGGAGCGCTCGCGAGCCTGGGCATCGAGAAGGAAAAGCCCTTTCAGCCGGACGACCGGATGAAGCAGATCCTCGAGGACGCGGCCAGGCAGGGCCGGGACCAGATGCTGGAGGAGGCCTTCTGTTCGACACGCTCCGACATCGAGGTCTTCGGCGACCGCCGATGGGAGTGGGTAGGGCTGGTCCCGCAGAACGGAAACTTCGAATCCCCGTCGTACCTCGATACCGCGGCACGGGACCGGTGGTTCATCCAGGCGATCGTCTCCTCACCGGCGATGTTCCGGCGGCAGGTGGGATCGGGCTCCACCTACTTCTTGAGCGCGTGGGACCGTGACGGCGCCTTCCTCGATGGCGACAAGACCTACCGCCTGCGCGTCCCTCAACCGGTGCCGGCCAGCCTCTTCTGGTCCGTGACGGCCTACGACGCGGAGACCCGGTCCCAGGTACAGACCGACCTGGACAAGGCGGCGCTCCGCTCGCTGGCCGGGGAATTCCGGCCGGACCCCGAAGACGGGAGCGTGCAGCTCTTCTTCGGTCCCACGGCCCCGGAAGGCCTGGAGGGGCAGTGGATCAAGACCGTGCCCGGCAAGGGCTGGTTCGCGTACTTCCGGATCTACGGGCCCACCGGGAAGGCCTTCGACGGCTCCTGGAAGCCGGGCGACTTCGAGGAGGTGAAGTAGCTACCCGCCCGGGCGGGTCTCGGCGGTGGCGTCGCGGGCGCTCCCGGTGGGGGAGTCCGGGGTCTGGGTGGCGACCGCCTTGGGCGCCTTCTCCTCGGCGATCTTCAAGGAGAGGGTGGCGTCCACCTGCTTGGCGAAGGTGGCGGTGGCGAAGTCCACCGCGCCCATGGACTTGCGGAGCGCGGGCCAGAACGGGTGGTCTGCGTCCGCGGCGCGCACCAGGCCACGGGCGAGCATGGCCACCGCCGCGTCGCGGTCCTGGATGGGCGCGTTGCGCAGCGCGAGGATCAGCTCCTCCGGCGCGGTGCGCCCCACCTCGGAGAGCGCGCTGGAGACCTCCTTCTCCGCCACCGCGTCACCCGAAGACCCCCGCACCAGCTCCAGCAGCTTGCTGAGCGCCTCCGCGTTCCCCTGGGCCGCGACCTCCACCACCGCGGGCACGGCCGGGACGTCGATGCTCATCTCCTTTGCCAGCGAGCGCAGCCGCCCGTAGACCTCCGGCGTCCCGCTCACGCTGTCCAGCAGCGTCCGCGCGCCCAGGTAGTCCTCCGGGTCCGACCGGTAGATGGACTCCGCCACCACCGCGCGCACCGCGGGGTCCTTCTCGCTCCGCCACACCGTGCGGAGGAAGGAGATGTTGCGCTTGTCCTTCTGCCGCCCGAGCGCGAGATAGGTCTTGATCCGGGTCTTCGCCTCATCCGCGGAGGCCAGCACCGCCTGCGGCCCGGAGATCGCCGCCACCGCGTTCTGCGGCCCGCTGGCGGTACCGTACGCCGCCACCGCCGCGCCCAGCGCGTCGACGTTCTCCACCACCGGGCCGACGCGGCCGGGGAAGTCGTTCACCAGCACTGAGAAGATGAAGCGCTCCCCGCCCACCGCCTGCACGTAGCCGGATAGCGCGGTGACGTTGAACAGCGTGCCGGTCTTGGCGCGCAGCCGCCCCACTGCATCCGACCCTTCGAAGCGGTACTTGAGCGTGCCGTCCTTCCCGGCGATGCCCAGGGCGGAGATGTACTCCGGCGCGTAGGCCTCGCTGGCGAACATGTAGCGGAGGACCTTCGTGAACTGCGCGGCGGAGAACCGGTTGGTGTCGTTGATGCCAGACCCGTTCTTCATCACGTAGGTGCCGCGGGGGATGCCGACCTCCTTCTCCAGGAAGTCCTCCACCACATCGATGCCCTTGGCAAAGGTGCCCGGCTTGCCGCCCACCTCCGCGCCCAGCGTCTTGATCAGCATCTCCGCCACGAAGTTGGAGGAGTGCTTGTTCATCCGCTTGAGGATGAGGTCGAAGGTCTCCGACTGGCTGACCGTGAGCAGCTTCGCCCCGTCCGGCGTGCCGCCCGCGCGCACCCGCCCGTGGACCTTGATCCCCCGCATGACCAGCATCTGCTTGAGGGTGTGGCCGAAGTAGAAGGGCGGGTTGTCGATCTTCTTGTAGGTGGCGATCGCCCCCTGGTCGGGCGGGATGGCGCCGCGCACCACGATGCGCTGCTTGTTGTCCGGCGCCGGGTCCGAGGAGATGTTGAACCGGCGGTACCTCCGGCTCCCGGTGACCAGCCCGTTCTCGACCACGAAGTAGTCGCTGGCCGGCTCCATCTCCACGACCGCCTTCTGGCCGGGCCCGGTCCCGGCGCGGACGTAGACCCCTACCGAGTTCCAGTTGATGGACACCGCCCCGGTGGGCGCGTTGTAGGAGCGGTCGGACTTGTCCTGGTCGAACCCCGGCGCCATGCGCTCGCCGTCGAACCAGCTCTCGTCCACCACCAGCTCGCCCACCTCGCGCAAGCCGGTGTGGAGGATCTCCGTCACCATCCCGTACAGCCGCTCGTTGGTGATCGACGGATCGCCCTTGCCGCGGACGTAGAGCACCCGTGCCTTGCCTTCGCGCACCTCGGCGTCGGTGAGGAACTCGGTCTCGAAGCGGTACTCGGGGCCCAGCTTCCACAGCGCCGCTGCGGCGGTGACCAGCTTCACGTTGGACGCCGGGTTGAGCAGCTCGTCCGCGTTCTGCTGGAGGAGGCGCTCGCCGGTGTCGAGGCTGTCCAGCTCGAACGAGACCCGCGCCGACTTCAGCGTCGGCCGGTCCAGGACCTCGAGCAGCGCCTTCTTGAGCGCGGCGCGCTCGGCGTCCTTGCCCGCAAAGGCAGGCGCGGAGGCGCACAACAACGCGGCGGCGATCGCCGCGGGGACCATGGAGACCCTCGAACTGCTCAGCACCAGAAATTCCCCCGACGTTCGCGAGACGCAATTATCGAAACGGTGAACGGCCGCCGCAATGTAGGCAAAGGCTGTCTGCTGGCGATCAGCATCGCCGCGGTCGCGTCCGCGTGCCGCGGTGCTCCACGTCCGCCCGGAGTCACGATGCTGGTCGAGGCGGAACCGGACGCCCTCGACGACCGGATGGCGCTCTCCGCCTCCGGGCAGCGCATCTCGCAGCTCATCACCCCAGGGCTCCTCACGTTCGACGACGCGTGCCGTCCGGTTCCGGACCTCGCCGAATCGTTTGTATGGCCGGACGAGCGCACCGTCGAATTCAGGCTCCGCCAGAACCTCCGGTTCCACGACGGCTCTTCCCTGACCGCCGAGGACGTGGTGGCGACCTTCGAGTCGGTGATGGACCCACGCCTGGGCTCGCCGCGCCGCCGCGCCTTCGAGCGCATCACCCGGGTGGAGGCGGTGGACGCACGCACGGTGCGGTTCCACCTGGACGAACCCTTCCGGCCGCTGCTGGCCGAGCTGTCCCTGGGCATCCTCCCGCGCGCGCTGGCCCGCTCCGGCGCGGAGGTGCGAGCGCCGGTGGGCGCCGGCCCCTTCCAACTCGCCGCGCCGCCCGGGCGCGACGCCATCCAGCTCGTGCCTTTCATGGGCTTCCACCGGGACGCGCCGAAGGTCCGCTCCCTGACCATCCGGGTGGTCCGGGACGAGACGGCGCGCGTGCTGGAGCTGCTGGACGGCCAGGCCGATCTCCTGATCGGCGGGCTGTCGCCGGCCATCCTCCCGGCGGTGCGGCGGGAGCGGTCGCTGTCGGTGGTGACGGCGCCGGGGACGGGGCTCGCCTACCTGGTGCCCAACGTGCGAGGCGGGCCGACCGCGGACCCGAGGGTACGGCGGGCGCTTTGCCACGCCGTCGACCGGGCGTCGATCGTCCGGCACAAGCTGTCCGGGCTGGCGAGGCCGGCCCAGGGGTTCCTCCCGGAGACGCACTGGGCCTACGCCCCGGTACCGGGGTGCGCGTACGACCCGGCGCGCGCCGAGCGCCTGCTGGACGAGGCCGGCTTCCCGCGGCGGGGACCAGACGGCCTGAGGCTGCACCTGACACTGAAGACCTCCACGGATCGGCTGCGCCGCACCCTCGGGCTGGTGTTGCAAGCCGAGCTCCGGGCGGTCGGCGTGTCCCTGGAGGTGCAGCCGCTCGAGTTCGGCGTCTTCTTCCGGGACGTCAACCACGGCAACTTCGAGCTGGCGCAGCTGAAGTGGGCGTCGGTCATCGAGCCGGACCTGATGCGCCGCGCCTTCGCCTCCAGCCAGGTCCCCGAAGCGGCGAACGGCTTCACCGGCTTCAACCGCGGCGGTTTCCGGGACGGCCCGCTGGACGCGCTGCTGGAGCGGGCGGCGGTGGTGGACCCGGCCTCGCGCGCCGCGCTCTACGCCCAGGCCCAGGCGATGGAGGCGGAGGCGCTGCCCGTCATCCCCCTCTGGCACGAGGACGTGGTGAGCGTGGTCTCCTCGCGGGTGCGCGGCTATCACCCGTCGGCGCACGGCTTCTTCCGCCCGCTGGCGGAGATGGAGGAGGTGGCGCCGTGACGCGGCGGCTCCTGGGCGCGGCCGGGTCCCTGGCCGGCGCCTTCGTCCTGGTCTCCAGCTTCCTGTTCCTGGTCCCCGGCGACCCGGTCGACCTCCTCCTGGGAGAGCAGGCGACCGCGGTGGACCGGGCGGCGCTCCGGACGGCGATGGGCCTGGACCAGCCCTGGTACGCCCAGCTCTGGGGCTTCGCGCGCGACTTCGCCACCTTCCGGCTGCGCTCCTCCGTGCCGCCCTTCCGGGAGCCGGTGTGGCCGCAGATCGCCCGCGCCCTGCCGCAGACCGCGCTGCTCACCGGCGCGGCGCTGCTGTTGGCCCTCTGCGTCGCCCTGCCCGCGGGGACGGCGGCGGCCGCGCGCCGGGGGCGAGCCCTGGATGCGACGGCCACGGCGGGGGCGGTGGCGTTCGCCGCGCTGCCGCGCTTCTGGCTGGGGCCGATGCTGATCATCCTCTTCGCGCTGCGGTTGAAGTGGCTGCCGGTGTCCGGGGCGGGTTCGTTCGCCCACCTCCTGCTCCCGGCGGCCACGCTGGGACTGCCGCTGGCGGGCTTCCTCACCCGCATCACCCGCGGCGCGGTAGCGGACGCGCTGGCGGAGGACCACGTGCGGACCGCCCGCGCCAAGGGGCTCCCCGAGTGGGCGGTGGTGCTGCGCCACGCGCTGCCCGGGGCCCTCGTCCCCCTCTTGACGGTGCTGGGCCTGGAGTTGGGCGCTCTCCTGGGCGGCGCGGTGGTGACGGAGAAGGTGTTCAGCTGGCCGGGGATGGGGACGCTGCTGGTCACCGGCATCGAGCGCCGCGACTACAACACCGTCCGGGCGGTGGTGCTGGTGGCGACCTCGCTCTACATCGTCATCAATGCCCTGGCGGACGCGGCGGTGGCGGCGGTGGACCCGCGCGCGAGGGCCCGGTGACGCGCCTGTCCCGGCTCCTCCGGCGGCTGGGCCCGGCCGGGCGCGGCGGCGCGCTGGTGGCGGCGGCGTGGCTGCTGCTGGCGCTGGTGGGGCCCTGGCTCTCGCCCGTGGACCCGACGGCCATCGACCTCCCGCGCGAGCTCCAGCCGCCCGGCCACGCCCACTGGCTGGGCGCGGGCGAGAACGGCGTGGACGTGCTGGCGCAGCTCCTGGCCGGCGCGCGCGTCTCGCTGGTGGTGAGCCTGGGCTCGGTGGTCGCGGCGGCGGCCCTGGGTGTGCTGGTGGGCGCCGTGGCCGGGCTGTCCGGCGGCGCGCTGGAGGAGCTGCTGATGCGCGCGGTGGACGTGGTGCTGGCCTTCCCCGGCCTGCTCCTGGCCATCTTCATCTCCAGCGTGCTCGGCCCGTCGCTGCGGAACGTGGTCCTGGCGCTCACCTTCTCCGGCTGGACCGGCTACGCCCGGCTGGCGCGCGCCCAGGTCCGCTGGTTGCTCTCGCGCGAGTACGTGTCCGCGGCCCGGGTCCTGGGCGCGTCACCCGCGCGCATCGCGCTCCGGCACCTGCTCCCCAACGCCGCCGGGCCGCTGCTGGTGCAGGCGACGTTCGGAGTGCCGGCGGCCATCCTCGCCGAGGCGTCCTTGAGCTTCCTGGGCCTGGGCGCCCCGCCGGGGACGCCGTCCTGGGGCGCGCTGATCGACCAGGGCTCGCAATACCTGTTGGTGGCGCCGCACGTGGCGCTCTTTCCCGGGCTCTGCCTGGCGGCCACCGTGCTGGGATTGAATCTGCTGGGCGACGCGCTGCGGGACGCGCTCGCGCCCGGCCAGGAGTGAGGACGGGCGCATGCGAGCGGTGGTGCAGCGGGTGCTGGAAGCAAGCGTGACGGTGGAGGGGAAGCGGGTGAGCGAGATCGGCCCGGGCTTGCTGGTCCTGCTCGGCGTGGGCAAGGGCGACGAGGCGAAGGACGTGGCCTGGATGGCGGACAAGCTGGCCAACCTGCGCATCTTCGAAGACGACCAGGGGAAGATGAACAAGAGCCTCCTGGACACCTCGCGCGCCTGCATCGTGGTCAGCCAGTTCACGCTCTACGGTGACGCGCGGAAGGGACGGCGGCCCAGCTTCATCGACGCGTGCGAGCCGGAGGCGGCGAAGGCGCTCTACCTCCAGACCTGCCAGGCGCTCCGGGCGGCGGGCCTCACCGTGGGCGAGGGGGTGTTCGCGGCGGACATGAAGGTGGCGCTGGTGAATGACGGGCCGGTGACCATCCTGCTGGACTCCCGGAGCTGAACGCGGCTCCTAGTCCTCCCGGATCTGGCTGCTGCCGCGCGCGGTGACGATGGAGGTGAGCCCCTGCCGGGCCTCGGCCGCCCGGTGCACCTGCCGCACCAGCGAGCCGATGTCGCGTACCCACTCCGCGGCCCGGCGCCCCAACCCGGAGAAGGCCACGGTGAGGACGGGCGGTTCGGGGGCGTGGCCCAGCCAGTAGTCGAGGACGTCCTTGGACTCCGGCATCTCCAGTGGGCGCAGCCGCGTCTCCTCACGCTTGAGCAGCCGGGTCAGCTTGGTGGCGAGCTGCTGGTTCCAGTGGCCCACCGCGTCCGCGCTCCGGTAGCACCAGTCGGCCACCGCCACCTCCTCGGTCGGGCGGTAGGCGCCGCGGCCGATGGTGGAGATCACCTGGTCCGGCGGGAAGGATGGGAACGGGTCCCACAGCCCGCACACCAGCGCGGCCAACCCGAGGTCGGCGTAGGGCGCGTCCACGCAGGCCTCGCGCACGGCGGCCGCCTCCCGCTCGTCCCAGTACGGATAGCGCGGGTGCTCCAGCATCAGGGCCAGGTGCAGCGTCTCGTGCCAGTCGCCGGCGTAGCCCAGGTACTCGCGGGCCACGTGCCAGCTCTCCTTCTTCTGCTTCCACTCCAGGAAGAGGAGCCGGTAGACGGCGTCCACCCAGCGCTCGGCGTCCAGGCCGAAGAAGCTGCCCTCCAGCCCGCTGTCCGCCAGGATCTCCAGCGACACCCGGGTGGCCTCGTCCTTCACCTGCTTGAGCAGCAGCTCCACGCCGGAGCTCGCGTCCAACACGCCCGCCTCGAAGGCGGGGAAGACGACCTTCCGGAGGAAACCGTCGTGTACCGGCCGGATGACGACGTCCATGCTACGCGCGCGCGTCTTCCTCGGCGATCAGGCTGTAGATCTGCTCCGGGGTGTTGGCCTTGAGGATGGACTCCCGGAAGCGTGGGTTCTTGAACAGACGGGAGATGCGGGCCAGCGCCTTGAGGTGGATCCCGGCCGAGTTCTCCGGCGCCACCAGGGCGAAGAAGAGGTGGGTGGGCTTGCCGTCGATGGCGTCGAAGTCCACGCCCTTGCGCGAGACGCCGAACGACGCGCAGAGCTGCGACAGCCCGTTGAGCTTGCCGTGCGGGATGGCCACGCCTTCGCCGATCCCGGTGGAACCCAGCTTCTCCCGCTCCCTCAGGACCTCCACCAGCCGCTCCTGGCGCAGGGTGGGTTGCGACCGGGCTAAAGACGCGGACAGTTCGCTGAGCACGTCCGGCTTGCTGGCGGCGTGCAGGTCCGAGATGACGGCGTTGGGAGAGAGGAACTCGGCGATCTTCATCGTCACCTCGGGACGCGCATTTAGACAACACTCTCCGCAAGCTGCAAGGTCCCCCTCGGCCGGGTTTTGGAGGGAGCGCGGAGGGTCGACTAGCATCGAGCGGCTCGTGCCCAGGTTCCTCCCGCTCGTCGCGATCGCCGTCCTCGCCGCCGGCGCGTCCCCCGCGCTTGCCGGGACGCCGGCCGCCGCGCCCGAACCCGCCCCGGCCGCAACCGTTGCGCCGGAGGCGCCTCCCGCCACCCCCCCGTTCGATCCGGACCCGTGGCTGGAGCGGATGACCGTGCAGCAGAAGGTCGGCCAGCTCCTGATGGTGGGCTTCAGCGCCACCTCCGTGGACGAATCGGTGTCCGACCTGGTCCGCGGCCGGCAGGCGGGCGGGGTGTGCCTGTTCAAGCGCAACATCGTCAGCGCGGAGCAGGTGGCCCGGCTCAACGACGGCCTGCGGGAGCTGCTGGCGGACTGGATCCCCCCCTTCATCGCGGTGGACCAGGAGGGCGGCAACGTCGTCCGGATCAGCGACGGGGCGGTGGTGCTGCCGGGCAACATGGCGCTGGGCGCCACCCGCTCCGCCTCGCTGGCCTACGAGGCCGGCCGCTCCCAGGCGCACGCGCTCAAGCTGCTGGGGTTCAACATGAACCTGGCCCCGGTGCTGGACGTGAACGTCAACCCGCGTAACCCGGTGATCGGCATCCGCTCCTTCGGGGACCGGCCGGAGCTGGTGACCGACTTCGGAGTGGCCTTCGTCCGGGGCCAGCAGGACGAGGGCCTGGTCACCGTGGCCAAGCACTTCCCCGGCCACGGCAATACGGACGCCGACAGCCACCGCACGATGCCGGTGATGCGCGAGACGCGCGCCGAGCTGATGGAGCAGATCGCCCCCTTCACCGAGGTCATCCACCGCGGCCTGGACGGGGTGATGACCGCGCACGTCGCCATCCCCGCGCTGACCGGGAGCTCCGAGTTGCCCGCCACGGTGTCGTCCCAGGTGGTGGGCGGCCTGCTCCGCAAGCAGATCGGCTTCAACGGGCTGGTGCTCACCGACGAGCTGGAGATGGAGGCCATTGCCCAGCGCTTCGGCGTGGGCCGGGCGGCGGTGATGTCCGTGGCGGCCGGCGCGGACATGGTGCTCATCCCCTGGCGGCCGGAGAAGAAGCTGGAGGTGTACCGGGCGCTGCTGCTGGCGGCGCAGAACGGGGACATCCCGCCGCGCCGGCTGGACGAGGCGGTGCGCCGCATCCTGGTCGCCAAGGCGCGCCGCGGCCTGTTCGAACCGCTGCCCCCCGTCCAGGAGCGGCTGCACGAATTGCGCTCCCGGCCGTCCGACGTGGACCTCCGCATCGCCCGGTCCGCGGTGACGCTGATCCGCGCCGACGAGGGCGCGCTCCCCCTGGCCGCCTCCGGCAAGCGCATCGCGGTCATCACCGCCGAGGCCTCGCTGGCCACCGCAGTGCGGGAGCGGGTCCCCGGCGCGCAGGTGCTGGTGGCGCCGGCCTACCCCAACATGGCCCGGCGGGCGGCGCTGCGGGCGCAGGCGCGCGCGGTGGCGCTGGGCGCGGACGTGGTGATCGTCGGGATGATCAACTCCCGGCAGCTGGAGCTGGCGACCATGGCGTCCGCCGCCGGGCGCCCGGTGATCGTCGTCTCCATGGGCCTGCCCTACCTGGTGGAGCGGGTGCCGGAGGCGAAGGCGGTGCTGGCGGTCTACTCCTACCGCTCCTCGGCCACCGAGGCGGCGGTGGCGTCCATCTTCGGCGAGCAGGGAACGCCCGGAAGGCTCCCGGTCTCCCTCTCGCGCTACCCCTTCGGCCACGGGCTGCAGCTACAGGCGGAGCGGGAAGCCCCGCCGTCCGCGCCCACCGCCGCTACGACGCGCTTGCCTGGGCCCGCGGCGGCACGGCCGACGCTTCGATGAGCCCGTAGAGCCCGTCCTTCCGGCGGTACACCACGTTCATCTCGTTGGAGACGGCGTTGGTGAACACCAGGAAGTCGTTGTTCATCAGGTCCATCTGCATCACCGCGTCCTCCACCGTCATCGGCTTGATGAGGAACTCGTTGGTGCGGACGATGGTCGGGCCGGGCGGGGCCTCCGGCTCCTTGCGGGCGGGGGAAGCGGCGGGTCCGTCCTCGGGCGGCGGGATGGACACCACGTCGTAGCGGACGAGGAGCTGGTTCATCAGCTCCTGGCGGTGGTGGACGCGCTCGCGCCCGTGGTGCGTCTTCAGCTTCTCCTTGTAGCGGCGGAGCTGGCGCTCGATCTTGTCCATCGCCAGGTCGATGGACGCGTACATGTCCTCGCTCTTCTCGCGCCCGCGCAGCAGCCAGGCGCCAGACTGGATGGTGATGTCCGCGTGATGCAGGTGCCGCTCGAGCGAGAGCACCACGTGCGCCTCGCCCGCGCGGTCCAGGTACTTGTGGACGCGCTCCACCTTGTCCTGCGCGTATTCCTTGAGGGAGTCCGACGAATCGAGGTTCCGGAACGTGATGTTCAGCTGCATGCGCGCTGCGCCTCCCATCCGGTTGACGTGCCGCCGCGGCCGTTGCGGCCGCTCCCGTCACTCTGACGCAGTCGGTTTTGGGAATGCAACCGTCGCCCGGGCGAGCGTGCCGCTCCGGCCGTCAAACGGATGCACTCCCGGGGGAGGCTACCAGCAGCCGATGGAGACGCCGCCGTTGGTCGGGTTGGACCGGAGGAACAGGTCCAGCTGGCGCGGCGTCCACTCCAGGCGGCCCTGCAGCGGGTCGTTCACCACGTAGTTGCCGTTCGCGGTCTTGCCGGTAACCGCCACGAAGTGGCCGGCCAGCTCCTCGCCGATGTAGTAGGCGCCGTTGGCGATGATGCTGCCGCCCTGCTGCAGTGTCTGGTCGTAGAAGTCGGTGTTCAGCCCGCCCAGCTTCGCGGAAGTCTGGAACCCCATCGCCTCCGCCGTGTCGATCAGGGCGTTGGGGGCGGTCCCCTGGGCATCCGTCTGGGCGTGCTCGCCGATCCGGTTGATCAGCGCCGCTTCCGGGTAGTGGGAGACCAGCTTCCCGTCCAGCACCGCGTTCGGGTTCCCGAGGGCGATCATCGCCAGCGCGGCCGGGGCGCAGTTCATGTCCCCGTTGTAGTAGTTCCCGTCGTTGCCCTTGGGGTGGAGCTGGTTGATGGACGGAACCTCGTGCCCCAGCGCGAGCGGCTCCCCCCCGTTTGCGAGGGCGTGCACCTGGTCCGCTTCGGTGGGCTCGCCGGGAGCATCCGCGGCGTCGGCACCCGGGGCACCATCCGCACCCGCAGCGCCATCGACACCATCGACTCCGGCGCCGTCGGCGCCATCGACTCCCCACTGGTGGGCGCCATTGTCAGTGGCTTCGCCCCACGCGTCGACGGCATCCATGGCGCCGTCAGCGTCGACACGCCCCCCCCAGCCGGCCTTTTCGCCGTCCGCGAACTCGTCCCGCGCGGCGGCGGAGGCGCCACCGCTCTGCTCGGCCTCCAGCGCGGCCTTGGCTTGGCGGAGGTTCTGCTTGGCCTCCCGGATGTCGGCGCGGCGGTGGCCGTTCCCGGGGGTCTCGTTCCTGGCCTGCCGGAGCTGCTTCCTGGCGGATTGGACGTCCTGGTACGCCGCCGACTTGGTCGCGGTGGCGTCGCCCAAGTCGGGCATCGAGATGTCGGGGTTGGAAGGCGTGAAAGAGTCCCGGGCGGCGAGCGACCCGGAGGCCGTCCTGGCAGGCGCAGCCGACCCGGCATGCGTGCGAGCCGTCCCCGCCGCAGGCTGGGCCAAGGCGGTCTGCGCTCGAGCCGCCCCTCCTCCCACTGCGCGCGCACAGGTCGCGTCATCCGCCACCGTCGCGGTCTCCGAGGCCAGTACTGCCGCGAGATTTGGACCAATGCCGCCTACGCTCATCGGCGACTCCAGGGGGCTGAAAAGGAGAGGGAGATCTCCCTCACTCGCATTCTCGGAAGTTGAGAGGGAGGTGTTGTCCCCACACCTCATCTTTGGGGCTAGAAGTACCGTTTCCGCTTCGAAGACGGTAGAATCCCGAGCACTTCCCGGTACTTGGCCAC